>JADGQF010000058.1 GCA_017882045.1 Anaerolineales bacterium
CCGATCACGGCGAAACGCTCTACGATCATGGTTGTTACTTCGATCACCATGGCCTGTATGAGCCAACGCTGCACATACCACTCGCTTTCGTATGGCCGGGCCATGTACCTAATGACATGATGATCGATCAGCAGTGCTACATGAAAGACATCACGCCCACCATCCTGGATCTGATGAACGTCCGCACCAGAATCAAGTTCGACGGCCGCAGTCTGACGCCGTGGATGTTCGGCCAGTCGCGCGAAGTGGAGCCGGAGACTTACATCACCGAGGCGACCTGGATGCGCAAGCACGGCTGGCGCACGCCGCAGTGGAAGCTGATCCACGCGTTGGAGCCGGATTTCCACTTCAAGCCGCCCGTCGAGCTGTACAACCTGATCGAGGACCCGCAAGAGAATAACAACCTGGCCGATGCCTGCCCTGACGTGGTGGCCCTGCTCAAGGGGCGCATGGGGGCCTGGGTGGCGCGTCGCGAGCAAGAAACCGGCCTGCAGGACCCCATCCACCACCAGGGCGACTGGCACGGGCACGAGGGCGTAGGTTCGTTCACCAGCTCGCAACAAGCCTACGACACCCTGCACATCGGCGATCCGCAGCAGGCCGCGCAGCTGCAGGCGGAGTCGAGGCAATAACCGATCGGAGGAGGAGAACTACATGTCTCTCAAAGTCGCCATTGTCGGCGTCGGCAACATCGGCAATGTGCACGGCGGCGTCTACCAGAAACGCCCGGACGTGGAGATCGTCGCCGTCTGTGACATCATCAAAGAGCGTTCGGACCGCGCGGCCGAGAAGTACGGCTGCCAGGGCTTCTACTCCGTTAAGGAGATGCTGGCCAGCGGCATCCGCATCGACGCGGCCAGCATGGCGACCGCGGGCACGGAGAACGGCGGCGACCACTACACGCCGACAATGGAGCTGCTGGGGGCGGGCATTCCCGTGCTGGGCGAGAAACCGATCTCCAACGCTGCCCGCAAGGCCGCCGAGATGGTCGCGCTGGCCAGGCAGAAGAACCTGCGCTACGGCATCAACCTCAACCACCGCTTCACGCCCGCCGCGCTGCGCGCCAGGGAGTGGGTCACGGCGGGCCGGCTGGGCGAGCTGAACATGATCAATATGACCATGTGGATTAACAACCCCAACGAGACCTCCCCCTGGTTCCACATCCGGGCCCTCCATCCGCACTCGCTGGACGTCATGCGCTACTACGCCGGCGATGTCGCCCAGGTGCAGGCCTTCTTCAAGCGCGGCCCGCGCCCCGATGGCCCCAATGGACGACGGGTGTGCTGGTCCAACGTCCAGGTCAACCTGCTGTTCAAGAACGGGATCCTGGGTCACCTGACGGGCAGCTATGAGGCGGGCGGCAGCTATGGGCTGGAAACCCTGGAGGTGGTCGGCTCCGAGGCACGCTTTGTCCTGCTCGACGCCTGCGAGCACCTCACGTTCTACCCGCGCCGCTCGATGGAGATGGAAACCTACGATTACCTCGGCGGGATGATGGGCTTCGGCGAAACCTTCGCCAGCCGCATCGGTCGCTGGGTCGAGCAGAACCTGGCCGGCGCCAAACCCGAAGAGATCGAGGGCTCCGGCGAAGAAGCCCTCAAGGCCCAGCTCATCATCGAGGCATGCATCGAATCCTGGGAAAAGGGCTCGGTCGTCACGCTGTAGCGGAAAGGGCATAACACATAACCATGCCAGGCACGTCTCTGATCACCATCGTCGGCCGCGGCCACTCCGGCACGCGCGCCATATCGCATACCCTGGCCGCCAGCGGCGTATTCATGGGCAGTCCCCTCAACGTCTCCGGCGACCTGCTGCCGCCGGACGACATGTACGCGGCCTGCCGCGTCCTCGCGCGTGCCGTCGAGTGGCGCGGCGGGTTGAACTGGGACTGGAGCCGCCTCGCGAGCCTGCCGATCCCGGCGGAGTTCACCGACCTGGTACATCGCTACTTGCGCTCGGTCGAGGAGAGCCCGGCGCCGCACAAGGGCTGGAAGATCCCGGAAACGACCCTGGTCTATCCGTGGATCAGCCGCCTGTTCCCCGACGCCCGCTACATCTTCTGGATCCGCAACCCCCGCGATTGCATCCTGGGCCGGCACCTGACCGACAACCTGGCGGACTTCGGCGTCCCGTACCCAGCCACCGAGGATGTGCGCCTGCGCCGGGCGATCTCCTGGAAATACCAGTACGACCTGGTCAAGGCCACCGCCCAGCCGCGGCACTGGCTCGAAGTATGCTTTGAGGACTTCGTGCTGCGCCAGGACGAGACCCTGGCCCGCCTGGAGGACTTCCTGGGCCTCAAGTTGTTCAAGATCCCCGTCCGCCCGGAGGCGGTGGACCGCTGGAAGCTGGAGGGAGGGACCAATTACTACGATTTCTTCGCGCCGGCCATGCGCGAGTATGGATACGAGGGACAATATGCTTAGAGTGTGTGTCATCGGCCTGGGGCCGATCGGTAACCGGCACGCCGATATCTACGCCTCCGACCCACTGGCGCAACTCGTGGGCGTCTGCGATATCGTGCGCGAGCGGGCGGATGCGGCGGCAGCCCGGCTGGGCGTGCCGGCTTTCTATGATGCCCGGCAAATGCTGGCTGCGCTGCGCCCGGACCTGTGCAGCGTGGCCACCGGCGGCTACGAGTACGGCAGCGACCACTACCTGCCCACCCTGCAGGCGTTGGAGGCGGGCTGCCACGTGTTGGGCGAGAAGCCGATCTGCAATGAGATCGCGCGGGCCGAGGAGATGGTGGCGCGGGCACGCGCGCTGGGGCTCTGCTACGGCATCGACCTCAACCACCGCTTCACGCCTGCCGCCTATGTCGCCAAACAGTGGCAGAACGAGGGCCGCCTGGGGCATCTGCTCTTCATCAACATGAGCATGTGGATCATGAACCCGGCCGAAAGCTCGCCCTACTTCATGATCAAGGCGCTCAACCCGCACACGGTCGACGTGATGCGCCACTTCGGGGGCGACATCGAGGCCGTGCAGTGCTTTGCCACGCACTCGCCGCAGCGTACCATCTGGACGACCGCCCACTTCAGCATGCGCTTCAAGAACGGCGCGGTCGGCGGGTTGACTGCCTCCTATGAGATCCAGCGCGGCCACCCGATGGAACGCTGTGAGGTCGGGGGGACGGGCGGGCGTCTGATCATCGACGACATGTGGCGCGAGGCGACGCTCTACCCCGCCGGGGACCTGGTCAAGCGGGTCTACACCAACCCGGTTTTCGGCGGCATGCGCGATTTCGAGGACACGTTCCGCAACCGCATTCACCGCTTTCTCGAGCAGGTGAGCGAAGGCGTGCCGCCGGAGCAGATCGACGGCTCCGGCGCCGACGGTCTCGCGGCTCAGAAAGTCCTGCAAGCCGCCATCGAATCGCTCGAAACGCAGACCGTCGTCTGCGTTCACTAACCACGTGGCAAGCCTTAGGGAAGGCTTAGAGACTGGAGGATCGATGAAACTAGGCGCTAACTCAGTTCTGTTTGGCGGCTTCGATATGGAGACCGCCTTCAAGCACATCGCTCTGGCCGGCTATGACGGGATCGAGGTTTCGGCGATCGACGGCATGAGCCGGCACCTGACGCTGGACTCGTGGCGCGCGGTTGCGCCGGAGATCAAGCGGCTGGCGCAGGCCTACAGGCTGGAGTTACTGGCCATGGAGCAGCCCTCGCAGGACCCGGCGGTCATGGAGACGGCTTTCCAGGCCGCAGTCGAGAGCGGCATCCCGCTGATCAACTGCGGACCGGGCGGGAAAAGCGGCGCTGCGGACGAGCGGCAGCGGTCGATCGACTCGATTGGGCGCCTGACGCAGATGGCCGAGCGCTACGGCGTGACCCTGTGCGTCAAGGCCCACGTGGGCGCGGCGATCGACAACACCCCCACGACCCTGCAGCTGATGGCGGCGGTCACCTCGCCGGCTTTCGGCATCGACATGGACCCGTCGCACATCTACCGCGCGGGCGAGAACCCGGTCGAAGCCCTGGCCGCGGTGATTGGGCGGGTCAAGCACGTCCACATCCGGGACTGTAAGGGGCGCCAACAGGGGCCGGGCCGGCCAGAGTTGCAGGCCAATGGCCGCGGCGATATCGACCTGGTGGGCTACATCCGGGTGCTGCACGAGCACGGTTATGCCGGGCCGGTGGATCTGGAGATCATCGGCGCGCGCGACTACAGCCTGGTCCAATGCGCCGTCATCGCCGCCGAGTCGCGCGGCCATATGCAGGCCTGCCTGCAGGCCTGCGGCGCGCGCTAGCCTCGGCCGGGATCAGAAGGGCAAACAGCAGGGGAGCAAAACGCACCGAAGTAGCTGGCCAACCTGGATTGGCCATGGATGGGAAAACTCAGTCGATGATCTGGCCGTCGGCGAGGTGGTAGACGCGGTCGGCGAATTCGTCGACCAGGGAGTCGTGCGAGACCATCAGCACGGTGACTTGCTGTTCACGCACGATGCGCTGGAAGATGCCGAGGATATCGCGCGCGGTGGAGCTATCGAGCTCGCCGGTGGGTTCGTCCGCCAGGATAAGCCGGGGACCGTTGGCAAGCGCCCGGGCGATCGCCACACGCTGCTGCTGACCGCCCGACATCTCATACGGGCGGTGGTGCATCCACTTGCGCAGGCCCACCAGGTCCAGGCTGCTCTCGGTGCGCTGGTTGCACTCCCGGCGCCGGCGCCCGGCCATGCGGGGCATCAGTTCCACATTCTCGAAAGCGGAGAGGGTGGGCAAAAGCGCGAACGACTGAAACACGAAACCGACCTGCTCGCGGCGCCAGCGGGTCAATTCCCGCTCGCTCATCTTGAGCAGTTCGCGGCCGAAGATGCTGACGCTGCCCGCCGTCGGCCGGTCCAGCCCGCCGATGCAGTTCAGCAGAGTGGTCTTGCCGCTGCCCGAGCGACCCTTGAGCGCCACGAAACACCCCGCGTCGACCGTCAGGCTCACGCCCCGCAGGGCCAGCACGTCGTGCGGGCCCACCTTATAGACACGGGTCAGCCCACTGGTCTCTATCGCCAACGCGCTGCCCTCCCCCTTTTCATCTTCCAGCATCCTCTCCCTCCCTGTTTGGGAATCCGGCCTACAGTTTAGCACCGGCCCCACGTTTGTGCAATCAGAATAGTGGCGCCTTCGCTGCGGATCTCCCTGGTGCAGAGCTTATGCCATGAGTCACCGGGTCAGCGCGCCACCTTCGTTCCCTTCTGGTCCAGCGACCGCACCGCCAGCGCCAGGCTGGCCACGATGCCGGACTCTATAATCACTGAGAGTACGCCGAGCAGGGTCAGTGGCTCGACACCACCTGCGCCGGGGCCAAAGAAGGGAATGCCGACGGTGCGCGTGATGAGGAACAGCAGGATGATGGCCGAGTTGCCGGCTATGCCGGCCAGGAACCAGGGCCGGCCATAGGGCGCGGCCTCCTCGTCGCTGCGGCTGCCGCCGGTCTCATCGTAGCGCCAGGGCTGGATGAAGTAGATCAGCCCACAGCAGATCTGTGCCAGGGCGGCGAAAATGAAGAAGACCCCGTAGCCCCACCACTCGGCCAGGTGCTCGCCGGTCGCCAACGCGTGCACGAGGCCGCCGCCGATCGACAGGGTGGCGGCCCAGAAAACCAGCCGCCTGGCATCCAACTCTTCGATACGCGCCTGCAGCATGACTATCCTCCCGGTCAGTGGCCGCCCGCAGCGTATGCCCGGCGGCGCCTTGACGATTGCGGCTCCTCTACTCCCTTACACGCCCTATTCTACCCCGCCCACCCGTCCGCGACAAGCGCCCATTTGGCGATGAGTGCGCTTCAAGGTTCTGCGTGGTTGCCATGATCTCCTGCCAGGCCAGGGCCGCGCTCTCCGCGCTGGCCGGCGACACCGGGACGCCGCCGTAGCGGGCCTCGATATAAACCCGCGTGATCGCGGCGATGGCGTCGGCGTCCGCAGGCCGGGCACGACTTAACACGGCCGCGTACTCGGCCGGCGTCACCCCCGGTTGGCGCGGCAGACCCTGCGCGGCCGCCCAGCCGAGCAGGGTCTGGTAAGTGCGCCTCACCTGGGCAGCAGGGTCATTCCCCGCCACAATCACGAACGGCCGGCTGCGCGCACCCTCCCTGCCGCCGGCGAAGAGGTGGGCAAGCTGCGCCTTCAACAGGTCGGCCGACAGGATGAGTTCGCGCGTCTCATCCACCTCTTCCTCGCCATCGCTTACGGTGAGCAGCCGCCGGTAGGCGAGCACGAACACAATCAGGACCGCCGCGGCGACCAGTAACCCGGCGACGATGCGCAGCGCCAGGTACAACCCGGGGGAGACCGCCGGCGGCGCCTGCTGCATATCCTTGAACTGATCGGCCAGCGACACCGGCGCTACGATCTGCGGTAGCTGCGCCTTCACGTCCAGTGGCCCGATCAGGCGCCTGATCAAGTCGTAAAGCATGAACAACGGGTAGCTGACCGCGAACACCACCAACATCAGGACACGCGCCAGCAGGTCAACCACCAACCCCAGCCCAGCCAGGATATACTGGATGGCGCCCGGCGTGAAAAGCTGGGCCAGCAGCAGCCCGGCCAAAAGCAGCGCGCCGATGACCACCGCGACCATCCCCAGCCAGTAGCGGCTTAGCTTGAACGATTGTTCGCTGCGCCGGCGCTCAATCTGGCGCGTGCTTTGCACGCTGGCGATCGCGAGGATGCCCAGGCCCAGTGCGAAAAACAGCAGCGCGCACTCCACGGCCTGGACGGCCGGGATAATGTGTGTCCCATAGGCCAGCGCGACCGCCAACGCCAGCCCGCCGACACCCAGCGCGAAGTTGTGCGCGTAGACGTCGTAGTAAAGCCGCGCGCGCCCTGCCAGCACGCCCCAGGTCCAGAGCCAGGTGGCGATGGCCACGGTGAAAAGCGTCGCCAGCGGGATGCTGAAAAGTGCGGGCAGCCAGCGCGCATCCCAGGGGGCATAGTTGGGGCCGAATGCCAGGTAGAGCGCCAGCGCCACCCCAAGCAGCCCCCCGCCGGCGACCAGGAGCAGGCCCGACCCGGCGCGCCTGGCGCGGTAACCGGGTAGCTGCGCAGCCAGCTGCGCAGCCACAGTCCCACCCAGCAACAGGCCGGCGATCAGCGGCGGCGAGAGCATGTCGCCGCGCTCCGGCTGCAGCAAAGCCGACCAGACGTGAATCAGCAGCCAGATCCAGGTCGCGCGCGTCAGCGCCAGGGCGTAGGGCAGCAGGCCATCGTCGATCCAACGCCAGGTGCGGGGCGCCACGGCCTCCCGCGCGGTAGCAGGTCTAGCGGTCACTGTGCAGCTCGATTCCCGACAGATGATTCCACGCCTCACGGCCGCCGATCCAGTAAGCGCGCAGGCCGTCGGGCAGGGCCGGCGGCGGGTCGTCGTCGATGGCCAGCAGTGCGACGGGGTGGCCGGCGCGCTGCAGATCCAGCAGCGCGGCCAGCAAGCCTTCGCTGAGCAAAGCCGATACGGCGACCACCTCGGCTCCGTAGGGCAAGGAGAGCGCCTCGGCGCGCAGGCAGGTTTCCAGCGACACCATCGCCATGCCGCTCAGCCAGGCCAGTGACTCCAACATATCCGTCCATTGAGCGGGCCGGCGCGAGGGAGGCAGGCGCACCAGGCCGGCCTCGTTGCGTCGCGCCCCGTTGACATATAACCCAACTGCCTCCCGGGCATCCAGCAGGCAGCGCGCCACCGAGGCGCCGGCTGTGATCGCCAGTTCCAGGTACTCTGGGACAACGCCGGGGAAACCGTGCACGGTGCGCAGGTCGACGAACACCGCTGCGCTGCGCACCGCGCCCGGATCGAATACCTTGGTCTGCAACTCTCCCCGCCGGGCGGTCGCCTTCCAGTGCAAGCTGCGCGGCGAATCCCCCGCCACGTAGGGGCGCACGCCCGTCACCCGCAACGGGTCGTCGCTGATGCGCCGCGCCGTTTTGAGGTCGCCAAAAGGATGGGCCGCGGGCAAGCCCAGCGCCCCGACCGGCACCACCCGCGGATAGACGGTCAACCAGTCCCGCCCGTCGTAGAGCCGCTCCTGCACGCGAAAGCCAAACATGTCGCCTGAGCTGACCAGCGCCGGGCCAAACTGAAACGCCCCGCGCTGGGTGGCCCGCAGCCGGTAGTGCTTGCGCACGCGCTCGTAGAAACGTAGCGACAGCAACACGTGCAACAGGCGCCGGGTCGGCTTGTAGGAGCGCAGCAGCCTGCCCTTGATCATCTCAATCTCGCCGGGCCACTCGTCCTCGACCTTGAGCCAGGCCAGGGGCAGCGGCTTGGCGTTGACGACTTCCACCGTCACGTCCGTCTCGTCGCCGGCAAACAGGCGCGTGACGGCGAGCCGGCGCGTGTAACTCACCTCGGCCAGCGCATAGCGGTCCCACAGCGCGCTGAGCCCCGCCACCAACCCCAGCAGCACCGCGAGCAAGAACAGCAGCGGGTTGCGCATGAGGATGCCGGCGATGAGGAGGACCACCGCGAGCGTGTTGAGACCCTTAGTCACATCAGACCAATGCCATTGCGGCTTCTGGCGGCTTCTGACGGCCTCCGCCCTTCATCCTGCCTCCACCGCCCACGTTTCTTCGACCGGCACCGGCACTAGCGCCAGCACCTCCGCCAGCACGTCGCCGGCCGCGCGCCCGCGCACGCGTGCCTGGCTGGTCGTGAGGATGCGGTGGATCAGCACCGGGCCCGCCACCGCCTTGACGTCGTCGGGCAGCACGAACGCGCGCCCCTCGATCGCCGCCCGGGCCTGGGCAGTGCGGTAGAGCGCCAGCGAGCCGCGCGGCGAGGCGCCAAGCTGCACCCCCGCGTGGCTGCGCGTCGCGCGCGCTACGCGCACGATATACTCCTCGATGGCCGGATGCACGAAGACCTCGCGCACGGCGGCTTGCGGGGCCAGGATTGCGGCCGCGCCGGCAACGGGCTGAAGATCGGCCAACGGGTTGGCGGCGCGGAAGCGGCGCAGGATGGCCCGCTCCTCCCCTTCCTCCGGATAGCCGATCGCCAGCCGCATCAGGAAACGATCGACCTGAGCCTCGGGCAGCGGGAATGTGCCTTCCAGCTCGACCGGGTTCTGTGTCGCCAGGACGAGGAAGGGGCGCGGCAGCGGGCGCGTCACGCCGTCCACCGTCACCTGGCGCTCTTCCATCGCCTCCAGAAGGGCGGCCTGCGTGCGCGGACCGGCCCGGTTGATCTCGTCGGCCAGCACGATCTGCGCGATCAGCGGGCCGGGCCGGTACTCGAACTCGCCGCTCTTCTGGTTGAATACGCTTACGCCCGTGATATCCGAAGGCAGTAGATCCGGCGTGAACTGGATGCGCTGGAACGAGCACCCCAGCGAGCGCGCCAGCGCCTTGGCCAGCGTGGTCTTGCCTATGCCGGGCACGTCCTCCAGCAGCACGTGACCCTCACACAGCAGCGCGGCCAGCAGTAGCTCCACCGCCTCTGCCTTGCCCACGATGACCCGCTCCACATTCTCGCGCACGGCGCGTGCGACCTGCTGCACCGCTGAAAGTTGGTCCAAAGACAGCTCCTGCGGAAAACTCAAAACGAAGCTGTGCCTAGGCCAGCGCTTCCCGGAAGGCCCGGACGACCAGCGGCATATCTTCCGCCGTGGCGTGGTAATTGGTCACCGCGCGCACGCGCTTCGGGCCGGAGGACGTGATGAGCACGCCACGCTCGCCCAGGTTCGCCGCCAGCTGCCCGCCGCTCAGGCCCGGCCGCTCAATCGTTATGTAAAGAATATCCGTGCGCACTTGCACCGGCTCGGGCCGGATGCCGGGCAGCGCCGACAGGCCGGCTTCCAGGGCGGCCGCGTTGCAGTGGTCCTCGGCCAGGCGCCCGACGTTGTTCTCCAGCGCGTAGATGCCGGCCGCGGCCAGTATCCCCGCCTGGCGCATGCCCCCGCCCAGCACCTTGCGCGCCCGCCGGGCCTCGGCGATGAACGCCCTGTCACCACACACCACCGAGCCTACCGGCGCGCCCAGGCCCTTGCTCAGGCAGAAGGTGAGCGTGTCGGCGTCGGCGACCAGCTCTTTGACGTCGACGCCCAGCGCGACCGCGGCGTTGAAGATGCGCGCCCCGTCGACGTGCAGGCGCAGGCCGCGCCGGCGCGCCAGCGCCCCCAGTTGGTGCATGTATGCCGGGGTCAGCGGGTTGCCGCCGCACAGGTTCTGCGTGTTTTCGACGGTAACCAGGCGCGTGCGCGGGTAGTGAATGTTGTCGCCCCGGATCGCACCCTCAACTTCGGCCAGGTCCAGCGTACCGTCAGGACAGTTGCGAATCGTGTGCGGCAGGATGCCCCCCAGCGCGGCCATCCCGCCCTGCTCGTTGACGAAAGTGTGCGCCTGGTCGCCCAGGATCACCTCGTCGCCGCGCCCGCATTGGGCCAGCAGGCTGACCAGGTTACCCATCGTGCCGGAAGCCACGAACAGCCCGGCCTCTTTGCCCATGAGAGCGGCCGACAACGCCTCCAGGCGGTTGACGGTCGGATCGTCGCCAAAGACGTCGTCCCCCACCTCGGCCTCGGCCATCGCCACACGCATGGCGGCGCTCGGCTTCGTGATCGTATCGCTGCGTAAGTCGATGATGTGCATGCTGATCCTTCCCTGGTTGTCGCTCATATCGCGGTTTGCGGTCAAACCGCCGATTGCACTCAAACCGCCAGATTATACCACGCGCGACGAATAACCCGCTCTTTTCGCCCAGTTAGCGTGACGGGTTTGGGACATCGGCTGCGTCGTCTAGCCTTTCACGGCGCCCAACGCCAGCCCTGCCACCTGGAACCGTTGCAGCACCAGGTAGATCAGGATCAACGGGAACACTGCCACGCAGGTCCCGGCCATGATGATCGGCCACGGCGTCGAGAGACCTTCGCTGACCGGCAGCACCGAAATGGCCACCATCAGGGTGTACATGTCCTTGGAGCGCATGAGCAGCAGCGGCAGCATAAAGTCGTTCCAACGGGCGATGAAGGCCAGGGAGCCCCAGGCGGCCAGGGCCGGCGCCACGACCGGCATGACCAGTTGCCAGTAGATGCGGAATTCACTGCAGCCGTCAATGCGCCCTTGTTCAATCAGTTCGCTGGGGTAGCTGACGATATACTGGCGCAGGTAGAAGATGCCGATAGCCGTGGCCGCGCGGGGCACGATGAGCGCCTGGTAGGTGTTGATCCAGCCCAGCCGGCGCATGATGATGAACGTGGGCACAATGCCCGCTTCGACCGGGATCATCATCGTGGCAAGCAAGAGATAGAAGAGCGCGTTCTTGCCGGGAAAGTTGTACTTCGCAAAGGCAAAGCCGGCCAGCGAACACAGAAAGACCGTGATCACGGTACCCAGGCTGGCCACGATGAGGCTGTTCAACGTGTTGCGGGCCAGGGGCAACACCTCCGAAACCCGGGCGTAATTGGCCAGGGTCGGCGCCTTAGGCAGCATCGCCCCCAGGCCGCCGATCGGCTCGGTCACCGGCTTGAGCGAGGTGCTGGCCATCCACAGCAGGGGAAAGAGGGCGATCATGCACCACACGGCTACGAACACGTAGAGCAGCCGGCGGGCAACGCCTGGCTGCCCGGGCCCGCGCGGTCGTACGTGTATCCTGGCCGTTTTCTGCACGTGGATCGTGGTCATTCGGCACCTGCCTCTGAAACACCGCCCTGCCCGCGCAGGGCAATCACCTGGGCGGCTGAGATCGCGAACAGGATGAAAGTCAAGGCGTAGCCGATGGTGGCGGCGTAGCCCAGCTTGAAGATCGTGAACCCGGTTCGGTAGAGGTACTGTACGATCGAGAGCGAAGACGAACCCGGCCCGCCGCCGGTGAGGATATACGGCTCGGCAAAAAGCCGAAACGAATCAATCGTTTGGGTGATAAAGCAAAAGAAGAGGATCGGCGCGATGCTGGGGATCGTGACCGAAAAGAAACGTTGCAGCGCGGACGCCCCATCTACCGTCGCCGCCTCATACAGCTCCGGATTGATCCCTTGCAGACCCGAGTAGACGATCAGCATATACCAGGGCGTGGCTCGCCACACATCCAGCACCATCACCGGGATCTTTGATAGCTGCGTGCTATTGAGCCAGGGCAAGGGCCGCACGCCAAAGGTTTTCAGCAGGCTGTTGAGCACGCCGCTGTTCTGGTCGAAGACCATGCCGAAGACCAGGCCCACTGCCACCGTCGCTGTGACATAGGGCAGGAACCCGATGACCCGGTAGGCGCCGCGACCGCGCAGCCAGCGGGTCTGCAGCACCGTCGCCAGCATCAGCGCCAGGCTGATGATCAGCGTGGCGTCCACCAGCCAGTATAGGGCGGTATTGCGCAACGCATCATAAAACGTGCTGTCGCGCAACAGCGCCCCGTAGTTGGCCAGGCCAATAAAGGACATGGGCGACAGGCCGTTCCAATCCTGGAAGGTCAGGTAAAACGACCAGAGCAGGGGAAAGACACCAAAAACCAGGAACAGCAGGTAGAAGGGTGAGATGAAGATGTAGGCAAAGCGCATCTTCCATATGCGTCTTAGTAGGCTTCGTGATGTCACGCGCGCCCCCTTCTTATCCTTCCTATACTGTCAGGCTTCCACAGCCGGGACAGCTGCGGAAGCCTGACGTGTACCCAGGCCTTGCGCGGCAGCACAGTGCTGCTGCCGCCACAGGTGGTTATTTGGCCGGGGCCTTGCCGATCTTGTCCCGCAGGTTCTTGCCCATGTTGGCAATCGCCTGATCCATGGTCTGGTTGCCCGCGACCACTTTTTCGACCTCAGCCGTGATGATGGTATCAGCTTCCGCGTCCTTCTGGGTGACCCGCATGTTTACGGACGGGTTTTGCAGGCCGATGCCTTCCCATTCGCGGAACGACTGGCCGCCATAGTACGGTTCGGGCTGCTTCCAGAAAGGCTGAACCAGCAATTCCTTGGCGATCGGGTTGCCGTAGGCGCCCTTCTGGTTCACCATATCAGTCGTCCAGGCTTCGCGGGCTGGGGCATTGAAGTTGTAGTCTTCCCACATCGCTTTATAGAGGTCGGCATACGGCGCGTTTGGTTTGTTGGTGATGCATTGGATCTCGATCACCGGCGCCCCGCCGACGCCGATGTCCTTGAAGACCGGGGCCTTCATCACACGCCACTTGCCGGCCATGTCGCTCAGGTTTGCCCGGGTAAACTCGTCGTAGAAGGCGCCGATGTAGTAGGTGGCCACCTTGCCCTGGCGAGTCGCCTCGTACAGCGCAGGCTGCAGAATGGCCGAATTGTAGAGCAGCTTTTCTTTGAGCAGCGTCTCGAGATATCCCAACGCCACCTTGGTGCCCGGATCCTGGTCGATGACCACGTTACCCTGGTCGTCCCAGATGCGGGCGTTGGCTTGCGGCATCAGGCCGCGGCGGCCCCAGTAGCGCCAGGTCCGGTCACTAGGATCCACGTACGACAGGAATACCTCGCCCTTGCTGGCATCGCGCAGTTTTTTGCCAACGGCCAGGTAGCCTTCGAAGGTTGCCATCTCCGCCGGGTCGATGTTGTACTTGTCGAAGATATCCTTGTTGTAGAACAGTATTTGAGGCCGCAACGAGCGTGGCAAGCACCAGAGCTTACCCTTGTAGTACATCTGGTCGAGCGTGCCGGGCACCAGCCTGTCCTTGAAAGACTCCAGGTACTGGGTGACGTCCAGCAGAATGCCGGCGTCGGCCATAGCCTGCATGCTGACAGGGGCTGTTGAGAGATAGTCGGGCAGGTCGTTGGGTGTGCCCGAGGTCATGGCCAGCATGGCCTTCGTGCGCACTTCTTCCTCGCCCTTGGTCGGCAGCGTCTCGACGGTCACGCCGGCCGCGATATCAGGGTTGCGCTGGATGAAGCCGTTCAGGAATTGATCGTAGAAAGCCGGCTGTCCGTAACCCCAGCCGGTCATCTTGCCCGGGGGGAACTTGGCCTTGGTCGCCGGCGCGGCAGCCTTGGGGGCCTCGGTGGGTTGGGCGGCCGCGGTGGCAGCCGGCGATGCGGCCGCGGCCGGCGCCACGGTGGGGGCCGGCGCCTGGGCGGCAGGAGCAACAGCCGGCGCCGTCGGCGCGGCTGGGGCGGGGGTCGCAGGGACCGCGCAGCCGACCAGTAGCGCACCCACCAGGACCATGAGGAACACGTACGATAGGAACCTGTGAGACATTGTGCCTTTTCCTCCTTGGGTGATCTAAGAATATCCTTTTAGAGAGCAGTCGCCTCTACGGCGGTGCGGATATTGTCGACCGGGATGTCCGTCGGGAAGGTGCAGTCCGCGCCCAGGATCAGGCCTTGAGTGCCGAAGTCGGCAATGACGGCCCGGACCGCTGCCCGGATGGCCTCGGGCGTACCGTTGACCACCACACCGCGGTCATCCATGCCGCCTACGATGGTCCGGCCAAACAGGTCGCGTCCCTCTTTCAGGCTGAGGTTGTGCTTCGTGGCAGCCCAGTTGAAGGCGTGGCCGGGGTAATCGGCATATAACGGCAGGCGGATGTAGTCCTTGCAGATGTGCACCAGGTTGAACTCACCCAGGTGCTGGATGGCGTTCAGCACGGTGAGATCGTGCGGCTTGATGTATTGTAAAAACTCCTCCTCGGTGAACCGCTGCTGCTCGCCACCCTGGGCCGAGTAATAGATCCCCGCAGCCCCGGCCTCGAGGCAGGCGACGGCGAAGGCGGCCAGCGTCTCGGCCACGGCGCCCAACCCCTGGTTGACGGACTGAGGGTCGGCCTTGAGGTGCTCGGTCACCAGGTCCTCGCTGGTATGGCCGGCCGACGAGAACGGGTTGAAGATGGTGGTGATCACCAGGCATTCGCCGCCGATGGCATCGACGATGCGCTTGACCTCGTCCAACTGCTGCTGCAGGAACGGGGCCGTGGGCGGCGCAGGCCGGACGTGCCGCCAGTCCGCGGGGGTCTTGAGCGTGACCCCGGCCTGGTAGGGGTGTTCGTTCATGACCTTCAAGTAGTCCAGGCCGGCGGCGCGATAGTAGTCGAGATGCGACTGTACTGAGGCGGAGCCCTGGTTCTGGCCCGCCGGAAAGTGATACCAGAAGCTGGCAGGCACGCGGTCGGTGGGGCGGCCTGCCAGGGCCGCGCGCACGCGTTCGATCTTATTCACCTCTGCTGATCCTCCTTCTTTTGGCGATCCTTAGCTGAGCGAGAAGTAGCCGGCGAAGTCCGGCGCGAAGCCTCGTGGGGTGTAGGTGCCGCTGGGCAGGTCCAGATCGTATACACCCTGGTAACGATCCTCGGCGATCATCGTCAACGCGTCTGCGAGCGCGTCGACGTCGTCACACGTGCTGTAGATGCCAAAGCTGGCTCGCACCGCGCCCGGCACATGAGAGCGGTCGTTGTTCAGGATCTGCTGGAGTACCAGGTCCTGTTCCGCCGCGGACACCCCCAGCAGGCGCAGCAGGTAAGGATGAGCGCAGAAGCAACCGGCGCGCACCCCGATGCCCGCCTCGGCGCTCAAGATGGCCGCCACCATGAAGCTGGGTTTGCCGGCCAGCAGAAAGCTGATAACGCCGGTGCGGCCGGCCGCGCGGGCCGGATCGCAGTCTCCGAGCAGCCGGATGCCGGGCACGGCCGCCAGGCGTTTCAGCGCATATTGGGTCAAGAAGATCTCGTGCGCCGCCACGTTTTCCATGCCCAGCCGTGCCAGCTCCTTCAGCGCGAGGGCGAAGGCGACTGCGCCTACCACGTTGGGCGATCCGGCTTCATCGCGGTCGGGTGGGGCGCTCCAAAGAACATCGTCGAGCGTGACCATCTCGACCTGGCCGCCGCCCACATACTCCGGCACACCCCGGCTCAGCAGCGCGCGCGGGGCGATCAAGGCCCCCGTGCCAAAGGGGGCGTACAGCTTGTGGCCGGAGATCGCCAGGTAGTCGATCCGTTCCGGATCATCCAGCGCCCGCATGTCGATCGCACGATGAGGGGCGAGTTGCGCGCCATCGACCAGGAGTTCGGCCCCGGCCTCGTGGGCCAGCCGGGCCAGGGAGGCAATCGGTGAGATGCAGCCGGTGACGTTCGAGGCGCCCGTCACCGCTACCAGCCGCACCCGTGGCCCTCGCTGCCGCAGCCTGGCCGCCAGCGCGTCGAGATCCAGGGCGCCGTCCGCCCGGCAATCGACGAGCTCAACCCGGCCGTGCAGGCGCCAGGGCAGCATATTCGAATGGTGCTCGAGCACGCTGGAAAGAATCACCTCATCCGCGCGCAGGGGGAGCCGGTAGGAAAGCTTGTTGAGCGCCTCAGTGGTGTTCTTGCCGAAGATGACCGTGCGATCTTGCAGGTTGGCCCCAAAAAAACCGGCCACGATGGCGCGCGCATCATCATACGCCTTCGTGGCCAGCTGGGATTTGAACCCGGCGCCGCGATGGACACTGGAATACCACTCCAGAAAGGCGACGACGCCATCACGCACAGCGCACAGCGCCGGCGTGCTCGCCGCGCTGTCCAGGTTCACATAGCGCCCATGCCGTCCGTCCAGCAGGGGCACCAGCCGGTCGCCGCCCGCGACCGTGCCGAGGGGTGAGCAGGCTGTGGCCGGATGATCAGCGTTCATTCACCTTACTCCAGCTCCAGGCATTCCTGGGGTATGATCGATCCGCTACTGTGGTCTTGCTGGCGGCGGGGGCGGTGGCGGTCAGCCTGTAATCAGCCCACTTGATTGATGTAGCACATCCAAACGATCTAGCTGGGCATAGTAGCACAACATGGAGGGTGCGTCAAGCCCGAAAACGAGCTACTTAGATCAGATATCTTGATCATCCTGTTGACTTCGCGCCTTTGTTGCGCTAAGATAAGCATACTTGGGCCTTGGGCTGCTGGCCGAGGTAGAAGTCCCGGGGAGTAACCGCACAGCGCAGGTCGTGAGGGAGAGATGGCGGTAAATGAGCGCACGCTCCAGATCCTGGCGATTCTCGCGAGGAAGGGTTTCGCCTCGGTCAGAGAGCTGAGTGAGGCGTGTGGTGTCTCGGTGATGACCATTCGCCGCGATCTGAAGCAGCTCGACCAGGCGGGCCGGCTGCGCCGCACTTATGGTGGGGCCTCTTTGCCTGAGCCGCTGGTGGCGCCCGCGGCCGCCGGGCGCGGTGAGGCCGCCGGTGGCCTGTCTGCGGCCAACTCCGTCGCCGCGACTTCCGTCGCCATTTTGGCCGGCCGGGTCGACGTTATCATCACCCCTTCGGTGGATCCCCCGGTCGATCGCCTGCTTATCGACCAGGCCCGGCGGGCCGGCATTCCGATCATCGCCGAATCGACCCCGTTCGACGGCAGCCATGCGCCTGTGGTTGCGGTAGACAACTTCGCCGGCGCGGCGGAGTTGGGGCGCTGGGCCGCGCGTTTTGCCCTCGAACATTTCGCCGGACGGGCTGCCGTGCTGGATCTTACCTCGCCCCTGGTCCATGCTCAGGAGCGCAGCCGTGGGTTTCTGAGCGGGCTGCGCGAAACCTTGCCCGAGGCGCAGCTGGTCCTCTCGCTGCACGTCGAAGCAACCGAGCAGACCACCTACCAGCTGGCGCTGGCTGCTCTGGGTGTGCATCCGGAGATCAATATCGTCTTCGGGGTCAACGATATCCGCGCGCTCGGTGCCCTGCGCGCGTGTGAGGAGCGCGGGGTGCCGCGCGATGCGTTGCTGGTGGTGGCATTTGGCCTGGAAGGCGAAACCTCGCGCCAGGCCCTGCGGCGGGAAAGCCACCTGCGGGCGGGGCTGGCCATGTTTCCGGAGATCGTCGGGCCGACTTGCATCGAAGCTGCGGTGGCTGCCTACCGGCGGGAACCGCTGCCGGTGCAGCTGATCACCCCGCACGCCGTCCTGACCTCAGCCAACCTTAGCGATTTTTACACGGCGGGAGCCAATGCTGGCTTCAACTGGCAGACCGCCCAGGCGAAACTGGCGCTGCCGCTGCCCTGCGACTTTAACGGACAAACCGCCAGGATCCGGTCCCGCCTCCCGCAGCGCCTGGGTTTTATCATACCCTTTGGCGAGCACGAGTGGTACCGCAACCTCGCCGCCTGCATGGAAGCCTACGCCGGTCGCCTGGGCATCGAATTCGAGGCGGTCGACGCGGCCCTGCTTCGGCAAGAGAGCATCGCGGCCCTGCAGGGGCAGATCGCCCGCACAGCCGCCAACCTGGTCCAGCCTGGCGAAGTCGTCATCCTGGATTCCAGCCCGATCAATACCTTGCTGGCCGAAGAACTGGCGGCCCAACAGGGTATCACGGTCATCACCAATTCGCGCGCCGCCTATGAGGTCCTGCGTAAGAGCGCCGGCCTGACGCTGGTGCTGACCGGGGGAGTCGTGCAACAGACGGGAGATGCCCTGATTGGCCGGACTGCTGAAGTGGCGCTGCGCGAGCTGAGAGCCGACAAACTTTTCCTGGGTGCGACGGGCATCTCGCTCGGGTTCGGGCTGTCGTGCAGCAACCTCAACGAGGTGCCGATCAAGCAGGCGATGCTGCAGGCGGCCCGTGAGATCATCCTGCTGGTCGATCACACCCGCTTCGATCAGGAAGACATTGGCCAGATTGCGCCGATCGCGACACTGCAGCGCCTGGTTACCGACAACACACTGCCTTCCGGCCTGTGGCTCGGCCTAAGCGAGTTGGGCATCCGCATTGACTTTGCCACCGTAGAACCGTAGAATCGCCCCCCTGACCGCATGCCTCGTGGTTGCTGTACCCAACGCCTTGTGGTACCTTGCACTGGAAT
>JADGQF010000059.1 GCA_017882045.1 Anaerolineales bacterium
GGGCCGCCGGATGTGGCCGAACTGGATCTCGTGAATGGCCTCGTTGGCGTGGATATTGACGGGAAAGTTCACTTTGAGCAGTTTGTGGCTCTCCTGCCATTGCACCGTCGTGGCGAACTCGATGCGCCGGCTGCCCCGCCGCAGGCTGATTTCCTGTACCAGCCACGAATCGTGCAACTGGCGGGAGAGGCGCAGCGTGGCCAGCAACGGACCACCGGCGATCACTTCGAGCGTCACCGGGCCGTCCAGTGGGACGGGGGTCTGCTCGTACATGCTGTCGATGTCCCAGGCATCGAACCAGTTGGGCACGTCCTTGTACATGCGGAAACTGTTGCACGGTCCTGCGGCCAGCTCCAGCCCGCTTTCTTTGTCGAAGAGGCTGCTGATCTCGCCTTGTGCATTGAACTCCACGCGCAGGAATTCGTTTTCCAGGCTGTACTTGCCGGCGCGCGCCGCGCTAGCGGCAGGCGCTTCCTGTGGCGCGCTGACGGCCTCGTCCGGGCGGACGGTCGTCCAGCCGCAGGATGGAACCATCACCTCGACCATGAGCTTGCCGTCCACCGGCTGGACCGGCAGCGCTTGCCCGGCCGTCCCGGCCGCGCCCTGGAAGCCCGCGGGCAAGGACAACAGCGCCCGGCGCGGCCACGACAGGGAATTGAACACAGTCACGGCTTCAGCCTGGCCGGTCAGGCTGGCCAAAGCCTGCGCCGTTGCCGTGCGGGCCGTTGCCGCGATATCTGTATGCGCGGCTTCCGCTTCGGCGTAGACCCGGTGGATCGAGGACCCGGGCAGGATGTCATGGAACTGGTGCAGCAGAAGCGTGCGCCACGCTTCGTCGAGGGCAGTCACCGGGATCTCAAACCCACCCAACGCCCGGGCCGCGACACACCACAACTCGGCCTCGCGCAGGCCCAATTCGCTGCGGCGGTTGCCCGCCTTGGTCTTGGCCTGCGAGGTGTAGGTCCCGCGATGCGCCTCCAAGGCCAGAAAGCTTGCCTGCGCAGGCAGGTCGCCCGAATGAATGGTCCCGGAGATCACGCTCAGTGGGTGACTGTAGTCGAACGCTGCCTCGGCCAACTTGCGGTTCTCGGCCACGGCTGCTCCGGCGCACACGGCAGCCTGAAGCTTGTGGATGCCCACCTCCGGATAGGGGTCCGGATCGAAGGAGCTGCGGATCAAAGTTGCCTGCGCCCAGTAAAGCGACGCCAGGCCGAATCTACCCTTTGCAGTTGGCTCAGAACGCCGAAATTAAGGCGGAGAACGACCTTTTGAGTCTTGTGAACGCACGTTGGCACTGGCGGCTGCTGGAGAAAACTTACAGAACCTTAAAGAAAAAGCTACATTTGGAATTCCTGCACCACAATTCTTGATATTGACAAACTCTGCAGGAGGCCGTACAATAAACCTCGTACAGAGTTGACAAATGCTCGATAGTTGATGTGTACCCATAGCATGATGAACGTGATTGCCCTCCCATGGTCGTCGAGATCGGCCCAGCCCCGCGTACGACAACGGTCCGTTCCGTTGTGTGGGAGTTACGTACAATTCGTCTGACACTCTCTCTTTAATCCACATCTCTGTTTGACTAGGAGGAAAAGGCATGAAGCAGAAACTCTCGAGACGTCGGTTCCTTCAGTACACAGGCATCGCAGCGAGTGCAACAGTGTTGGCGGCGTGCGCTCCGGTTCCGGCTCCCAGTGCCCCCGCGGCGCCCGCGCCGACCCAGGCTGCGGCGCCGACTCAAGCTGCAGCGCCAACCGCCGCCGCCGCCGCTCCGTCAGGCACGACCATGGAAGCCTGGACACAAATGACCGATGTTGCCGCGACTTCCACCAAGGCGATCATCGACAACTACAACGCCAAGAATACCAAGGGCAACAAGGTCACGTTCGTCTATATTGCGCAAACGCAGGGCAGCCAGTCCGACCCGAAGTTGCTCACGGCCGTGGCCGGCGGCACTCCCCCGGCCGCCTACTATGCCGACCGATTCACCGTTCCGCAGTACGCCTATCAGGGGTTCTTCCAAGACATCACCGATCAGTCCAAGACGGCGGGCGTGTCTGCCGACCAGTACTTCCCATTCGCCTGGCAGGAGGCGACCTTCAAGGATAAGGTCTACGCCCTGCCGTTCGATACTGACACGCGCGCCCTCTGGTACAACAAGGACGTCGTGCAGAAGGCCGGTCTCGATCCGGAGAAGCCACCGCAGACTCTGGATGATTTTAAGGCCTGGGTCGACAAGCTGAACGTAAAGGGCAGCAACGGTACGTTGACCCAGTTCGGCTGGCACCCGTATTACGACCAGATGTGGCTCTACACCTGGGGCTACATGTTCAAGGGCGAGTTCCAGGACGCCACGACCAAGAAGATCACCTTTGCCAACCCCAACAACGTCAAGGCCATGGAGTATATGAAGGCCTGGATCCCGACCTGGGGCGTTGAGAACCTGGACGCCATGCTCTCGGCTTGCGCCGGCGCGGCCTGCAATGGTCCCAATGACTGGTTCTGGACCGGACAGTTCGCGACGATCTGCAGTGGCGACTGGAAGGTCTCGCAGGCCAAGCAGTTCAAGCCGGATGGCCACTACGGCGTCGTGCCGCTGCCGGGTCCCGACGGACCGGCGCCCTTCGCCAGTTGGGCCGGCGGCTGGAGCTGGGCGGTGCCCAAGGGCTACAAGGACGTCCCCAACGCCTTTGATTTCATTTCGTACATCTGCGGCCCCGAAGGCATGTTGAAGTACTGCAAGGATACCTACCACATCCCGACCAACAAGACCGCTGCCCAGGACCCGTACTTCAGCGCTGACCCGCTGCACAAGGTCTTCATGGATCTGCTGCCAGTGTCCCATAACCGCCCGCCGATCCCGTTCGGCAGCCAGCTGTGGGATCTGCAGGTGAAGGCTTTGCAGGACGAGATCCCGCACGGCACGAAGACGCCATTGCAGGCCCTGACGGACATTGACACGACGATCAACAAGTCCCTGCAGGACGCCGGCTTCTTCTCGTAAACCTGTACGCGCTTGCCCATGCCGGGCAGGTTGACTTGTACTTGAGCTATGGCGGAGTAGGGGGGCAGGATTCCGCACCCCTACTCCGGAAGGATCCGCGGACGCAAGGGCGAACGACCGTGCGCCCTTACACTGTTAGGATAACAAAGGCAACCCATGGCAAGTACCACGATTGACGCCCCCCGGCGCCGCTTCAGGATACGCCAGACTACGCGCAACACCATCAATGGTCTGCTGTTCGCGACACCCTGGCTGCTGGGACTGCTGATTTTCTGGATCTATCCCACGCTCGCCTCGGCATACTATAGTTTCACCAAGTTCAACGCGGTTCAGCCCCCTGTCTGGATTGGCTTTGCGAATTATGTCCAGATGCTGACCCAGGACCAGGATACCCGGGACGCCATATACAACACCCTTTATTTTGCCATTGTTTCCATCCCGCTGGCGATCTTCTTTGCCTTTTCTCTGGCCCTGATGCTGAATGCGAAGATCAAGGGCCAGGTGATCTATCGGACTATTTATTTCTTGCCGACTCTGGTGCCAGAAGTCGCCCTCGCGATGGTCTGGATTTACTTGTTTACGCCGGGCTCGGGTCTGGCTAATTTACCGTTTCAATGGCTGGGTATCTACCGGTTGTGCTGGCTCACCTGTCCCCAGATGGCCCGGCCGACGCTCGTGTTGTTGGCTTTGTGGATCATCGGGCAGCAGATCATCCTCTACCTGGCCGGCTTACAGGATGTCCCGCAAGACCTGTACGACGCGGCCGACGTGGATGGTGCCGGTTTCTTCCGCCGGCTTTTGCACATTACGGTCCCCATTCTCACGCCCGTGATCTTTTTCCACCTGGTCACTTCGATTATCGGGGCGTTACAGTTCTTTGCCATCCCCTACATCATGACCGGCGGCACCGGCTTCCCTGCCAACAGCACGCTGTTTTACTCGATCAATCTTTTCAGGCAGGGGTTCCAGTATTTTAATATGGGCTACGCCTCGGCCCTGGCGTGGCTGCTATTCGTGACGACTCTCGTCATTACAGGTATTGTCTTCCGCTCGTCGCGCCTGTGGGTCTTCTACTCGGGCGGCGAGCAGTAATGGAACGTTTGCATCAAATGTGCCTGGTATCCAGGTAGCGGGAGATATTCGACCAATGGCAACGCAGACCGAGCAAATGCCACAGCGTGCGCAGGCGTCGCGCACGTTCGTGTCCATGAAGCGTATCCGGAAGACTACGCGTAGCGTTCTCATCCATGCCGCCCTCATTCCGGCGGCTTTCCTGTTCTTGCTGCCGTTTCTCTGGATGCTGTCTACCTCGCTGAAGTCGAAGCCAATGATCTACGTCTACCCGCCCATCCTGATGCCCATTCCGCCCAATTGGATCAACTATCCGACCGCCGTCACCTACATCGACTTCTTCCTTTACCTGCGCAATACGCTCATCATCGCCTTTGCGGCGACTTTCGGCGAGCTGCTCTCCTGTTCGTTGGTGGCGTACAGCCTGGCCCGCATTCCGTGGCGGGGGCGGAACTTTCTCTTCGTCCTGACCGTAGCGACTCTGATGCTGCCCTACCAGGTCACCCTGATTCCGCTCTTTCTCGTCTTCAAGAACCTGGGTTGGGTCGGCGGCTTCCTGCCGCTGATCGTGCCGCATTTCTTTGGCAGCGCGCTTTACATCTTTCTCTTGCGGCAGTTCTTCATGACCATCCCGATGGAGCTCTCCGAAGCGGCGCGCATCGACGGCGCGAGCGAGTTGCGCATCTATGCATCGGTGATCTTGCCATTGGTCAGGCCTGCCCTGGCGACCGTGGCCATCTTCGAGTTCATCGCCCGCTGGCGCGACTACCTCGGGCCCTTGATCTATCTCAGCAACCAGAACCTTTACACGCTTTCGCTGGGCATCTATCAGTACCGCTCGCAGTACGGCGCCCAATGGGAATTGCTGATGGCAGCATCCGTGCTGATCACGATGCCCGTTGTCTTGCTTTTCTTCTTCCTCCAGAAGACCTTTGTGCAGGGCATCGCGCTCACGGGCATCAAAGGCTAGCGCACGGCCCCGGACAGGTCGCGAACCTGCTTCTCATTAGCCAAGTCCGGGCCCTGTAAGGTGACTTCCAGGGTAGCGACCCGGTTGGGGCCGACGGCCAAAGTCACCTGCTCACCGTCCACGCGTGGCGCGTTGGCCGGGTCAGGCAGCGGGCGCTCGTTGACGTCGAGCACGCGAGCTGCGACGACTGGGCGGAAGAAGCGCAGCGTGGCGCCGGTCTCCTGGCCCTCGGTCTCGTATACGCGCACGATCAGCGTGTTGGCGTCGCCCCGATCCTCTGGCAGCTTGACCGCCGACAGGGCCACGCTCCCCGATTCGATGGCCATGAAGCCGGCGCACGCGGGCAGGTCGCCGGGGTGGACGTTGCCCGAGATGACGCTCAGGGGATGGCTGCAATGGTATGCTTCCTGGATCAGCCGGGCGTTGGGGGCCTGGGCCTCGCACACCAGGACGCCGAGCTGGATCTTGTGGATGCCTAGCTCGGGATAGGGGTCAGGGTCGTAGGAGCTGCGGATGAGGGTCGCCGAGAGCGCGTCGTCAACGCCCCGGAAACCGTGCGTCCCTTGGGTGATCAACGCCAGGCTGCTGCGCCCGCCATCCGTGCGCACGGCCTGTGCCCAGCTCGTGGCCGGCAGGTCCATGTGCGCGGGCCGGCGCACCAGCGCGCCGAAGGGCACGTCATAACGGTAGGCCGGCGCGCCGAAGGCGCAGGGCAGATAGAAGCTCAGTTGCGGTACGCCCTCGCCTTTGCGGCCGGCCTCCTGCCAGTCGCACTCGGCCGCAATGTCCAGCCGGTGACTGCCAGCATCCAGCGCCACGGTGACTGTTAACCGGGACCGGTTGCCGAACTGTGTCTCGTAGGTGACCGACTGGCGCAGCTCGCCGCGCTGCACCGCTAAGAGTCGCGCGTCGCCAGCCAGGCTGCGGGTGGCCATGTGGCGCCCGACGGTCCAGGCGGTCATGCCTCGCCGGTCGTCCTCCTCGATGTAGCGGAAAAACGCACCCGGGCGCGTGCGATCGACCAGCGTTTCGTCGCTAGTTTTGTCAAGCAGCGCGACGATCGCGAAGTTGCCAGGGTCGAACTCGGCCCGCAGGTACTCGTTTTCCAGCACCAGTTGGTCGGATTCCTCGACGCGCGGGTCACGCGGGAAGTCCCAGGCCGACGAAACATCGCTGGCCTCTCTGATCGTGTAAGTGCTGTAGCCCCCGGCCGGGACGGTCGCCTCCACCAGCAGGCGCAGGTACTGGTGTCCCCAGTAGGCGTGCCAGCCACCCTCGAGGATCTGGTGCGACACGACGTGATCCTGCTCGTCGCGGCAGGTCAGCCGCTTCAGATCGCCGTTCCAGTCCCACAGCACCAGTTCGGCCGGTTCCCGGCGGGTCACGGGGGAGGGGTTGAAGACGTGGAAGACGCGGGACATGTCGCCGGCATGCGAAGACTGGGTGACCCGGTAGTCGTCGATGCCGAAGCCGGCGCCGGCGCCCTCGGCGATGTCGCCCTGGCCTGGCGCGACGGCGCGGCCGGTCGGCGCCACGAGCCGCGCAGTATCTACCCGCTGTGCGATAGCCTGCAGCGCGCGCGCCCGCTGGCTGACGGCCACAGCCATGGTCTGCTGGAACAGGCCCAGCGCGTACTCGCGGGTGTCGACCGTGCCAGATCCCGGGATGATGTCGTGGAACTGGTTGAACAGCGTGTTCTGCCAGGCCCGGGCTAGCGCCGGCCCGGGATATTGTCTGTCTGCGACCTGGGCGGCCCAGGCACCGAATGCCTCGGCTTCGTGAAGTGTGCTCTCGGCCAGATGATTGGCCCTTTTGATGCGCGTCTGGCTGGTATAGCAACCCGTGAAAATCGGGTTTAGCTCGCCCCTGACCTCTGGCAACTGCGCGGCCACCTGCTCGACCTCTGCGAAATATCCGGCGAAGCTGCCGAAACAGATGCTGGGGAAGACCGGCCAGGCGTTCATGTCCGTGATGCGCTCCAGGTCACGGCGGGTGGGCCCGCCGCCGTGGTCCCCGACGCCGTAGACCTTGAGCATGGTGGTCATGCCGTAGCGCCGGCAGAAGTCGGGCACGTACAGGGCCATGGCCGGCTCGACAGACCCAAGGTACCAGAACGGGTCGCGGTAGGAGAGTACCGAGCGCCCCGACGGGGCTATCCAGCGGTACAGGTTTTCCCCTTCGTCACCCCGGCAGTGATAGTAGTATTTGATGCCGCCATCGGACAGGATCTCCGGAACGTTGAGGCTGTGGCCGAAGGTATCCGGCTCAAAATCCAGGGTCAGCGAATCCGGGTCAAGCTCGAACAGGCGGCTGAGGTAACGCCGGGTGTAGAGAATGTGGCGGGCCATGCTTTCGCCGCTCGGCATGTTCTTGTCCGCCTCCACCCAGGTCGAGGCGGTAACTTCCCAGCGTCCCTCCTTGACCCGCGCCCGGATCTCGTCCAGCATATCGGGCGCGTAGTCCTCGACGATGCGGTAGACGGCCGCCTGGGACTGCGAGAACTTGAAATCCGGGAAGTCGCGCATCAGATCGAGCACGGTGCGGAACGTATCCAGACAGACCTGGACGGTCTCGTCAAAGCGCCACATCCAGTTCATGTCAATGTGGGCATGGCCGGCGCAGGTCAGGCGATAGCGCTTGGCCTCGGCCGACAACGACGCTAACTGCGCCTCGGCGCTCAGTGCCGCGGCTTTCGTGATCGGCTCTTCGCCGCAGCGCTCGGCCAGGGCGGCGATGGTCCCCTCGATCAGCCTATCGTGCGCGCCAGCGGCCAGCCTGGACAACTGGTGGGCGTACTCCAACTGAGAGGCGATGCGGGTGGTCCAGTAGGATGAGCTCGCACGCTTCAGGTCTTCGAGACGTGGATCAAACATTGAGAAGCTTCCTTTCAAGAAACGAGTTATTGAACCGCCAGGGCACGCAGGGCGCAAGGGGGTCGTTTGATTGTTTTCGGCTCCGCTTTGGCTAAGTAGGTTTGTACCACCATCCGGGCGCCGCGTCAAAAGGGATTGGCCTTCCAGCGAAGCGGTGCTATATTGGAGAACAGACATCGCAGGAGAGCGAACGTTCGCGAGGGACTGTCTTCCCGACGGACTGAATTCCTTCAGAGGAGGAGCAGAGATGGATACCATGCTGGCAGCGGTGCTGCACGGATTCGGCGATCTGAGATTGGAGCAGGTGGCGCGGCCGCAGGCCCAGGAAACGGGCGACGTGATCGTGCGCATCAAGTCGTGCGGGATCTGCGCCACCGATTACAAGGCTATCAAGGGGATCCGGCGCAATGTGACGTTCCCTTTCATCCCGGGCCACGAGCCGAGTGGCGTGGTCCACGAGGTCGGGCCGGGCGTGGCGCACTTCAAGCCGGGTGACGAAGTGATCGTCATGCCGACCGGCTCGTGCGGGTTGTGTGCGCAGTGCCGGGCGGGCCACAGTCATTATTGCGAGGACGGTTTCACCACCGGCGGGGATGGCATGCGCCAGATCTGGCCGGGCGCCTTCGCCGAGTACATGCGCACGCGCGAGAGTTGCTTGTTCCATAAGCCGGCCGGCCTGTCGTTCGACGCCGCCTGCCTCAGCGAACCACTCTCGGGCGCCTGGAAGGGCGTCATCCAGTACAGCGAGATGCATGTAGGAGACGACGTCGTGATCATTGGCGTGGGCGGCATCGGGCTGTTGTGTCTGATGGTCGCCAAAGCTGCCGGGGCAGCGCGCCTGATCGCCATCGATCCCAGCGCGCATGCCCGCCAACACGCCCTGGAACTGGGCGCGACGCACGCGGTGGACCCACTGCACGAGGATGCGCGGGGGCGCGTCTATGAGATCATGCGCGAGGGGCCCGACCTGGTGGTGGAAGCCGCGGGACCGATTGAGGCGGTGCGCCTGGCCGCCGAGCTGCGGCGGCGGGGCACCAGGTGGAACGTCTTCGGTATCACGACGCACGAAACTTTCGAGCTGGACGGCGGCCAGACGCACTTCCTGGAGGGCCGCATGGATGCCAGCTTCGGCACCACGCCGCTCGCCATGTCCAAGGCGATCCGCTTAATGGAGACCGGCCTGATCGATATCGAGCAGATAGTATCCCACCGCTTTCCCCTGGCGCAGATCGCCGAGGCGCTCGAGGTCATGGGCCGGCCCGAGCGCAACAAGGTGGTCCTCCATCCATGAAAGCCATCGCCAACGTGGGGCCAGGCATCCTGAAGCTGCTCGACCTACCTCTGCCGGAGCCTGGGGCCGGCCAGGTGCGCATCCGCACGGCGGCCTGTGGCATTTGCGCCACCGACCTGGCCATGATCGCCGGTTGGGAGCGCACGCCGTTCCCGGCCATTCCCGGCCACGAGTGGGCCGGGTCGGTGGATGCGCTGGGCGCGGGAGTGGACGGGGCATGGGTGGGCCGGCGCGTGGTGGCGGACAACCTCTGGGCCGCGGGGGGCGAGGTGGGTTTCGAACACCCGGGCGGCTACGCCCAATACTTCGTCACTGAGGCTGCCAACCTTCAGCTTCTGCCGCCCGGCACGCCTTGGGTGCGGGCCGCGCTGGCCGAGCCGTTGGCGGTGGCCGTCCACGCGCTGGGCCGCCTCGGGCAGGATGCGCCCGGCCCGGTCTTGATCTGCGGCGACGGCCCGATCGGCCTGCTCCTGTTAGCTTTGCTGCGGCGGGCCGGACGGGATGACCTGGTCCTCGCCGGCGGGCGCGCCGGCCGGCTGGCCCTGGCGGCGCGCTGGGGCGCCGCACAGACGATCGACTATCACGCGTGCGATTTGCGCCGCCAGCGGACAGGTGGTTTTGGCTCGATCGTCGAGGCTTCCGGCTCGCCGGCGGCGCTGGAAGCTGCGCTGGATATCGTCCGGCCGGGAGGGCGAATCCTCGTGCTCGGCGATTACGGGCAGGCCCCGGCAAGCTTTGCCTGGAACCTCCTGCTGCATGGCGAGATCCAGCTGACGGGCAGCAACGCGAGCGCGGGCGCCTGGCCTGCGGCGGTAGCCCTGCTCGCCGGCGGTGGGCTGCCGTTGGAAGAACTGATCACCCATCGGTTGCCGGCCGAGCGCTTCGCGGAGGCTTTTGCCCTCGTGCGTTCCAGGGACAGCGGGGCGATCAAGGTCCTGCTGCAGTGGGAGCCAGGCTGAAGAGTTGCAGGCCGGCCCTGAGCCGGGCCGGCCAGGAGCCAAGAGAGGCCCAGTTTCGTCGAGAAACCGGGCCTCTGTATGTGGCTTCAAGACCGTACGGGTGTAGACCCGGTGGGTTTAGACCCAGGGGGTCTAAACGGTGAAGTGCGTGAACTGTGGCAGGTACTGGCAGTTCTTCTCGAACATGCGGTTGACCATCTCTTTGATCTCTGCCAGCGAGAGGACGGCCGCGGTCAGCGGATCGTGACAGATCGCCTGGTAGACCAGGCGGGGGTCGCCGCTGATGGCGGCCTCGACCGCCATCTCTTCGATCTGCGAGCTGAGATTGGTGAGCAGCGCACATTGCGGCGGCAGGGCGCCGACATGCACCGGCTCGAAGCCTTGCCTGGTGACCCAGACCGGCACTTCGACGCAGGCGCCCTGGGGCAGGTTGGTGACCAGGCCGGTGTTCGGCACGTTGCCGTTGAACTTGAAGGGCTCGCCGCCCTTTAGAGCATTGATGATGTGCGCCGCATACTCATGGCCGCGCTCCAGTGAAATGGGCGTCTCCTGCGCGAACCACTTACGCGCCTCTTCCTTCCAGGTGCTGTCCCGGTTCTGGTACTCCTTCAGCACATACGCGTACTCACCCGGGTTCCAGCCGGTCCCGTGCGTGCAGTACTTCTCGATCAGGTCGGGGCGCTTGCGGAACCACCAGTTGTACTCGGAGTTGTGCCCGCTGGACTCGGTCACGTAGTAGTCCAGCGCCAGGAACATCTCGTTGCGCACCTGCTCCTCGTTGTATACCTCGGGGCGCTCGCTGATGGCCTTGCGGATCAGCGGGTAGGCATCGACGCCGTTCCATTCGTACTTGAGATACCAGGCCATGTGATTGATGCCGGCACAGGTGTAAGTGATCTGCTCGTAGGGCGCGCCGATCCAGTTGGCCAGCATCATAGAGGTGCCCTGCACGCTATGGCACAGCCCCGTCAGGCGGATGGAGGTCTCCCTCTCCATCGCCCGGCAGAGCATGGCCATCGGGTTGGTGTAGTTGAGCATGGTCGCGTCCGGGCAGTAGCGCTCCATATCGTGTGCGATGCTCAGCATCACCGGTATGGTGCGCAGCGCGCGGAAGATGCCCGACACCCCACGCGTGTCACCCACGTTGATGTCGACCCCATATTGCTTGGGGATCTCGATATCGTGGCGCCACACGTCGGTTGCGCCGGCCAGGATAGTTACAAGGACGACGTCAGCGTCCTTCAGGGCCTCGGCCCGGTCCTGGGTGACTTCGACTTTGGCTGGGTATCCGCCCATGTCGACGATCCGCTGGACGGAGTTCTTTGCGAAGTCCAGGCGTTCCGGGTTGATATCCATCAGCGACAGGGTTGCGTCCTTGAGCAGTGGGAAGGTCAGGACGTCACGGACCAGCCCGCGCGTGAAGCCGACACTGCCCGCACCGATGAAGGCGATTTTGGTCATTTTGTTCTTCCTTTCAGCCCAGCTTCTCGATCGGCTGTGGCACATTCGGAGCCTGCGTCAGGTCACGGTAGCCCTTAACCTGAACGGGAGCGGCCCAGCGCACGGCATTACCGATCACCCGGCGTACCTCAGGCTGGTGGTAGATCGGGAACGTTTCATGTCCGGGTGCAAAGTAGAATACCTTGCCGCGCCCACGGTAGAAGCAGGCGCCGCCGCGCAGCACTTCGCCGCCCTGGTACCAATGGACGAAAACCAGCGTGTCGGGCTGAGGGATGTCGAAATACTCGCCGTACATCTCGGTGTGCGGGATCTCGAAGTAAGGGGGTAGTCCCTGCGCGATCGGATGGCCGGGCGCGACGCACCAGATGCGCTCCTTTTCGCCCATCTCGCGCCAGGTGAGCGAACAGTTCGTCCCCATCAGCTTTTTAAAGATCTTGGAGAAGTGAGCGGAATGGAGCACGATCAGCCCCATGCCGGCGAGCACGCGCTGCTGGACGCGCTCCACGATCTCGTCCTGAACCTCGTCATGCGCCATGTGCCCCCACCAGATCAGCACGTCGGTGGCGGCCAACGCGGCCTTGCTCAAACCATGTTCGGGTTCGTCCAGAGTGGCGGTGTTTACCTCGAACCCTTCCTGGCGCAGACCGGTGCCGATCGCCTCGTGTATGCCGTCGGGGTAAACGGATCGGACCGCCTCGTCCTGCTTCTCGTGCCGGAATTCGTTCCAAACCGTAACGTGGATTGGGTCAGACATCGAACCTCCTTGCGATTTGCGATACGTAAAACGTGATACGCAATGACTATGCCCTTACCACTGCCCCATCCTGGGCTGCCGAAGCCTGGATGGCATCCCATAGCCGTGCCATGCGCAGACCCACTTCAGGCGGGCAGGGGTTGGGTAGCGCGCCGGCCCGAACCGCCAGGAACTGTTGCCAGACCCCCAGCGACTCGGTTACCTTGACGCTGCGCAGGCTCTTGGCGCCGTGACGTTGCATCTCGAGGCGCTCGCCCCAGATGCCGGTGCGCAGGATGGCATGGGCGCAGAAAACGCGCACGTCGGACGCGCACGAGGGAATGGCCTCGCCGCAAGCGTGCATGGTGACGAAGGCTCCTGATGCCAGCCGGGCCATAACGGTGCCGCGCGTATCTACCGGCCGGCCGCAGTTGTCCAGCCAGGCGGCCACTTCGACGAAGTCTTCGCCGGCCAGGTCGGCGCAGGTGTTGAGCATGTGCGCGCCAGTGTCGAACAGGAAGCCGCCGCCGGCGATCGCGGGCTGCTGGCGCCAGGTGCCGGCGGTGTTTGGTCCCCAGCTCTGCCAGACCGTCGCGCTGATACCGAGCAGCGCGCCCACCTCGCCTGAACGAAGAATGCGAACGGTCCGGCGGATCTGGGGCGAAAGGCTGCCGGGGAAGGCCACCACGAGCAGGCGGCCGGTGCGATCGCGTGCCTCGATCAGACTGCACGCCTCGGTCGCGTTGAGAACCATCGGCTTCTCCAACAGCACGTCCAGCCCGGCTTCCAGGCAGGCGACCGTCTGGTCGTGATGGTAGGCGTGCGGCGTGACGATGAAAACCGCGTCTAGCTCCCCGCTTCGCTCCCGGAGCAGGCGAGCGAGGTCCGGCTCGTTAGGCGGCGCTGCCTGGCCCACGGCTTCGAATAGCGCGGCGGCGGCCGCATAGTGTTCGGGATCGGGTTCTGAGAGGACGGTGATGCGGGTCGTGTCGAGTTGCTGCAGCATCAAGCGGATGTGATAGCGCGCTATCCCGCCGCAACCGATGATAGCGACCCTAAGAGGGTCGCCATCCCTAACAGGGTCGCCGACCCTGGCCGGTTGGTTGACTGACATTGTCTGGCTCCTCGCCCTATGCAGGGTGGTGGAATATCGGGCGGACAAGGCCCACGAGGTTAGAGAGTATTCTAGCGCGTTCTTGCACAAGCGGCGAATTCGGGAATTCCGGGAATTCTGAGAAGAACTGGCTACCAGTCCTCTACTGCGGCGCAGCCTCGCCGCCAGGCCCATACTGTGTCTTCCATGAAGCGGGCCGGCCAGCCTTCGAGGGGCGTGTCCCAGCTTGTGAAGTCCAGGATGCTCTTGCAGACTGCCTCGATCTTTTCAGCCGAAGGTTGGGCCAGGGCCTGGTCCATCAGCGCCAGGAGGTCCGCCGGTTTGTCCGGCGCTTCGGCCAGGGCAGTGGTGAGCCATTTGTGGTAAGGATACTGTATGTGGTTATGGGCCAGGATCAGGCGCGCGCCGTAGAGTAACAGCGCGCTCAGGGTCTTGGTGAGCAGATAGCGGTCGTCGCGCTTGACGGCTTCTCCCAGGTATCAGTGCCAGGCCTGGAACTGACCGCAAAACGAGCGAATACGTTCCTGGCGTTCTGCTTCAGGCTAGGTCGGTATGCGCTGCACTAACTCGTCGATCTCGGCAAGGCGCGAGTATGCGCACCAGGTCCCGGCGAAGGCGGCGCGCGCCGGCTCGCTGCCCTTCTCAGCCACCTCGCGTAGGAAAGCCAGGTCGATGATCTTGCCGTCCATATAACCGCCGGGGTAGTTGGAGAAATCCCTGGTGAAGTAATGGAAGGCGCGCTCGGGCCTGCGCCAGTTGTATTCTTCGACCGTCGCCACAAGCATGATGTCGACGTCCGAGTCGTCCCTTTCCCAACCGTGGGCGATTGAGCCGGCCACGATCAGTGCCGGGAAGCGCGTATCGTCACCGAACTGCGCGGTCAGATGTTCGATGACCTCACGATGATGCGGTCTCAAATTGCATTCTATCACAAGTCCTCACCTTTCCTCGAGGAAAACATGAGGTGTGTAAGCGCTATTATCGGCCAACTCCTCGCTTCCGCCAAATGAGCCGTCACAAAAGGCGTGCTTTTGCGTGCGTCCGGTTCAGAATTGGGGAATCTGTGGTGGCAGGGTATAATCCGCCGGCACACAGGCACAACGAGGTGATGAGAGGAAATGAGACCACCGACACCACCGCCCCCGCCTAAAGAGCGGACTCCATATGTCGTATTTCAACCCAGGGCATACAGGGCCATGCAGCGGGGCATCAACTGGATGCTCAACGCGATCCGGCCGACATTGGGACCTCTGCCCGGGATCGTCGCGCTCGAGCGCAATGCCTCACGCAATGAGGCGCCCGAACTGATGGATAACGCGGCGCTGACAGCGCGCCGAGTGATCGAGTTGGCCGACCGGGACGCTGACATGGGCGCGATGTTGCTGCGCGGCATGCTATGGCGTGTCCACCAATCGGCCGGCGACGGCAGCGCCACGGCAGCCGTGTTGTTCGGGTCGGTTTACAACGAGGCTTTGCGCTACATCACTGCCGGCGGCAACGCCATGCAGTTGCGCCGTCACCTTGACCGGGGAATGCGGGTTGTTCTTGAGGAACTGACCGCCATGAGCAAGCCGGTGGAGGGGCAAGCCCGGCTGACCGAGGTCGCTCAGGCCATCTGCTACGATCCACCCCTGGCGCATATGCTGGGCGAGATTTTCGACATCATCGGCGAGTACGGGCAGTTTGAGATGCGCGAGGGCCGCACGCGCGACCTCGAGCGCGAGTACGTCGAAGGGGTCTACTGGGACGGTGGCTTGTTGGCCCGCGAGATGATCGTGGACTTGGCCAAACAACGCACTGACCTGGAGAACCCGGCCATTCTCCTGACGAACTGCGATATTGAGGAGCCGCGCCAGCTTATCCCGACGCTCGACGCGGCCATCCAGGCGGGCATCGGCTCGCTGATGATCATCGCTCGCTCTCTGTCGCCGGTGGTGGTCTCATTGCTGGTGGCGAGCCAGACTCGCACGCGCATCAATACGATTGCCGTCAAGATGCCTTTCACCTACGGCATCCCCGAAGCGGCCATGATGCAGGATCTGCAGTTGCTGGTCGGTGGCCGGCCGGTGATCAAAGACGCCGGCGACACGCTCGAGGCCGTCACGTTGGCGGACCTGGGGCGGGCGCGACGCGTCTGGGGTGACAGGAACTATTTTGGGATTGTCGGCGGCCAGGGCGATGCGCGCGCACTGCGCGCGCATCTGGCGCAACTGCGCAGCGCCTATGCCCAAATGCGCGACCCTGATGAGCGCGACCTGCTGCGGCGCCGCATTGGCAAACTCATGGGCGGCTCGGCCATCCTGTGGGTCGGTGCGGCCAGCGAGTCGGAGGTGAAGTTCCGCAAGGAGGTGGCCGAGCGAACGGCCCGGGCTCTGCGCGGGGCCATCCTGGAGGGGGCGCTGCCGGGTGGAGGCATTGCCTTCCTTGCCTGCCGCCCGCGGTTACGCACGATGATGCAGGGCAGCACGAACCCGGATGAGCGCGCGGCCTATAGCATTTTGCTGCGAGCCCTCGAAGAGCCGGCCCGCACCATCATTCACAACGCCGGTTACAACCCGGATGAGATCATGGTCGAGATCAAGCACGCCGCTCCCGGTTGTGGCTTTGACGTGAGTACCGGCCAGGTAACCGACATGCTCGAAGCCGGGATTCTGGACGCGACCGGGGCGACAAAAGAGGCCTGGCACACCGCCGTGAGCAGCGCAGCCATGGCGTTGACCGTCGATGTGCTGGTGCACAAGAAGCTGCCCGAGCAAGCCGTCGAGCCGGAATAACAGCAAGAGGATTAGCCGTGTCAGAGATGACTGAAGAACGCGACTTTGAAGAACAGGACCCGGCGGACCAGGATATGGTGCTCGCCATTGCCACGTCTCCGACCTTTGAGCGGGACGGGCTGTGCTTTGCGGCCCGTCACAGCGGCCTATACCGCTCCACGGATGGCGGGCGGACTTTCGAGCTGACCTACGGCTCGCTCAACCTGCAGACCGAGCTGCCTACGCTGGCCGTGGCGGTTTCTCCCCAGTTTGCGACCGATCATACGCTCTTCGCGGGGGCCGAAGGCGGCATCTTGCGATCGTTTGATGCTGGTCAGACCTGGTTCGTAGAGCTTCTGCCCGCGCCGCCACCCGTCATCTCTGCCATGCTGGTCTCGCCCGGCTACGAAGAAGACGGGACGGTGTTTGCTGCGACGCTTGAGGACGGGGTCTACCGCTCGGCTAGCCGCGGCGGGCACTGGGAACTGTGGAACTTCCGTCTGCTCGATCTGCATGTGCTGAGCCTTGCGATCTCGCCCAGCTTTAAGCAAGACGAAACGCTGTTTGTCGGGACCGAATCCGGCCTCTTCCGCAGCACTAACGGCGGGCGCGCCTGGCGCGAACTGGCTTTCGCAGCCGAGTCTGCCCCCGTGCTCGGCCTGGCGGTTTCGCCGGCCTACGCGCAGAATGGCACCGTCTACGCCGGAACGGAGCCCGCCGGGGTGTGGCGATCGGTCGACCGGGGGACAAGCTGGGAACGACTGAGCGAAGGTTTGATCGGCGATCTGATCGCAGGCCCGGTCAATGCGGTCTTGGCGGCGAGCGAAGCCGATCTGCTGGTGCTCCTGGAAGACGCGGTGCTGGTTTCGCATGACAGCGGCGCCACCTGGGTCGCCTGCGACGGCGGCGAGGCGCTGGAGGCCGGAGCGAGCTGTATCGCGGCCCCGCAGGGGCTGGCCCCGGGCGCTCCTTTGCTGGTCGGGCTGGGCGATGGCACTGTGGCCACACTGGCAGCCGCCTGAGCCCGGAAAGCTGGCCCGCAGACAGTCGGTCAGCCAAAAGAGGCCCACCAAACAGCCGGCTTTGCCCAAATCTTGACTGATGGTGGGCCTTCCTTTGCCTCGGCGCCCGCTCACGTTCCTCAGGCGGAGAGCACCTCCGCCCCAACCTCGTCAACGTAAGCGTTATCCTCAAAGCGTGCCCCGCCGCCGAAGGCGCTGCCGTACGCGCCCGGCTCAACGGTCACGACCATGCCCTCTTCCAGCAGGGCGGTCGAGCCTGTTTCGAGTTTTGGACCCGCGTCATGGTAGCGGAAGACGACCTGGTGCCCGGTGGCGTGGGTGAAACCTGTCCCGTAGCCGCGCGCTTCCCACACGCCGCGCGCGGCGCGGTCAACTGACTCGCAGCTTACTCCCGCCCGGATGGCCGCAAAGATTGCGCTCTTGCGCCAGGTCAGGTCCGTTCGATGGTCAGCACGGCCGCGCCCTGGATCTTCCCGGCTCGCAAGCGGTCCAGGGCTTCATTGGCCTGCTCCAGTGGGAAGGTCTCGATCTCGGTCTTCACCAGTGCGGCCGGCGCAACAGCCAGCAGTTCCTCCCCATCCCGGCGAGTCAAGTTGGCCACCGAGCGCACCACTCGCTCGCCCCAGAGGAGATTATACGGGAAAGATGGGATGTCGCTCATGTGTATGCCGCCGCAGACCACGATGCCACCCCTGGCAGTTGCCCGCAATGCGGCGGGCAGCAATGCGCCGACCGGCGCGAAGATCAGAGCGGCGTCTAGCTCTTCGGGCGGCAAGGTCGCCGAATCGCCGGCCCATACTGCGCCCAGCCGACGCGCGAAGGCCTGCGATTCTGTGTCTCCCGCCCGGGTGAAGGCATAGACCTGCTTGCCCTGGTGTACCGCTACCTGGGCGATGATGTGGGCCGCGGCCCCGAAGCCGTAGATTCCCAAACGGGTTATCGGCGGGCTGAGGACCTCGCCGCCGAGGCGGGCCGGTTCAGCGCCGGCGGCCGGGTCGGGGGCGCCTCCGGCCAGCCGGTAGGTACGGTAGCCGATCAGGCCGGCGCACAACAAAGGGGCGGCGTGAGCATCGCCGTATTGCTCGGGCAAGGAGAAGCAGTAGCGCTGGTCGGCGACGGTGTATTCGGCGTAGCCGCCGTCGATTGTGTAACCGGTGAAGCGTGCGTACTCGCACAGGTTCTCGCGGCCGCTCAGGCAGTAGCGACACCGGCCGCAGGTCCAGCCCAGCCAGGGGATCCCGATCCGCGCGCCCGGTTGAAACTGCGTCACTCCTCCGCCGGCCTCGGCCAGTGTGCCCACGATCTCATGGCCGGGAATGAGGGGTAGTTTCGGTTCCGTGAGCTCGCCGTCGACGATGTGAAGGTCGGTCCGGCACACTCCGCAGGCAAGCATGTGAATCAGGACCTG
>JADGQF010000060.1 GCA_017882045.1 Anaerolineales bacterium
GTCAGCCAGACCCTCAACCAGAGCCTCACGCAGATCATCACCTCGGTGACCACGGTGGTCGGCGTGATCATCATGATGTTGACCATCAGCTGGCTCATGACCCTGGCGGCCTTGTGCATCGTGCCGCTGTCGTTGGTCATCATCAGCGTGGTGATCGGCAAGTCGCAGAAGTACTTCAAGCAGCAGCAGGATTACCTCGGCCACATCAACGGCCACGTCGAGGAGATGTACGGCGGCCACCTGGTGGTGAAGGCCTTCAATGGCGAGGCTAAGAGCGTCGAGCAGTTTGACGGCTACAACGATGTCCTGTACAGCGCGGCGTGGAAGTCGCAGTTCCTCTCCGGCATGATGATGCCGGTCATGACCTTCGTCGGCAATCTTGGTTACGTGGCCGTCTGTATCCTCGGCGGCTGGCTGGCCATCCGGAATGCCATCACCATCGGCGACATACAGGCGTTTATCCAGTACGTGCGCTCGTTCACGCAGCCGATCGCCCAGTTTGCCAACATCTCCAACGTCCTCCAGCAGACGGCCGCGGCGGCCGAGCGTGTGTTTGAGTTCCTCGGTGAGGCCGAAGAGGTTCCCGAGACCGCTAAGTCGGTCAAGCTAGAGTCTGTGGAAGGCGGCGTCGAGTTCCGGCACGTTCACTTCGGCTACAATCCGGACAAGATCATCATCAACGACTTTTGTGCCAGCGTGAAGCCGGGCCAGCGCATCGCCATCGTGGGCCCAACCGGCGCAGGCAAGACGACCATGGTCAAGTTGCTGATGCGGTTCTATGATGTCAACGACGGCGCGATCCTGGTCGATGGGCACGACATTCGGGAGTTCACCCGCTTCGACCTGCGCAAGTTGTTTGGCATGGTCCTGCAAGATACCTGGCTCTACAACGGCACCATTATGGAGAACATCCGCTACGGTCGCCCTGATGCTGCCGATGCCGAGGTGCTCGTCGCCGCCAAAGCTGCCCACGCCGATCACTTCATCCGTACCCTCCCCGATGGCTACTACATGGTGCTCAACGAGGAGGCTTCCAACGTCTCGCAGGGCCAGATGCAGCTTCTGACCATCGCCCGTGCCTTTCTGGCTGACCCCAGGATCCTCATACTGGACGAAGCGACCAGTTCAGTCGACACGCGCACCGAGGTGTTGATCCAAAAGGCGATGGACAGCTTGATGAAGAGCCGCACCTGTTTCGTCATCGCCCATCGCCTGTCCACGATCCGCGACGCGGACCTGATCCTCGTGATGCGCGATGGCGATATCGTCGAGCAAGGCACCCACAAGGAATTGCTAGCGGCGAACGGCTTCTACGCCGAACTGTACAACAGCCAGTTCGAGCGCCCGAGCCAGGTCGAATACCCGGTCGAGGTGCCGGCTTTCGTGCCCGCGAGCTAGCCAGAACCTGATCGGCCCACAGGCGCCGCGCCTGGGGCCGCCACCATCAGAAACCCGTTTCCGGGCGCTTATGGCGAGGAAACGGGTTTCTGCTATCAGGCGGGGCGCTGCTCGGGGAGGCGGTTTCCCCCTTCAGGCTAGCGAACGATCAGCTCGTGGTCGAAGCCGGTGAGCAGCCGGCAGCCGGTCGCCGTGACGGCCACGATGTCTTCGATGCGGATGCCGAAGCGGCCCGGCAGATAGGCGCCGGGCTCGATGCTGAAGACCATGCCTTCTTCCAGCATACCACTTCCAGGATAACCAGGTTCCCGGAGGCGATCCACGGCGATTCGTGGCCGTCCATGCCCATGCCGTGGCCGGTACGATGGGCGAAGTGCGGCCCATAGCCGGCCTCGTCCAGCGCCCGGCGCGCGGCCCGGTCTACGTCGCCGGCCGTGATACCCGGGCGCACGGTTGCGCGCGCCGCTTCGTTGGCCGCAAGGGCGGCCGCATAGGCCTGCCGCACCTCCTCCAACATCCTACCGCTGGGGCGCAAAAACCTGTACCGCGCTCCGACGTCTCGACGTCAACCTTCATCCTTACCGTCCGTCGCCCGCTCGGTATAGCCGGTAAACGGCTTCAGCAGATTCGCGAACTCCATCGGGAAGATGAACTTAGTAGATGCGCCGGACCCCAGCGCCTTCAACGCGTCCAGGTACTGAAGGCTCATCGTCTTGTTGTCCAGGCCGTGGGCAACCTCGAATATCTTGCTCAGGGCCATGGAATAGCCTTCCGCATTCAAGATGGCCGCCTGGCGTGCGCCCTCAGCCGTCAGGATCGCGGACTGCTTGGCGCCTTCGGCGACCTTGATCGAAGCTTCGCGCTTGCCGTCGGCTTCCAAGACCACGGCGCGACGCTCGCGTTCTGCAGCCATCTGCCGGTTCATGGCGGTCTGGATCTCGCGCGGCGGCACGATCTCGCGGATCTCGACGCTCGTCACTTTGACGCCCCAGCGTTCGGTAACTTCATCGAGTTTGGCCCGCAGCACCTGGTTGATCTGCTCCCGCTTGGAAAGCACATCGTCCAGCGCAATGTCGCCGATGACCGCGCGCAAGGTAGTCGTCGCAATACCCTGGGCCGCGCCGGCAAAATCGCGCACCTTCAGCACGCTCAGGCCCGGATCGATGACCTTCCAATAGATCAGGAAGTCAATATCGATCGGGGCATTGTCCTGGGTGATGCAGGTCTGGCTCGGGATCTCCAGAAAATCTTCCCGCAGGTTCGAGCGTACCGGTTGGTCGATAATTGGCCACAACCAGACCAGGCCAGGCCCTCTCTGCCCAACGTAACGGCCGAGGCGGAACAGCACCAGCCGCTCGTAGTCGCGCACGATGCGGAATGGGCGAAAAACGGCAAGCAAGAAGAGGAACAGGATCACCAAAACCAGGACCACGAGACCGAACATCACGCCGTCCATTTTCTGAGACTCCTTTCAAGCAAAGAAGGAAGCGCCGATTATCGTCGCTGCCCCAAACCTGCGCGCCCGCCGGTCTCAGGGCTGTGAGACCTCGCCTGTCAGAGGCGCCAGTCGCCGCTCGTGCTCGTCGATCGGCTCAACCTGAAGTTTCAAGCCATCGACGCCGACCACCCGCACGGATGCACCCTCGCCGATCTCGTCTCCCAGGGACGATAGGGCCGTGTATTCCTCACCCTCGAGATGCACGATGCCTTCTGGCCGGAGGGCCTGGCGCACCGTGCCCACCTTACCGATCAGGGTCTCGCGACCGACTGCCACCGGCTGATTCTGCGCACGCAGGCCCACGGCGGCGCCCGCCATGAAAAAGACGGCCATTCCCAGCGTGGTCCCGAGTATCACCCACGGGTTCAGGGTCGCTGATTCCACGGCGATCGGCCGCACGGCCCAGAACGGCGTGAAGATCAACAGCGAACCGAGGCTGAAAGCGATAATGCCGCCCACGCTCAGGCCGTGACCGGGTACCTTCAGGTCGAACAGGAACATCAGAACGCCGGCGATGATCAGGGCCGCGCCGCCCCAATTCGTGGGCAACTGTCCCAGTCCAACCAGGCCGAGGACCAGGCAGATCGTGCCCGAGACCGCGGGGAAGGTGGCGCCGGGCGTTATTAGCTCGCCCACCAGCCCAAGCAATCCGAGCACAAACAGAAAATAGGCTACAGTGGGATGCGCCAGCATGGCCAGGATCTGCTCGAACAGCGGCACCGACGGCTGTTGTGCCAGCCGGGCAGCTTCGACCGGGCCGGCCAGCAATAACAGCCCAGGGGCCAGGAGCGCAACCGCACTCAGAAAAGAGCACATACGGCGACGTGTCATGCGTCACCTCCATCGCTCGCCCAGTATAGCCGGGGAAGGCGTGCCGTGCATGCCATTTGGCTGAACCTTTCCCGACAAAGCCGGCCGTCTGCGTGTTCCGCTAACGCAACAAGCCGCCCCCACGCTGGGGCGGCTTGCAAAAGGCTATGGCGGAGAGGGAGGGATTTGAACCCTCGATCCCTTTCGGGATACACGATTTCCAGTCGTGCGCACTAGACCGAACTATGCGACCTCTCCAGGCCGGCGTCTGTCTGCCGGTGATATCGCTATTATATCCACGGACGTCGCGTTTCAGCAAATCGCGCCCGTATAAGAGCTTGTATGACTACCATCATAGCCCCGCTTGCCGCTAGCGGGCTAGAATGACACATTCGCCACAGCGAAAAGGACCCCCTGACCAGGGGGTCCAATGTGGCGGAGAGGGAGGGATTCGAACCCTCGATCCCTTTCGGGATACGCGTTTTCGAGACGCGCGCACTAGGCCAACTATGCGACCTCTCCAACTCCGAGAAGTATAGCACAGGTGCAGCGGGAGAATCAAAACGGACAGGAACGGTTAATGAAAGACAAACTCGAAGACCTTCGCCAAATGCGGGCCATGGCTAAGATGGGCGGCGGCCCCGAGCGAGTGGCCGACCAGCACGCCAGGGGCAAGCTGACGGCCCGTGAGCGTGTCGACGCCCTGCTGGATCGGGACAGCTTTCAGGAGCTGGGACGACTGGCGACCCACAATATCTCCGACTTCGGCATGGCGAACAAGAAGTTCCCAGGCGATGGCGTGATCACCGGGTTCGGCAAGATCGATGGGCGCCGCGTCGCAGTCTATGCTCAGGATTTCACGGTCCTGGGTGGCTCTTTCTCTGAAGTCCAGTCGCACAAGGTCTGCAAGATCATGGAGCTTGCGATGGCGAGCGGCGTGCCTGTCATCGGGCTTCTGGATTCCGGGGGCGCGCGCATCCAGGAGGGTGTGCGCTCGTTGGCAGCCTACGGTGAATTGTTTGTGCGCAATGTGATGGCGTCGGGCGTCGTCCCCCAAATATCGGTGCAGATGGGCCCATGCGCCGGCGGGGCCGTTTACTCGCCCGCGCTGACCGACTTCATCGTGATGGTGCGCAACACCAGCTTCATGTTCATCACCGGTCCCGACGTGATCAAGGCCGTGACCGGCGAGGATGTCGATCTGAACACCTTGGGCGGGGCGGATGTCCACAACACAGAGAGCGGTGTGGCCCAGTTCGCGGCCCCCGACGAGCTGTCTGCGCTGCGCCTGGTCAAGGAGTTGCTCAGCTACCTGCCGCAGAACAACATGGAGGACCCGCCGCGAGTGACCCCCTACGACGATCCAGCGCGGGCGGACGAATCATTGGACCACCTGGTGCCGGATGACAGTAGCGAGCCCTATGACATGCGGCAGGTGATCAGCAGCGTCTTCGACCGGGGCAGCTTCCTGGAAATACATGCCCACTGGGCGCTGAACGCCCTCGTCGGTCTGGCGCGCCTGGACGGCTTCCCGGTGGGCGTGGTGGCGAACCAGCCCATGTTCCTGGCGGGAGTGTTGGACATCCAGTCGAGCGACAAGATTGCCCGCTTCGTGCGTTTCTGCGACGCGTTCAACTTGCCTCTGCTGACTTTCGTCGATTGCCCGGGTTACCTGCCCGGCATCGAGCAAGAGTATGGGGGCATCATCCGGCACGGCGCCAAGATTATCTACTCGTACTGCGAGGCCACCGTACCCAAAATCTGTATTGTGGTGCGCAAGGCCATCGGCGGCGCCTATATCGCCCTCAGCAGCAAACAGATGCGCACGGACCTGGCCTACGCCTGGCCCACGGCGGAGATCGCGGTGATGGGACCCGACGGCGCGGTCAACGTGCTGTACCGGCAGGAGCTGGCCAAGGCAGCCGACCCCAAGGCGGAGCGCGAGCGCCTGGTGCAGGCTTACCGGGACAAGTTCCACAATCCCTACACGGCAGCCGATATGGGCCAGATCGACGAGGTGATCGAGCCAAGATCCACTCGCCTGCGCCTGGTCATGGCGCTCGAGATCCTGCGCTCGAAGGTCGGGAGCAACCCGGCCAAGAAGCATGGGTTGATGCCGGTCTGAGAAAAGAGAACAGTTCACGATGATGAAATTGCTGGGTCAAGGAGCCACCCTCGAAGCAGAAACCGCGGCAGCAGCCGCCCTCACCGAGAAGCGCGCTCAGGTGGCAGCGATTGTGGCGGGCGCCCTGATGGCCAACGCGTTGCCAAAGCCGCTCGGCGTTGCCGCCGGGCCAACCTTCGAGCATGGCCGCACGGCGCCCTCCTGGGTGTCGACGAACCGTGCCCAGGCATTGCAGCCGTGGCAGCCGCCGAGGCCCCAGAAAGCAGAAGGATAGAAACGACAGGATGCCATCTTTTGATGTAACCGTAGAAGGCAAGACATACCATGTTGAGGTGCCTGACCCTGGGGCGTGCCCGCTGAGGGTGATTGTCGACGGTCAACCGTTTGCGGTTGCCATCGAAGGTGGAGATGCACGCGCTCAGCCCGAGCAACTGGCGGCGCCGCAGATGGCGTTTGCACTGCAGGTGGCGTCTGCGCTTTCGGCGGCGTCTGCGCCGCCGCCGTTGCCAAGGCCGTCGCCGGCCTACACTTCTCGCCCGCCAGCCCCGCCGGCCAAAGACGGGCATGGGGAAGTCCGGGCCCCTATGCCCGGTACTATCCTGAGTGTCAACGTGAGCGCCGGCCAGGCCGTGAAAGCGGCCGACACCTTGTGCGTTCTGGAAGCCATGAAGATGAAAAACCCGATCCGGGCAACGGGCGCGGGGACGGTGGCCGAGATTGCGGTCAGCGCAGGACAAAACGTTACCTACCACCAGTTGCTCATCAAAATAGATTAGGGGACCGTCATGCCGATCATCCAGCCACCCAGATCTCAGGAGGCAAGCTGTGGTTGTAGCAAGCCGGGTTAAATCTTCCGAATATCATGACTCGGTGGCCCTGATGCTGGTTGCCAGGGTGCTGTTGGACCCGCCAGGTGTCCTGGACGCGGCCGTGGTCATGGGCACGGCGGCCAATCGTGAGATCCTGGCCGGAGCCGGGCTGCTGGACACCGGGGCAGAACGCGCGCGGCCCGATGACCTGGTCATCGTCGTCAAAACTGAGGACGACGAAGCCGCAACGGCCGCCCTGGACGAAGCGGACAGGCGTCTGGCACAGCGCGCCGAGCGCACGCCGGGCGGGCAAGCCCGGCGCCCCCGCTCGCTGGACTCGGCCATTGCCGCGACGCCGGATGCTAACCCGGCTGTGATCTCCGTCGCCGGCCAATACGCGGCGCGCGAGACCCGCACAGCCCTGTTACATGGGCTGCACGTGCTGCTCTTTTCCGACAATGTGGCTCTCGAGGAAGAGATAGCCTTCAAGTAACTGGCGGCCCAGCGCGGCCTGCTGTGTATGGGACCCGATGCCGGCACGGCCATCATCAACGGTGTGGCCCTGGGCTTCGCCAACGCACTGCCACGCGGGCCGGTCGGGCTGGTCAGTGCAGCCGGGACGGGGCTGCAAGCGGTCACGTGCGGGCTGGCGCGTGCGGGCGTCGGCATTTCCCAGGCGATCGGTGTGGGGGGACGGGATCTCGGCGAGGCAGTCGGCGGCATCATGATGCTGCAACCGCTGGACGCCCTGCAGGCTGATCCCGAGACGCAGGTGGTGGTGCTGATCTCGAAGCCCCCGGCGCAAACCGTGGTCAAGCGGGTGCTGGAACGCGTGCGCGACTTGAGGAAACCGGCGATAGTCTGCTTCCTCGGCGCCGACCCGGCCCTCGCCGAGGCGGGAGGCGCCCACCCTGCCACCACCCTGACCCAGGCAGTCGCCCTCGCGGCCGACCTGGCCGGCACCGGGGCGGGCGGCACGAGCGGCGGTAACGCGTTGGCCGGGCTGGAAGCGGCCGCAAAGGAGCTACTGCCGCTGGCCGAGCGAGAACGGGCCAGGCTTACGCCCGGACAACACGCGCTGCGGGGCCTGTTCGCGGGAGGAACTTTCTGCTACGAGGCGCAGCTCGTGTTGAAGGGTTTGCCGGAGCCGATCTATGGCAACGCTCCGCTGAACTAGGCAAACAAGGTTGCGGGAGTCGCGGCCAGTATCGGGCACGTGTGCATCGACCTGGGCGAGGACGAGTTCACCCAGGGGCGCCTCCACCCAATGATCGATCCCAGCCTGCGCAACCGGCGCATTCTGCAGGAAGCGCGTGATCCGGCCACAGCTGTGATCCTGCTCGACGTGGTCCTTGGCTACGGAGCCCATCCGGACCCAGCCGGCGCTACGGCTGAAGCGGTGCACGAGGCCCAGACCATCGCCGAGGCCGCCGGCCGGCGCCTGGTGTTTGTCGCGTCGGTGTGCGGCACCGAGGCCGACCCGCAGCCGCTAAGCCGACGGGAGGCGGCGCTGCGCGCGGCGAGCGTCATCGTGCTGCCAGACAACGCGACCGCCGCCCGCCTGGCGGGTTCAATCACGCAAGCTTGTTAGGTCAAAGGATGGGGCAGGATGGTCGATCTCTTCTCTCAGCCTCTACGCCCGATCAACGTCGGGCTGCGCAGCTTCCATGACAGCATGCAAGCCCAGGGCGCCCGGCCGGTCGATGTGGACTGGCGACCGCCCCTGGAGGGCTACGTCGCGCTGACGCACACGGCCGGCGGCATCGACATCGAAGCCGCCAACGCCGAGGCCGTCACCCGTATCTGCAGCGGGAGGCCAATGCTGGTCGGCATGGAGATCGCGCGCGATGTGATCCCCGGCTTCGCACCCTCTGGACGCGCGCGCCTGCTGATCACGCACAGCGGCCCGCCCATCGAGTGGGAGTGCATGTGCGGACCGACACGTGGGGCAATCATAAGCGCCCTGCTGTACGAGGGGTTGGCGGCGACCGTCGAGGAAGCGGCGGCCCTCGCCAGTTCGGGCGAGGTCGAGTTCGCCCCCTGCCACCATTACCATGCCGTGGGACCGATGGCGGGCATCATCAGCCCCTCCATGCCGGTCTTCATCGTGCGCAATGAGACCTTCGGCAACCTGGCCTACGCCACGCAGAACGAAGGCCTGGGCAAGGTCTTGCGCTACGGCGCGTATGGTCCCGAGGTCATCCGCAAGCTCAAGTGGATGGAGGCGACCCTCTACCCGGCTCTGTGCGCGGCGCTGGAAGCCACTGGCCCGCTCGACCTGCGCAGCATGATCGCCCAGGTCCTGCACATGGGAGATGAGTGCCACAACCGCAATAAGGCCGGCACGTCCCTCTTCATTCGCACCATCGCGCCGGCCTTGAGCCGCGCCGTGCGAGACCCGGACACGGTGGCCGAAGTGCTGCGCTTCATCGACGGCAACGATCACTTCTTCTTGAACCTCTCCATGGCGGCCATGAAAGCCATGCTCGAACCGGCCGGGAACATCCCCGGCTGCACGGTGGTGACGGTGATGGCGCGCAACGGGACCGATTTCGCCATCCGCCTGAGCGGGACCGGCGACCGTTGGTACATCTGCCAGGCGGGCATGCCGGCCGGGCTGTGGTTGCCGGGCTTCACGGCAGCCGATGCCAACCTTGATATCGGCGACAGCGCGATCACTGAGACGGGTGGCATCGGCGGCTTCGCCATGGCGGGCGCGCCGGCCATCGTCAAATTCATGGGCGGCACCCCCGACGACGCGCTGAGTGCGACCGTGGAGATGTACGAGATCACCGCCGGTGAGCACAGCGCCTTCACCATCCCACGCTCAATTTCCGGTGCGCCCCTGTCGGCGTCGACGTTCGCAAGGTCATGGCAACGGGCATCTTGCCGCGCATCAACACCGGCATCGCGCACAAGGAACCGGGCGTCGGCATGGTCGGCGCCGGGTTATTGCAGACGCCCAAAGAGTGCTTTGTGCAAGCCTTCGAGGCCGTCAAATCTGCCGCATCTTCCAGCCTAAGGGAGAGTTAAATCATGAAAATTTGTCGACCTGACCATCCCGCTGGGCATCGCGACCCCTCCGTGGCCGACCTACGAGCCGCTGCAAGTTAAGTACTTCAAGCGCCTCGCGCCGAACGGCGCGAATGGCCAGGTGCTCACCCACTCGAACCACCTGGGCACGCACCTGGACGGCGAGATTCACTTCTACACGCCGGGTAAGGTGCAGGTCAAGGAAGGCGACATCCTGATCATCCACACGGGCTTTCACCATTTCGGCTGGGACCAGCCGACGGCGGACGAGATCCGCTACATGGTGCAACACCCGGGACCCGACCGTGATTTTGCCGTCTGGGCGAAGGAAAAGAAAATCCGCTGGATCGGCGTCGACTGCGGCAGCGCCGACCACCCTATGAACACTATCATCCGGCAGTGGATGCCGCGCCAGGCGAAACAGGCCGACGCCTATTTCCAGCAGCGTTACGGGCAGAAGCTGGAGGAGCGTTTCGACGACTCCAAGTACCAGCTCATGCAATCGAGATGTTCCCGCACCACATCATCCATGCCGAGTGCATCGGCGGCGACATCGATCTGTTGCTCAATCGGCGCGTGAACATTGCCTTCTTCCCTTGACGTTTCGTGGACGGCGAGTCGAGCATCGGTCGTTGCGTGGCGATGGTCGAGGACGACGAATACGAGTCCCTGATGGTACAGAAGGCGCGCATGGCGCTGACTAAGTTCGGGGACGCCTACGAGCCGGCTCACGTCCAGAGTCTCAACCAGCAGGTGGCCGCGCGCTGATGCAAGCCTTTACCGTAGCCTGCGCACAGTTTGCCATCACCCCCCTGGATACCGCCGCCAATGTGGCCAAAGCAGTGGCCTGGACGCGGCGCGCGGCCGATGAGAGCGGAGCGCAACTCATAGTGCTCCCAGAGAGGTCACTACCGGCTTCGCGCCCGGCCCCACGATTGGCGCGGGCGACCCATGGGACCTGGCAGACACCTTGCCCGGCCGGCAGTCGGAGCCATTGCAAGAGGCGGAGGTCATCGCCCGGCCCAGTGCCCTGCTGCGCTCCTTCGAGTTCTGTGAGCTGACGAACCGGGCGCGCGCTTATGACAACCACGTCTACATGATAGCCTGCAATGGGGTCGGGCCGGATGCAGGCGGCAATTACTACTTCGGTCACAGCATGATCGTGGACCCGATCGCGCACAAGCTGGCGCAAGCGCGCGGCACCGAGGAAGTGATCAGCGCGACGCTGGACCCAGACCCGATCAAGCGCATCACGTACGGCGCAGCCAGCCCGATGATCTTCGACCACCTGCAAGACCGCAACCTGGCCGCCTATCGTGACATCCTGAAACCGGGCCGGAGCAGGTTCGAGCCGGCCAGGCGGGTGGACCAGGCGGGTGTACCAGCGGGTACGGCAGAAGTGAAGCCTGATCAGCGGGAATAACGTTGCGCGTTTCTTGTAGCGTGTGCTACAATCGCGAGGAGACGTCCCCAACTCAACGCGGCCGGCGCCTGTCGAAAGGAGGTGAGAGCAGAACCGGGTCGCCGGGGAACGCGGGTATCCGAGCGCGGCTGCTCGACACGAGCGCCTCTGGTCAGAGTGCGTTCGGCACGAGCCTTGATTATTCTTCTGCCACCCTCACATTCCCACAGAACCGCACAGGAGGACCCCAAATGGCCGTCCAGACAAAGAAGGTAGCCGGCGCCAAGCCGGTGTTGGGCTTCATGCCCGAAGACATTCCCCCCATTGGCGCCATGCTCAGCCTCGGTTTCCAGCAAGTCCTGACGATGTTCCCCGCGACCATCCTGGTCGCCATCCTCACCAAATTCGACGTCGGGGTAACACTGCTGGCCAGCGGCCTGGGCACCATCATCGCCCTGCTCGTTTCCAAACGACGCATCCCGCTGTACTACGGCTCGAGTTTCAGCTATATCGCCGTGATCATGTCCGTCATGTCGCAGTATGACAAGGTATGCTTCAGCGCCCCCTACGCGGAAATGCCCTACTGCCCGACCGGTGTTCAACTTGCCCAGCTAGGCATCCTGGGCACCGCAGTGGTCGAGATTCTGGTCGGCCTGCTCATCATGCGCGTCGGCAAAGCCAGCCTGGACAAGGTACTGCCGCCCATCATTACCGGCAGCGTCGCGATCGTAATTGGTATATCTTTGGCCGGCGCCGCACTGAACAATGCCGCGCAAAATTGGCTGGTGGCCTTCATCACGATCATTGTCACCATCGCCTTCTCGGTCTACCTGCAAGGCAAAGGCTTGTTAGGCATGTTGCCCATTCTGCTGGGCGCCGTTGCGGGCTACATCGTGGCCATACCCTTTGGACTGGTCCACTGGGATGTAGTGGCGCAGGCGCAATGGCTGCGCGTGCCCAACATCACTTTCCCGGCTTTCGGTGACCCACGTGCCTGGGGCGCTTTCGTCAGCGTGGCGCTGATCGCCATCGCCACGATCCCGGAGTCTACTGCCCACCTGTATCAGATGAGCCTGTACATCGACCAACTGGCCAAGGACATGGGACGCAAGCCGACCTCGATCAAGAACCTGATCGGGCTTAACCTGGTGTCCGACGGCTCCGATGACCTTATCAACGGTCTGCTGGGCGGCTGCGCCGGCACCAACTACGGCGAGAACAACTCCCTGATGGCCATCACTCGCAACTACTCGGTCGCCGTGTTGATGGCTGCCGGTGTCATCGCGGTCCTGCTGGGCTTCGTCGGCAAGCTGGCCGGTGCCATCCAGACCCTGCCCACCGCGGTCGCGGGTGGCCTGTCGATCTACCTGTTCGGCGTCATTGGCCAGCAAGGCGTGGCGCTGATCCAGAGCGAGAAGGTCAACCTGTTCGACCCGAAGAACCTGGCGATCGGCGCCGTCATCCTTGTGCTGGGCATCGGTGGCTCACTAGGCCTGCCGAACGGTCTGTTCCCGTTCCAGATCCCGTTGGTCTTTCCGAACGGCATCCCGGCCATCGTTTTCGCGGCCATTGTCGGCATCCTGCTGAACCTGCTCTTCATCGTGCTTCCGCCGTCGACGTTCGGCGTCATGGAGCGGAGCAACCTGGACGTCTGACGTCTAGCGTGATGCGCGATACGTGAGGCGTGATGGTTTCCCCACACGCCTCACGTATCACAGCGCACGTAGGGCGTTGCTCGGAGGAACCCAACATTGCAGCCCTTTGATTATTTAGTGCCTGAGGACCTGGCAGAGGCCAGTGCACTGCTGGCCGGCGGCAGTACCGGCGAAGCCGGCAGCACCGTCCGAGCCCTCCAGGGCGGCACCGATCTCATCATCCGGGCGCGCAACGGCAATGTGCGCCAAGCTTGCGTGGTGGACCTGAAGGTGTTGCCGGGGATGTGCGAGATGCGCCCGGCCTCGGATGGCGGCCTGGTTATCGGCGCGGCCTGCACCATGAACCAGGTCGCCTGTCATCCGCTCGTACAGCGCGCTTGCGACCTCCTGGCCCAGGCCTGTAACTCGGTCGCCTCCTATCAGCTGCGTAACCGGGCCACCCTCGGAGGCAATTGCTGCAACGCCAGCCCTGCCGCCGACACTGCGCCCGCCGTATATTGCCTGGATGCGGTCGCGGAGATCTACGGTCCCGCTGGCGTGCGCTGCCTGCCGATCGGCGAGTTCCTCACCGACTTGATCTTGCCTCCGTCACCTTCCGGCGCGCGCGACGTCTTTAATAAGCTAGGAAAGACAAAATTGGGAGACATTTCGATCATGACGGTGGCAGAATACAGATCGGCGGCCCCAACCGGTGGTCGTCGCTGGCGGATCGCGCTCGGCGCCGTCGGGCCAACGCCCCTGCGCGCCGGCGAGGCCGAGGCCGCCCTGGAGGCGGACGAGTCGCCGGCCGGTATCCGGGCGGCGGCCGAACTGGCCGCTGCGGTCGCGCGGCCGATAAGCGACATCCGGGCAAGCGCGGGCTACCGCACCGCGATGGTGCGCGTACTGACCCGCCGCGCCGTCGAAGCCGTGCTCGACAGCGGCGCCGTTGGAGGCGCCGCAGGACGATGGGCCATTCGGTGCGCGGGGCATCGGCGAGCATCCGATGGTCCCTACCGGACCGGCGATTGCCAACGCGATCTTCAACGCGACCGGCGTGCGCATCGACAGCATGCCGATCAGCAGCGAGAAGGTCTAGGCTGCACTGCAGGAGAAGGTGTGGCAGTGAGCATATCCCCCCGGGCGGCCCGAAGGACTGCGCGGTCCTTCGGGCCGCCCGGTCACTCGTCGATCGACCACCGGGCACAAGCGTGCAGTTCACAAAACGTAGGCTGAAAGCATACAAGTTGACATGAATAGGGACTTGTAATGTGGCAAAGATTGAGGTATAATTCTCCTCAAGATAACTGCGTCCAAAATGGATTGCCCAGAGACATCGTGGTCCAAGGTTAGCCGGCTCCTGGGGGCCTGGCCGGCCAACTTATATGTACGACGAGCCCTATTTCACACCCACCTGGAGGTGCATGATGAGGAAATCGGTATGGGTAGTCCTCGCAATTGTTGCCCTGGTATTGGCTGCTTGTGGACCGGCTATGCAGCCTGCCGCCAGCCCACAAACCGCCAGCGGTGAGGTCTTCACCGTTGCCTTACCCCAGATTGTCGTAGACTTCGACAAGAGCGGCAATCCTAGCGTGCTGGGAATCGATGCTGCCAAGCTGCAGAGTTATGGGCTCAACATCCCAGTCAGCGGCATCGGGCCGACGGCTGCGGCGCAGATGACAGCCAACAATATCCAGCACATCGAGATGCGGCAGACCGGAAACGGCGTCGTGCTCTTCGTGAATGCCAAGCCGATGCCTTACCTGGCCTGGAGCGATGCCTCACTGCAACAGCTCACAGACCTGACCGGCCTGCTTGGCGCCAGCGCCCCCAACCCACAAGTTCTCACGCTGGTCAGGAAGTTCCTGCCCATCGTGCGCCGCGTCGGGCTGGACCTGGTGCTGACCTTCCCGAAACAGGATGCAGCCCAGAAGATCGCCCTGGCGAACCCGGATCAGGTAGTGAAGGCTGTGGCTGTGCCGTCGACCGATCCGGCCTCCGCTGTCGTTCAGTTCGAGATCAAGTATGACCAGAATGGCGTTCCGGGCATCCTCGGTATCACAGCCTCTGACCTGGCCGCGATGGGGCTGAATGCTCCGCTGGCGTTGGCTCCTTCGGTCCTGACGGGGCTACAGGCGAACAACATCCAGAATATGGAGTTGCGGAGCAAGGGAGACGGCGCCTTTATTTATGTGAACGGTAACCCGCTTCCCAATATCGCGTGGGACCCGCAGCTACTGGGCAACGCCGTCGATCTCTGGCTGCAGATGAACCCGGGCGTTAACCAATTCGTGCCGGTGGATCTGGTCAAGCAAGTGGCGCCGTCTATCGCCAAGGCGGACATCGCCATCCTGGTGCACTTCCCGGTGACAGCTGGACAAACACCTATCGTAGCCAAGATGCACTAATGCGTAAGGACGGCCCTATGAGTGTGCCTCACAAGTACGGGGTGGTGCGAGCAATCGGTTTTGTCTTGAAGCTGCTGGCCTGGATAGCGCTGCTTGTCGGTCTCGGCTCGGCAGTCGCCATCGCCGTCTCCGGCGGTGCGGGCGCCAACACTTTACTAGACACGATCCGCTCGTTGGGCATGGTGATTGGACCGCTGGTGGGCATCGTATGGTTCGTTCAGCTCTTCGCCCTGGGTAGCGTCCTGTCACTGCTCGTCGACATCGAGGAAAACACGCGCTCGCTGGCCGAGCAGCCCAGCGTAGCGCCTGTCGATCTGGCGTAGTCAAACCAGAGGTCTCCCAAGGGCCGGGGTTCGGGGATCAGAGGAATCGGCCACAGGTCGTTCCGCTCATCCTCGGATTCCGGCTGTTTTGTTTTTCGCGTTCGCGCGCTAAAAACGGTTTTCACAGCCCGCGAACTTGCCAAAAAGCGCCCCTGGCACTAAACTACCCGCTTGGTTTTTATGTTCGCGCGGTCGCCGTTCGGTTAGGAACTGATCCGTCGCGAGAGACTGCAAGGAGATATAATCGATGGCTAAGCCCAAAACACTCGGTATCCTGACGGGCGGCGGGGATGTTCCTGGCCTCAACCCGTGCATCAAGGCAGTGGTCGATCGGGCAGTCGACGACGGATGCGAAATCATCGGCTTCAGGCGCGGCTGGGCCGGCCCGCTGAACGTCAACCCAGATGACCCCACCGAGGATTGGCGCTGGGTGATGCGGCTCAATAAGGCCGTGGTGCGCAAGATCGACCGCTCGGGAGGTACCTTCCTCCACACCTCGCGCACGCGCCCTTCGCACGTGCGTCCTGAGGACGTGCCTGCTTTCCTGAAAGACGTCACGTTCCCCCCGACGGAGGGCTCCAGCAAGACAGTTGATTGCACGTCGCACGTGCTGCGCGTGCTCGAGCACCTGCATGTCGAAGGCCTGGTAGCGATCGGCGGCGACGATACTCTGAGCTACGCCGCGCGCTTGCACCAGGAAGGTTTCCCGGTTGTCGCGATCCCAAAGACGATGGATAACGACGTCTACGGCACAGACTACTGCATCGGCTTCAGCACAGCCGTCACCCGCAGCGTGGATTTCATCACCGCCCTGCGCACTCCTACCGGCTCGCACGAACGTATTGCGGTGGTCGAGCTGTTTGGCCGGAATTCGGGCGAGACCTCACTCTTCGCGGCGTACCTATCTCACGTCGATCGGGCGATCATCCCTGAAGTGCCTTTTGACATTCAAAAGCTGGCGTCGATGCTGGTCGAAGACAAACACAACAACCCGAGCAACTATGCGGTGATGACGATCTCCGAAGGCGCCGTCCTGACAGGCGGAGAGGTGATCGAGAGCGGCGAAGCGGACGCCTATGGGCACCGCAAGCTGGGCGGCGTCGGCCAGATCACCGGCGACCTGATCAAGAAGGTCACCGGCGAGAACATCATCTACCAGCAGTTGGGTTACCTCATGCGCTCCGGCGCGCCGGATTCGTTGGACCGTATGGTGGCCCTGAGCTTCGCCAACCTGGCGACGGACCTGATCTCGCAGGGCCGCTCCGGTCGCATGGTCGCCCTGCGCGACGGCAAGTACACGCATATCCCGATGAACACCATCGTCTCGGGCATCAAGCGCGTGGACGTCGACGAGCTCTACGACCGTCACGAGTACCGGCCGAAGGTCGCGAACATGCTCGGCAAGCCGATGTTCCTGTATTAGATCGATTGAATCATGAGACCGGGCGGCAAGTCCGCCCGGTCTCATGATAACTCCCGCACCCGCCTCTTGAATCCACCCCACTCCGTTGCCCTTGTGACGGCTCCATCGGCATGTTATAATCCTCGCGTGGAACAGATGACAGTCGGCGCGTTGGTCGTTGCCGCGGGGCTATCCCGGCGCATGAGCCAGTTCAAGCTGCTCCTACCCTGGGGAGAGAGTACGGTCATCGGCCAGGTGGTGGCAACGCTTGAGGCCGCAGGCGTCGCCGAGATCGTCGTGGTCACCGGCCACCGCGCGGCTGAGGTAGCGGCTGCCCTGGCGAGGACGCATGCCCGGCCGGTCTTAAATCCACGCTACGCGGAAGGCGAGATGCTGAGCTCGATCCAGGCGGGTCTGGCTGCCCTGGCAGAGACGACCGGCGGCGCCCTGCTCTGCCTGGGCGATCAGCCGCAGATGCAGGTTGAAACGGTGGCGGCCCTGCTGGCGGAAGCACGGACGGATGCCTGCCGGGACGTGATTATTCCGAGCTACTCCATGCGCCGCGGTCACCCTATTCTGCTGCCGCGCCGGCTCTGGTCCGACGTACTGGCCGGCGCTACTGACCTGCGCGCCGTGCTGGCCGCGCATCGCGATCAGACCCGCTACCTGGTAGTGGATACGCCGACAGTCCTGGCGGACCTGGACACAGTCGAAGACTACGAACGCTGGCAGGCGGGAAGTCACAACGGTTGAGCCGCGACAGCCGGCGCCCGAAACGACCGGCCGAGCGGCCAGGCACCCGAGCATCCTGGAAACGGACCAACCGGTTAACTATATGGAAAGCATCTACAACAAACTCGCCGAGCTGATCGCGGCCGGCGAAACGGTGGCAGTGGCCACTATCATCGACGTGCGTGGCTCGGTGCCGCGTGAAGTGGGCGCCAAGATGATCGTCCACCCACTGGGGCAGCATGTGGGCACCGTGGGCGGCGGCTGCGGCGAGGCCGACATCATCCGGGCCGGGTTGGAAGTGCTGCAGACCGGACAGCCGGCGACCGTGCGCGTCGACCTCACCGAAGACGTATCCATGCAAACGCTGGGGGTCTGCGGCGGCATCTTCGACGTTTTCATCGAGCAGGTCAGCCCGGCCGGCCTGCCCGGCCTGGTGCCCGCCGCGCAACGTACCGAGGCCCTACGCCGTTCGATGCTCGAGCGCGAGCCGGCGGCCCTGGTCACGCTGGTGGAAGGTCCGCAGCCGGGCCGGCAGGCGGTGATCTGGCTCGAGCGCCCGCCGCTGGGCGAGCTGGGGCTTGGCGCGCTGGAGCCGCAGGTCATCGCCGACGCGCGGGAAGTGCTGCGCGCACGGCAACACCGGCTGCTGCTCTATCGGGATGGCGTACTGCTCATGGAAGGCCGGACGGCAAGGGGGCGGGATGAGCGGCCGACTGGCGAGCCGCAGATCAAGCTGTTCGTGGAAGTGCAGCGCCGCGCGCCCGAGTTGCTGATCGTCGGCGCCGGGCACATCGCCCTGCCGCTGGCCCAGCTGGGCGCTCTCTGCGACTTCTCGGTGAGCGTACTGGACGACCGGCCGATGTACGCCAGCAAAGCGCGCTTCCCCAGCGCGCAGAAAGTTATCGCGGCGCCGCTAAGTGCCACTGTGCGCGCGCTACCCCTGGATCAGGACAGCTTCGTCGTGCTGGTCACGCGCGGGCACTCCCAGGACGTCGAATGCCTCTTGGAGGTCCTCGACCGCCCGGTTGCCTATATCGGCATGATTG
>JADGQF010000254.1 GCA_017882045.1 Anaerolineales bacterium
AGCTTGACCGAGGCAGGAGCGCTGTTGGCCGAGCGAGGGCGGGCCATCCTGGCAATTGAGCGGACTGCTGAGGAAGACTTGCAGGCACTGCGTGGGCTCCAGCATGGCGTTCTGCGCATTGGGGCCAGCACGACAATCGCTACCTATTTGCTGCCCCCGGTGATCGCAACCTTTCTGCGTAACTATCCTGGCATCGACCTGCGCCTGACGATTCTGAACACGCTATCTATCGTCAAACTGCTGCTCGACTACGAGATAGACGTGGCGCTCGTCGAGGGTCCGGTAGTAGATGAACGTATCAGATCTGAAGCGTGGCGGGCGGATGAGATGGTCGTTATTGCCGCGCCTGACCACCCGTTTGTGCTCCAGGCTGGACACGAGGGTATTCCGATCTCCCTGCTGGCGGAGGAGGTGATCTTAGTCCGGGAACCAGGCTCGGGAACGCGCGAAGTAGCCGAGCAGGCGTTGGCGGAGCGTGGCGTTCGGGCCAAGCGCACCGTGCAATTGGGGAGCACAGAGGCAATCAAGCAGGCCGTAGCGGCGGGGCTGGGGCTCGCCATCGTCTCCAAAGCTACGATCCCTGACGAGGTGGCCCTCCACAAGCTGACAACGCTACGCGTGCAGGATTTGGCGATAGAGCGTACCCTTACTCGCTTGAAGCTCGTCGGGCGCACTCTGAGCCCCGCGGCTCGCGCCTTTGACCAACTGTTGACTGAAGCTGAAGAAACGTGAAGGGGTTTTCGATGCTCGGTTCAGGTTGTCCTTCACGCCCTGAACCGTCGGAGCGGCGCGGTCCCTGGCTCCTCGATGCCGCCAACATCCCGGTTGTCGCAGTTGCGGTCCTAATGGTGCTGGTATTGTTCGTGCTATTCGCATGGCCGACGTTCTGCACTGCGTGGGAAGTTTCGTTACACATCCGTTGACTGACCTTCATACGTTTGTCACATTTGGAGCATAGAGTATGTCTGAACATCGGGGCAGCCCGACGCGCACTATCCAGACTGAGGAGTGAGACCATGTCGAGGAGTTACAAGCTGGCGGCGGTAGCCGGCCTGGCGGTGCTGATGTTAGCGATTGTGTTCACGGGACAGGCATTAGCGCAACGCGGCACGCCGACACCGGGCGGCGTGATGGGCGGTAACAACCCCATGCTGGGCCGGAACGCCGGTATGATGTCCAACGGGACGGTGACAGCCACCGTTCCCGGTCAGAATATGATGGGGGGCGCAGCCGGTCGGACGATGGTGCCTTCAACAGGCGTGACCGGCACCCTGCCCTATTGGATGCAGGGTATGATGGGCGGCAACGGCATGATAGGCAACGGTATGATGGGTGGCAGTGGCATGATGGGCCTGGGCGTGATGGGCGGCTGGTCCGATCCAAACGCCAAACCCCTCACCATCGAGCGGGCTCAGGCGGCCGCGCAGAAGTACATCCAGAACCTGCCCAATAACGCCGGCGCGAACCTCGCCCCCATGGAAGTCATGGAATTTGCCAACGGCTTCTACGTTGCCGTCGGTGATAAGAGCGCTGGTACGGGTGCGTTAGAGGTCCTTGTCGACCGCTACAACGGCAACGTCTCTCCTGAACCCGGGCCGAACATGATGTGGAACACCAAGTACGGCATGCTGAGCGGCCAGCAGGGCGGGATGATGGGGATGATGGGCCTGTGGACGCCGCCGACCGGCACGCCGACGGTGAGCGAGCAGCAAGCTCGCACCAACGCCCAGAAGTTCCTGGACACCAAGTTCCCGGGCACGGTGCTGGCCGGCGACACGATGGCCTTCCCCGGCTACTACACGACTGACTTCTTGCTGGACGGCAAGCCAGCCGGCATGCTGAGCGTCAACGGATACACGGGGCAAGTGTGGTATCACACCTGGCACGGCCAGTTCCTGAGCGAGCGCAGTTCGTAACGATATCGCCGGATGTAAGGGCGAAAGGCGTGAAGCCCGCAAGAAAGATCTCTTCCGGGCTTTCGTCTATTTCCCGATCGCTCGCACGAAAGCTGTGGCTCGACGCGCCTGGATCGCTTGCGACGTTACCGAGGCTACCTTCCTGCCGGTGCGTGCAGCCTTTCCCTGAACATCTCAACCGTTGGCCAGCCCCGCAATCCCTCGGGAGTCGAGTACATCCGACAACTCATGGCGTACTCCTCGCGCTCCTGCGGCCACAGGTCGTCGCCATTGATTTGAAACGAGGGCGATCCGAGGAACCTGCGTCGTTCGGCGTCTTCGTCATCGATAACCTCAACCATCTCGATTGGCCAGGCTAACCCTTCCAGCTTCAAAGCCGTGTTCAGGTTCGCGATGCCAGTCTGCCAGGAAGGGCAGCCATCAAAATAGAGCAGGTCGATCTGCATGCGTTACCTCTCTCATGTCTGTGCATACGGCCCGACGGGACGCGGGGTCAGGGCCGGTCTGTTACGGAGACGGTCACCTGCGCGCCTTGGCCGGGCACCGAGCGCACCGACATTTGCCCCCCGACCAGGACTGCCCGCTCGCGCATGCCGGCCAGCCCAAGGTGTCCTTGCTGTGCAAGGCCGAAGTATATCACGCTCGCCGAAATCCTAAGTGTGCCAGCGCGCCCCACCCGCGGCCTGGCGGAGTGGGGCGCGCTGGCGGGCGTCACAGGCGAGAAATGCTCCTCGCCAACCTGGGCACGCTAGTGATAGCCGCCCTGCGGCTGCCCCTTGCCGGCGTACTTCTGCGGCTCTTTGTCGAACGCGGCCTTGCAGCCCGGCGAGCAGAAGTAGTAGGTCTGGCCCTGGTACTCTGACTTACCGGCGGCCTTCTTCTCATCAACTTGCATGCCACAAACAGGATCCTTAGCCATAGTGTCTAACCTCCAGAATTGGGTATATGAGTTGAATTGCCGGCCGGTTGCGCACTCCTGACCGGCAACGCACATCCGATTTAGGCACTGAGCTGCGAGTGCTTGACGCTCGCTCTCAGCAGCCGATCGAGGAAGGGCAGCAACCAGAGCATGAGCCCGGCTGCAGCCAATAGCCCCGTGATCAGCCGCGCCAGGGAGTTGAACGATCCCCAGGCATCCCCGCTGTAGAACGCGACTGGTGCCAGATGCCCGGTCAGAGCCGCCAGCCAGGCGTTACTATCTCGGAAGCCCTGCCCTACTCCCCACATGTCGCTGATAGCGTGCGTAACGCCGTCAACGGCCATGGGCAGCAGCAACAGCACGGCCGTCTGCCAGCGTAGCCCGCGCCAACCTGGCCTGAACCGTCGAACGACTCCGTATACGAGGCCGAACAACAACCAGCCACCGTAGAAGCTGACCATACGATCGCTCCAGGCCAACTTCCAGCCCATCTCCGGATCCCCGATGAACCGGCGCAGGGCAAAGAAGTTGCCTCCGGCGCCACTAACGCGCTCGATCTCGGCCAGCGTGTATGTGAAGCTGCGCCCGAACAGGAACCACGAGCGTTCCGGAAGCTGGTGGCAAAAGAAACTGTAGAGCGCGTAGATCAGGCGCCCGGGTGCCTCCTGACCGAGCCACATGAGCACCGGTGCCAGCCAGGGCAGGCCCACAAAGATACCAAGGGCCGCGTTGATAATCAGGAGCCAGTGGCGGAGCAGGCCCTCAACCAGGCGGTCGATGCGCTGGGCTAGCGTCGGGCCGCTTCCCGCTTGAGAAGCTGTAACGTCCACGCTATTCTGGTTCCCTTGTCCGGGAGTGAGCGAGGTTGCCGTTCTCACTGGCGATCTGCTTTCTTGTACCGGCTGGTCACGAGCGGCATACTGACGATCATGGCCAGCATGAAGACCCAGGCTGCGCCGCCGAAGCGCGCGACGGACGTGTACCCGCCGGCCATGCTCGAAGCAACCAGAAAAGTCAGCGCCACTAGCAGCGAGATGCTTGTATAGGTGAGGGCACTGCGTCGAGCTGCCCACGATTCTTGGACCTGTTTCATGTCCTTACCTCTTTTCAGCAGTGAATACCCCGCAACTCTCAGCGCGTGGCGACCGGTGTCTCGGCTAGTTGCCGTAGCCCGGATCCCTGGTCGCTGTGGCGCTCCTCTCGTTTCGGCGACGGCACGTACCCGCGCATGCTCAGCGTGTTAAGTGTGACCGTCAGCGAACTGATGGCCATCAGGAAAGCCGCCCACTCGGGGCTCACCACCACCCGCAACAGCGGATACAGGATGCCTGCGCCCAGGGGGATGCTGATGGCGTTGTAGACAAAGGCCCAGAACAGGTTCTCCTTCACCTTGCGCATGGTGGCCTTGGCGATCTCGATCGCGACCACGACGTCTCGCAGGTCTTCCTTGACCAGGATCACCTCGCCTGTTTTCTTGGCTACATCCGTGCCCGATCCGATGGCGATGCCGACATTCGCCTGCGCCAGGGCAGGGGCATCGTTCACGCCGTCGCCGACCATGGCCACCTTGCGGCCCTGCGCCTGCAGCGACCTCACTTGCTCGGCCTTATCCTGCGGCAGCACTTCTGCCAGCACCCGGTCGATGCCCACCTGAGCGGCAATCGCCTCTGCGGTGCGCCGGTTATCCCCTGTCAGCATAGCAACTTCAATGCCCAATTGCTGTAACCGCCGCACGGCTTCGGCAGAATGCTCCTTGAGCGTATCGGCGACCCCGATCAGACCCGCGACGACCGGCCGCCTCTCCGCGGAGGCCAGCGCCAGGAACATAACGGTCTTCCCGTTCTGCTCCAGCGTCTCTGCCCGGGATGCCAGGTCACCCAGACCTACCCCCTGTTCGGCCATCAGCTTACGGTTGCCAAGGAAGTCCGTCCTCCCGGCTATCCGTGCCTCCACGCCGCGGCCGGGCAGCGAGTTGAAGGAGTCTGCTGCCGGCACCTGCAAGCCTCGCTCGCGTGCCGCCAGGATAATGGCCTCGCCAAGCGGATGCTCGCTATTGGCCTCGGTTCCGGCCGCCCATTGCAGGATGTCTTCAGGTGTCAGACTAAGCAACTGCGGCTCGACGCCGGACAGCACCAGCTCAGGCCGGCCGAGGACGACGTCCGTTACCGAGGGCTGACCCCTGGTTAGCGTGCCGGTCTTGTCGAAGACGATCGCGGTGAGCTTGGCCGCCTTCTCGATCGCTTCGGCGCTCTTGAACAGCACCCCGTACTCGGCGGCTTTGCCGCTGCCCTCCTTGAGAGTGCCGTTAGCTGGCGCCGTGATCGGCTGCTACTCGCGAAAGCGTTCGACGAGGATCCCAATCACCCAACCGGCCACCGCGCCGGCGGCTGCCGATCCCCAGTGCACGAGGTGTGCATCCTCGGGCGTGACGGCCTGGCTCGCCAGATAGAAAAGGACCAAGCCGAAACCGATCATCGCGAGGGTCAGGATCGTGATGCCCTTAGCTGCTTGTTTCTTGTGGCTCTTCGCCAGTCTGGTCATATCTTCCCCCTCCACGCTGCGATTCGCACGCGCTCAGGAGCGCGCGTGGATGAGCTTCACCAGCTCGCCGCCCAAATTTTCAACGGTGATGAGCTGGAGGCCGGCAAGCCGGACGTTCTCGACGGTGCGCCGGTTGATGTTGGCCCCCATCATGCGGACCATCATAGGATTCAAGGCATCCATCAGCGGACCAATCACCGGCCGATCGATGCGGACGTGCTCCAACAGCCAGATGTCCCCGCCGGGTTTCACCACCCGCTTCAACTCGCGCAGCCCCACGATCGGATCGGGCACCGAGCAGAAGACGCAGGTGGCGGCGACGGCGTCGAACGTGCGATCAGGGAAGTCCAGGTGCTGCACATCCATCACACGCAGATCCACGTCGAGACCAAGTTCGGCCGCTCGCTTGCTGGCGCGCTGCAGCATGCGCTCGCTGAGATCGATAGCCGTCACCCGTGGACCCCGCGGGTAGTAGTCCATGCTTTGGCCGGTGCCGACTCCTACCTCGAGCACCCTGCCCTCGGCTACGTGCGACCAGAGCCGCGGCCGCCCGGTGCCGATGGCCCCGCGCTCCATGAATTTCTGCATCAGATCGTAGATCGGCGCAATCCGGTCGTACCGGGCCCGAGTGAGGGCCGTCTGCCGGTCCGCCGGCGGCTTTGGCTGCCGTGATACAGGAATAATCCCCGCTTGGTTACTCATGTGACCTCTCTACCTATGATCTTACGCCCGACGACCTTTCTACGGGAGGGCTGTCCTTCGCATCTGGCGGCGAGTGGTTCTACGCTGAACTGCCAGGCTGCCATTGCGCTGCCTCTCACCGCTGTGAGCCACGAGCTTCCTCGATCAACTGCTCAAACTGCTCACGGGGCAGCGCGCCCTGGACCGGCCGGCCGTTAATGAGGAAAGTCGGCGTCGCTCGCACACCAAGAGACTGGGCGGCATAGGTTTCCTGAGTCACCTGCTTCGCATACTTACCCGAGTCAAGGCACTCCTTGAAGGCTGTAGTGTCCAGCCCAAGCTCGGCCGCCATACGCGCCAGGCTCTCTCTGCTGAAAGCGCCCTGGTTCTCGCCCTTCTGACTGGCATAGAGCTTGTTATGATAGGGCCAAAACGCTTGCTGTTCGTCGGCGCACTCACTGGCTGCGGCTGCCCGGTCAGACTCCGGTCCGAGAACCGCGAACTGCTGATAGCCGAAGCGTACGATGCCTGATTGGACG
>JADGQF010000255.1 GCA_017882045.1 Anaerolineales bacterium
GCGAGCCCGGCACCGCGCTGCGCGAGCCCAGCGCCGTCCTGCTGCAAGTCCAGGACAGCGGCGAAGGCATCCCGCCGGAGGTCCTGCCGCACATCTTCGACCGCTTCTACCGCGGCGACCCGGCGCGCAGCGCCGCGGGCGGCGAATCGGGGCTGGGGCTGGCGATTGCCCGCTCGATCGTGGAAGCCCACGGCGGCGCCGTCAGCGCGAGCAGCGCCGGGAGCGGGCTGGGCAGCACCTTTACGGTCCGCCTGCCGGTCTGAGAGCAGCACCTGCCCGATTCTGGACGGCGTGTTGAGAAGTGGCTGCCTTTTCACAACAAACTACAACCCAAAACCCACATATCACAACGAATCACAGGAATTGACAACAAATCACACCCGTGGTATGCTGTGCTTCAAGCTGCAATGTTTCCCCGTTCTCCGCAGCATTCTCACGGGAGTCTCAAGGATTGGAAACTCACAGGCGCCGGCAGACCATCCTGGCTCTGCTCAAGCAAGCTGGTGAGCTCGATGTGAATGAGCTGGCTACCCGCCTGGGGGTCAGCGCCAACACCATTCGCAACGATTTCAACGCCCTCGCCGCGAGCGGCCAGTTACAGCGCGTGCACGGCGGCGCGGCGCTCCCGGATCTCCCCCTCGAAAACTCCCACGACGGCATTGCCGATTTTCTCAAGCGACAGGCGCAGAACCAGGCAGCCAAGCTGCAGGTGGCTCGCTGGGCGGCGGACCTGGTGGAGGACGGCGACTCGATCGTGCTGGATGCCGGCACCACCATCTACCTGATGGCGCAGTTCCTGGACGATCGCCGCAACCTGACGGTGATCACCAACGGCGTGGAAGTGGGCCGCAAGCTGGCCCAAAATTCCTCCAACCGGGTCTGGCTCCTAGGCGGGCTGCTCGGCGAAGACGGGGTCCCGGGCGGCAGCCTGTTGAGTGAGGCTTTCCTCAAAGATATCCACATCAAAACTGCCTTTGTCTCGTGCTCCGGGTTCTCGCCGGAGGCCGGGCTGACCGAGGCCGGCATCCCGGAAGCCGAGATCAAGAGCGCGATGATCGGCGCGGCCGGCTCGGTTGTGGCCCTGATCGACTCCAGCAAGTTCGGCAAGGTCGACCTGGCCCCCTTTGCCCGTACCGAGCAGATCGCGCGCATCTTCACCGACAGCAACCTGGACCCCGCCTGGATCGAGCCCGTCCAGCGCACCTGCGCCGCGCTGACCATCTGCGACGAGAGCAGCGTGACCGACTACAACCGCTGCTCGCCAGAAGTACGTCACTACCGCATCGGCTTCGCCAACCTGGGCGAGCAGGTGCCGTTTGCGGTCGACCTGCGTCGCGGGCTGGAGCACGCGGCGCGCGTCAACGGCAACTTTGACCTCGTCCTCGCCGACAACCAGTTGTCGCGTGAGGTGGCTTTCCAGGTGGCCGACCGGCTGATCGCCGAGCGCGTCGACCTGGCCATCGAGTACCAGATCGACGTGAGCGCGGCCGACGTGATCATGGCCCGCTTCCGGCGCGCCAGGATCCCCGTGATCGCCGTCGACATCCCGATGATCGGCGCGACCTTCTTCGGCGTCGACAACTACCAGGCGGGCTACCTGGCCGGCCTGGCGCTGGGCCAATGGCTGCGCGCTCATTGGCAATGCGCCTTCGATCGGCTGGTCCTGCTCGAAGAGCAGCGCGCCGGCCCCCTCCCGGCCGCCCGCATGCGCGGGCAACTGGACGCCCTGCAGAGCATCGTGGGCGAGGTCGCCCCGACTCGGATGATCCACGTCGACAGCGGCAACGACACCGCCATCAGCCAGGTCCACATGGAAGAAACCCTGCACGGGCTGCCGGCCGGCCACCGGCTGGCCGTCCTCTCATTCAACGACGATGCGGCCCTCGGCGCCATCGCCGCGGCGCGCACGCTGGGACGCGCGGCCAACCTGGCAGTCGTCGGCCAGGGCGCCGACCGGCGCGCGCGCGACGAGTTGCGCCGCCCCGGCTCACCCCTCATCGGCTCGACCGCCTATTACCCGGAGCGCTACGGTCAACACCTGCTGGCCCTGGCTGGAAAAATCATGCGCCAGGAGCCGGTCCCGCCGGCCGTCTATATCGATCACGCCTTTATCACGGCCGAGAATGTCGACGGGCACTACCCGGAAGCCTGAGGCAGTGCCCTAAACCCGCGTGCGCAGCGCGTCGCGCAGACCAACCATCATCTATGCCCTACTGGGCCGCCCAGCAGGGCCGTCCGCAGGGCAAAAGGAGGAGCCCGGCCATTTCCTGAACGCTCGTACCTGGTCGCATTTCGGGATCCAATTTCACATGCCGACTCTAAGCTAATGGAGGAAGGTCCAATGTCTCAGTCTCAAAGTCGTACGCACCGCATTTGGCCGCTCGTCGCCCTCGTGCTCGTCCTGGCCATGGCCCTCACGTCATGCGCGGCCCCCACCCCGCAGGTGCTTATCCAGACCCAGGTAGTCGAAAAGGCTGTTGTCCAGACCCAGCTGGTCGAGAAGCCCGTCATCCAGACGCAGGTGGTTGAGAAGCAGGTCCAGGTGACGGTTGCCCCGGCCCCGTCCACCTGCGCGACGATTAAGGATCACTACAAGATCGGCTTCGCCAACCTGACCGAAGACATCGTCTTCGCGCAGTTGGTCGAGCAGGGCATGAAGGAAGCCGCCAAGACTTCCGGCAAGGTTGACCTGGTCATCGCCGACAACAAGCTGGACGGCGCGACCGCGCTGGCCAACGCCAACAACTTCCTCACCCAAAGCGTCGACGGCGTGGTCGAGTTCCAGACCGACGAGAAGTTCGGCAACGTGATCATGGACAAGTTCCGTGCCAAGAACATCCCCGTGATCGCCATCGACATCCCGATGCCCGGCGCGACCTTCTTCGGCGCCGACAACTACAAGGCCGGCCTGCTGGCCGGCGAGGCCGCCGCGAAGTACGCTAATGACAACTGGGGCGGCCAGGTCGATGCCGTCATGTTGCTGGAGCTCCCGCAATCCGGCCCCGTCCCGGCGGCCCGCATGCAGGGTATGCTGGAAGGTCTGCAGAACAACCTGAAGACCAAAGTCGCCGACAAGATGGTCTTCCACCTCGACAGCAAGAACACCCAGGACGAGTCCTTCAAGGTCGTGGGCGACACCCTGCCCAAGATCCCGAACGCCAAGCACATCGTCGGCATGGCCATCAATGACGGCTCCGGCCTCGGCGTCATCGCGGCCCTCGAAGCCGCCGGCCGCAAGGGCCAGGACATCGTGGTCGGCCAGGGCGCCGATCCCTCGGGCCAGGCGGAAATGATGAAGCCCGGCAGCATCTACCTGGGCGCCACCGGCTACTTCCCTGAGAAGTACGGCTACAAGATCATCCCGGCCATCCTGGATGCGCTTAACTGCAAGCCGCTCCCGCCCTCAATTTACGTCGATCACGTCTTCATCAGCAAAGACAACCTGTGCAGCCTCTACCCTGACACAGACGTCTGCAAGAAGAAGTAAGCGTAGACGCGTGATCTGCGGTCCAGCCGGGTCATAACGGCCCGGCTGGATTGCAGAGTGATAGGCAGGCTGGATTGACAAGCCAGTCGACGAAAGTCGACTTCGCCGGCCCGTTTCCGCGACCTCGGTCGCCAGGCACAAAGCCGATGGCTGGCGGTTGAAACCGCGCCAACCTGCGCCAAGCCTGCGCAGGCAGGCCGCCTGCAAAGCAGGCTAGCCGGGCACAAAAGGGCAGTATGGTCAAATCAGAATCTTCTCTAGCGGGCAGCGGGCGGGCGCGCCGGCCCCTGCGCCTGAGCACGGGCATCACCCTCAGCGTGGCCTTCATCCTGATGTGCATCATCTTCATCGCGCTGTCGGCCGATTTCGCCTCCTGGGCCAATATCAAGAACATCATGCGCACCCTCTCCGTGGTCGGCGTGGTCGCCATCGGCGAGACGCTGGTGCTGCTGGCCGGCGGCGTGGACATCTCGGTCGGCTCGGTCGCCGCGATGGCCGGGGTCGTCGCCAGCATGCTCTGGGGCGCCAAGACCATGAACATCTGGGTGTGCGCTGGGGGCGGTCTGCTGGCCGGCAGCCTGGTCGGGCTGATCAACGGCCTGGTCATCACCCAGCTGAAGATCAACCCGCTCATCACGACCCTGGGCACCTTTTCGATCGTGCGCGGCTTGTCTTTCGCCCTCACAAACGGCAAAATGAACCAGATCGTCCAGCCGGATTTCCAGTTTGTCGGCCGAGGCGACGTGGCGGGCATCCCCTTCTCCTTGATCCTGATGGCCGTCCTCTACATCGTCTTTATTTTCGCGCTGAGCCAGACGCGCGCCGGCCGCAACTTATATGCCGTCGGCGGCAGCGCCCCGGCCAGCCGGCTGGCCGGCATCCCGGCCAACCGCTACCTGCTGGCAGTCTACGTCATCAGCGGGCTGTTTGCCGCTGCAGGCGGGTTGATCCTTGCCTCGCAGCTCGCCGCCGGCACGCCGCAAGCCGCCGCCGGCCTGGAGTTCAAGGTCATCTCCGCCGTCATCCTCGGCGGCACCAGCCTGTCAGGCGGCAAGGGCACGCTCTTCGGCACCCTGGTCGGCGTCTTTATCCTGCGCACCCTCGACAGCGGCCTGGTCCTGACCGGCGTCTCCTCCTATTGGCAAGAGTTCGCGCGCGGCGCGGTGCTCCTGCTGGCCGTCGGCTTCGATCAGTTCCGCGTCCGGCTCGAGCGGAAATAGGGAGAGGTTCAAGAGATGACTATGACGCCCGCTGTCCGACCCCTGTTGGAGATGCGCAAGATCTCGAAGAGTTTCTTTGGGGTCAAGGTGTTGGACGAAGTCTCGATTGACCTGCTGCCCGGCGAGGTGCTGGCTCTGGTCGGCGAAAATGGTGCCGGCAAGTCCACCCTGATCAAAATCCTCAACGGCGACTACCAGAAGGACGGCGGTGAGATCGCCATTGACGGCGAGGTCGTGCAGGTCGGCCAGCCGCGCGACGCCGAGGCGCTGGGCATCCGCATGATCTACCAGGAATTGCACTACGCGCCCGATCTGTCCGTCACCGAGAACGTGCTGCTCGGCCACCTGCCGGGCCGCGCCGGACCGCTGGGCAAGCTCCTGGTGGATTGGCCGCGCGCCCACCGCAGCGCGCGCGAGTTCCTGCGCCTGCTCGAAGTCGACATTGATCCGGCCGCGCTGATGGGCAGCCTGGCCGTCGTCGAGCGTGAGATCGTGGAGATCGTCAAGGCGCTCTCCACCCAGGCTCGCATCGTGGTCATGGACGAGCCCACCGCCGCCCTTACGCCGCACGAGGTCGCGCTGCTCTTCAAGATCATCGAAAACCTGCGCAGCCGGGGCGTGGCCCTCATCTACATCTCCCATCGCCTGGACGAGATCTTCCAGATTGCGCAGCGCGTCGCCGTGCTGCGCAACGGCCGGCGCGTCGCCACGCGTGACACGCGCGGGCTGACCTACCAGGACGTCGTGCGCCTGATGGTCGGCCGCGAGGTGGAACAGGAACGCGGCCGTTCCGCTCCATTGGTCACCGCGCCTGGCCTGGAGTTGCGCGGCCTGAGCAGGGCCGGCGCCTTCGAAGACATCAACCTGTCCGTGCGGGCGGGCGAGATCGTCGGCATTTTCGGGCTATTGGGCGCCGGGCACATGCCGCTGACCCGCACGATCTTCGGCGCCGAGAAAGCCGAGCGCGGCGAGATCTGCGTGGCCGGCAAGGCCGCCCTCATCGACGGGCCGCGCGCCGCGGTGCGCGCCGGGGTGGGCATGGTGCCGGTCGATCGCAAGATGCAGGGCCTCGTGCTCGGCATGCCGGTGCGGGGCAACGTTACCCTCTCGAGCTGGCCGCGCGTGTCGCGTTTCGGCTTCTTCAGCCGGCGCGCCGAGCGTGAGCACGTCGAAACCTGGATCGAGCGCCTGCGCATCCGCATGGCCGGCGGGATGGAGGTCGAGGTGCGCTACCTGAGCGGCGGCAACCAGCAAAAGGTCGTGCTCTCGCGCTGGCTGGAGGCGAACGTCAAGGTGCTGGTGCTGAACGAGCCCACCTGGGGCGTGGACGTGGGCGCGCGTGCCGACATCTACGAGCTGCTGGAAACGCTGGCCGATCAGGGGCTGGCCATCCTCATCGTATCATCCGATACGCAAGAAGTGCTGGCGGTCAGCGACCGCATCCTGACCATGTACAAGGGGCAGATCACCGGCGAGTTCCGGCGGGCAGAGGCCAACCAGGCCAGCCTGCTGCAGGCTGCCGCAGGGGGCAAAGGATGACCACGGCTACGGGGCCGGTGGCGGCGACGCAGAGGCAACCGGGCGGATTGCGCCGGTACCTGCAAGGACCCACCCTGCAGGAGGGATTGGGCCTGCTGGGCATGCTCGTGCTGGTCATCCTGGTGATGTCTCTCCTGTCGCCCTATTTCTTCAGCCTGCAAAACGCCCTCAACCTCGTGCTGGCCATCTCGACCATGGGCCTGATCGCGATGGTGACCACCATGTTGATGGTGGGCGGCGGGCTGGATCTGTCGGTCGGCTCGACGGTCGCGCTGGTCGGCGTGGTCATCACATACACACAGGCGAGCCTCGGCATCTGG
>JADGQF010000061.1 GCA_017882045.1 Anaerolineales bacterium
TTGCGGTCTCAACCAGGCGCGCCCGCCGGTTCAGGCGTCGCAACACTCCCTGCGCACGCTCGAGAGCCAGCGCGCTGAGCAGGAAAGGTATGCCAAGGCCAAGCGAATAGGCCAGCAGCAGCCCGGCCCCCTGGCTGGCCGTGGCGCTGGCGGCGGCCAGCGTCAAAATGCCGGATAGCACTACTCCCACGCAGGGCGTCCAGCCGGCTCCGAAGATGGCGCCCACGATCGCCGACGAAAGGTAGCCCCAATCCCGCCGCACCTTGCTGGCATCGAGCCGCATTTCCCGGTACAGGAATGGCAAAGTGATGACGTGCATCGTATGCAGGCCGAAGGCGATCAGGATCAGACCGCCGGCCTTCTGCAGGTAAGGCAGGAAGTCGCGCACGACGTAGCCGATCAGGCCCACCGAGGCGCCGAGGATAGTGAACACGACCGTAAAGCCGAGGACGAAGGCCAGCGCGTGGGCCAGCACCCGGCGACGCTCGGACGCGCGTCGTCTCCCTTCCGGATCCTTCGTGTTGCCGACGGTGGTCCCGCTTAGGTAGCCCAGATAGCCCGGAACGAGCGGCACCACGCAGGGCGAAGCGAAGGACAGGACGCCTGCCCCAGCCGCGATCAACAATGAGAGATTCTCAGCCGCCAATCCTCTACACCTCTACCTGTGGTCCAGTGCTGCCAGCATCTCGCGCAGCCCCTATTCAGACTCATCTGCCCCGATTGCCAGCCACACTACCTGATCGCCGGCCTGCCAGTAGAAGATATGCTCTCGCCGCCTTCAGGCGCCGCGCTGCTGCCGGGCTGGCTGGCGTGCCCGTGGCCCCCTCCCATGAAAGCCATCATCAAAACGTGGCTTAATGGGCAAAGCAGGATCAGGCCAAAACTGAGTGTCTGCGAGACCGGCACTTTGAAGACGAGAATGGCGGCGAGGGCTGCCAACGGGATCAGGCAGCACAAGACCATGAGCCACATGTGGCGACTCATGCGAGATGTGGGGTGTTCCACCGTGTACCTCCAGATTGATTTGGAATCGTTATGGAAACTGTCAATCGCTCCGTAACCATCAGTATCTCCTCAGCGACGGCCAGCATAGCTACTCTACTTGCTTGAAAAGGGCCACCGGGGCTAGGACCGCCGGGCCCGCCAGAGCATGTCGGGCTGAAGTCTGCGTCTGTGGATCGGAAGAGTGGATCGAAGACTGGTGATCTCGGCGACTCCCAACACAACGGCACACCCTTGCTCATTCACCACCTTCGCCAGCCTGGCCAGATCAAACGTCGCCGGATCGTAGACGATGTTAGCTTCTTCAGCCGCAAAGTTAACACTGGCCCAGATAATCCCTTCTTGCTCCCGCATCACGCGTTCCAGCGCGCAGACACAGGCGGCGGAGGTCAGTCCTCGGAGTGGCAGCGTCAAGCGTTCCTCACTCATGGCGTCTTCCTTTCGCGTATCAATGACCTGCCAATACGTCTTGCCGTGGACGCCTTTGCGTCAGCAGGTAGGCTAGCATTGGTACGCCCAGGGCGAACCCGGCGATGCTGATCAGCTGTGCCTGGTTCAGCCCGAGCGCGACCGTCTGGTATGCGCTCCAGAAGGTAACGACGAACCTGCCGGCAGAGTAAAGGATGAGATACACGAAGAACAGCGCGCCGTCAGGCAGGCGGCGCGTCCGCAGCCTCCATAGCACGGTGAAAATAGCCAGGTTCATGATGATTTCGAACACTGGCGTCGGGACATAGTAGACACCCAACTGCGGAACCATCGCGGCCGGATTTAGGTAGCGGAACCCGATGGGGCCGGCCGTAGGTTTGCCGATGGCATCACCGGTGATGATGCAGGCCAGCCGGCCGATGGCCTGTCCCAACACGAGGCCCGGTACGATCGTGTCGACGAGCACAGCCAGGCGCAGCCCCCGCTGCCAGGCGTAGATCGTCAGGGCCAGCAGGCCGCCGATGACAGCGCCCCAGATCGCCAGGCCACCTTCCCAGATGTAGAGCGCGCGCAGCGGGTTCCCGGCGAACTCGTCCGGCCAATGGTCTATCACGTGGAACAGGCGGGCGCCCAGGATGCCGGCCAGCAGCACCCACAGGATGGCATCGCCGAGATAGTCCTCTGCCAGCCCCTTGCGCTTCGCCTCGCGCGAGGCTACCCAAACGCCGGCGGCGATGGCGGCCATCACGATCAGGCCGTACCAGCGAACCATCAGATGGCCAAAGCTGAATATCATCGGATCAATGTTGATGGTGATCACGCCTCAAGTCCTCCTTGTCTATGTGGCCCTGCATCCTACCAAGACTGTATACGAGCGGCACACTGGCTACAAGCGCCATACGGTCTTGCCAGCATGGACACAATAGCTTATTACCCTGTAGACTGTTTGGTCTACTTCTCATCCTCCGCTCTTGTCTGGCTTAGCGATGATGAAGATGCGATGGCTGCTGCCCGTGTAGGGCCAGCATGATACGAGGGTCAGCCGCTCGTCAGCGAAAGGCCCGATCCATTGCGCATTGGCCAGCCGTTGTCGTAGGGGACACCTTGTTCCTTGACGATAAACTTATCCACGACCTTGTACTTGAAAACTCGCCCACCTGCGTAGACCGTGATGGGGTCGCCCAAGTTGAAGTCTTCCAGGTGGCGGAAGACCTCGCCCTCGATGTTGTTGTGTCCTGTGAGCACAACGTTGCCCTGTTGCCCTGGCCTGGCCGACGTCTTGTGCCAGCTCACCGCGTACGAGGCAACAACCCACTCCTCTGAGGTACTGCCATCGGCATTGCTGACCGTGCGCCAGCCTACCGGCACGATCCTGCTTTCCAACTTGATCGTCGGGGCCACGATACGATCGGGCGGTTGGGGACCCGTTGCATCATCGCTGGCAACAGGCGCCGCTGCGGCCGGGGAGCTTGGGGTTGCGGGCGCGAGCGTACCGGTCGCAGGCGGGGCGGCGACTACCCCACGCGAAATCAGCCGCTCGGCGGCTTCGGTGGGCTGGGCTGGCCGGCTGGCGCCGGATCGCGACAACGCGTCGGGAGCAGCGGCAGGAGTGGCGGTCCTTTCTGCTGCCGGGCCACCGGAGAGGCTGGCCAAGGGCGCGGGCGACAAGGTGACCAGCGGGGTCACAGGCGCGCTAACAGCAGAGGCCGCAGCAACCGGCCTGGTGGAGGTCGGCGCGACGGTAACCAACGCGACACGAGCGCCGGGCAGTTGGCCGGGTCGGGCGAGATTGGGGCTTTCGCCAAACCGTGCCAGGAACACGACTGCCGCCAGCATCAGCGCGCAGCTGAAGAGCGTAGTCCGTTTCTGCATGCGATTCTTCCTCTATCCTCCGCGGATTCCGCCTGTTGCACCGACGGATCGTGGGCGAATGACGCGGCCGGTCGGGTCCGAGATACCGAACCGCCTCACGTGCTGCAAAGGGCCACTGGGGTCAGGAACGCCAGGCTCGTCAGAAGAAGCCGGGCTGGATAGGCCACCTGGGGATCGGGAGAGTAGACCTCAGGGAGTGATCGGCTGACGGGTTCACGGTCTACCGCGCATTGCTTGGCGCCAGCGCGGTATCGTCCAGCGAGATCCAGCCCATGCGCAGGGCTTTCAGCACAGCCTCGGTCCGGGTGTTGACCCCCAGCTTGTTGAAGATGTTGACCAGATGGCTGTGCACCGTGCGGTCGCTGATACTCAGCTCGTGCCCAATCGCCCGGTTGGTCAGACCGCGGCCGGCCAGTCGCAGCACATCCAGCTCCCGCTCGCTGAGCCTTTCCGACTGTGCCGGCGCCAGAGCACTCAGCCTGTCCATGATCCGGGCGGTCATCTCGGGATCGAGAGCAGAATGGCCTCGCTGCACCATGCGGATAGCCTGCGCCAGTTCTTGCGGCCCCGCCGTTTTCAGCAGATAGCCCTTGGCCCCGGCGCGCAGCGCGGCGAAGACGTACGGATCATCATCGTAGGCGGTGAGGATGATGCAGGCCGTGGGCAAGGCTTCCTGCCGAATCTGGGCGATGACTTCCAGCCCGGAAAGGCGTGGCATCTGGAGATCCAACACCGCCACGTCGGGCCGGTGTTGGCGGACGAGCATGAGAGCTTCTGCGCCGTCATCGGCCTCGGCGAGCACCTCGATCCCCGGGTCTCGCTCGATGAACTGCCGGATGCCCGCTCGCACTGCCGGATGGTCGTCGGCCAGAATGACACGGATGATCGCTTCACTCATTTCGTTGATGCCTCTAGACTGCTGCCCCAGGCGACCGGAGTCTGCCAGGATCGGTTCTGACTCAGCAAGTAGATATTGATGCTTCTTACTTGACGTCCCAGCGGAACGTGCGGCGCGGCACTCCCGCGATGTCCTTCATTTCCAACTCGACCCACTTCGTGCCTGGCTGGAGGTTGTCGAAGCTCAGCGTCCCGCTCACATGGTGACCTCCATTGCCGCCCTCCCAGGCCAGGGCCGTGTAAGTGCGCCCCAGGTCGTCTTTGAGTGCGGCCAGGGACTTGAAGTCATAATTGAGATTGACGGAATGCGTAGTGAGCCTGACCGTGAAAGCCAGCTTGCCGTCCACTGCCCCACCAGGTGTCACTTCGACAGTCACTGCGCCGCCCTGACTGTCACGAGGTTCTGTGGGCAGCGACGGGGCTACAGTATTGGCAGTGTGGGCTTCTCCGCAGGCGGCTTTGGAAGGCGATGAGCTTGCAGGGCAAGTACTTGTGGCGACAGCCGTGCCTAAGGCCGCCCCTTCCACCGCCGTGGATGCTGACGCCTTCTCAGCCGGCGGCGCGGCAGATTGGTCGTTAGCCGGTGGGTTGGTTGGCGCGATGACCTGCTCCACCCCGGCACCGGCCGTGGCCCGGCCGGCGGATGGGCCAGGGGACCCGGCTTGCACGCTAGAACAGCCGGCGAGCAAACCGGCCGTTAGCAGGACGAATGTGATGACTGCAATATGGCGTCGCATGCAAAAACGCTCCTCCCTTCGCTTTGCGCGGGTTTGGAGACCATTGTCTGCCAGATCCCCTCCCCACTCTGATGATTCTCGCGCGATCTTTGTCCCAGCGAAAGGCCCATTCGGTTGGTTAGCCCCGCGCTAAACGGCCTAGGATACTCTAGACCATTTGGTCCTGTTGCTCAGCGAGAATCTGGTTACAATGTCTATGATCGGCTCTCAGTACCCGCCACGCAGGAGGAAAAGACTTTGCGTCGTTCCGTCTCAACCTTGCTTCTCGCTCTCTTCGCCGTCAGCGTCCTGGCTTCCGCATGCAGTTCCACGCAGGCGGCGAATACGGATATGAAGAAGATGGCCCTGGCGCCGGTCTCGGCCCTGCCCAAGGAGATGCAGATGGCGCCTGAGCGCGTGCGCACGGCCTACCAGTTCGCCGTGGCCAACCCCGATGCCTTAAAGAATGTCCCTTGCTACTGCGGCTGTGGCGCGATCGGCCACACCAGCAACCTGTCCTGCTATGTGAAGGAAATGAAGGACGGCAAGGTGGTGGCCTTTGACGATCATGCGCTCGGCTGCAGCCTGTGCGTCGACATCTCGCAGGAGGTGATGCGCATGAGCGGCGAAGGCAAACAGCCGGCGGATATCCGCGCACAGATCGTCGCTGACTTCAGCAAGTTCGGGCCGGCCAACCAGTGAGCAGGTTCGCCTCTCGCCGCTGGGTCCTGGGCGCCGTGACCCTGGGCCTGGTGCTCGTCGCGCTGCTGGCGCCAGTCCCCCTCGCGGGGCCGGCGCCACAGGAACGGCATATCAGCGTCAACGCGCGTACCTTTGAGTTTGACCCGAGTATCGTGCGCGTCAACCGGGGTGACACCGTACTGATCAAGCTGCAGGCGGAAGACGTGGCGCACGGGCTCTACGTGGACGGCTACGACGTTTCGACGCAGGCCGAGCCCGGCCGGCCGGGAGAGCTGCGCTTTGTGGCGGATCGCGCGGGCGCCTTTCACATCCGCTGTGCGGTGCCCTGCGGCAACCTGCATCCCTTCATGATCGGCAAGCTCGTCGTCGGCCCTAACTTGACCTGGCTGCGGGCAGTGGCGGCCAGCGTGATCGCTGCGGTCGGCGCCCTGGCCGCAGTGTGGAGACCCTGATGCGCTGGGCTATCAGTGAAGTTCCGTTTGTCAAGCGCGTGCTGCTCGGCCGGTGGCTGCACTGGAGCATCACCGCCGTCACCCTGGCCGTGTTCGTGGTCGTGATACTGACCGGGATCTTCGGTACCCCGGCCGGCAATCACAACTTTGGCATCGTGTATGTGTGGCTTGTCTGGTGGGCGCTCTTGAAGATTGTCCTCGTCCCCTTCCTGGGCCGTTTCTGGTGCAGCGTCTGTCCCATCCCCGCTCCGGGCGAGTGGCTCCAGCGCCGGGCCATGATCCAGCCCCGTCCGGGTGGCCGCCTGTACACGTTGGGGAGGAAGTGGCCAAAGTTTCTGCGCAACATCTGGGCGCAGAACTTTGGCTTTCTCGCTGTGGCCTTGTTCTCGGCGCTGATCCTGACCAGTCCATTGGTCACAGGGCTCGTCTTGCTGGCTTTCATCCTGGTCTCACTCGTGACCAGCCTGGTCTTCGAGCGCCGCACCTTCTGCCGTTACCTGTGCCCGATCGGGGGTTTTGTCGGCGTGTACAGCCAGATGGCGCCGGTGGCGGTGCGGATCAAGGACCCGGCCGTCTGCGCCGGCCACAAGGAGAAGACCTGCTACATCGGCAGCGACGCGGGCTATGGTTGCCCCTACTTCAACGTGCCAAGCAAGATGGTGGACAACACCTACTGCAGCATGTGCGGTGAGTGCCTGCGCACGTGCCCCAAAGACAATATCGCTTTCTACGTCCGCCAGCCGGGCGCTGACCTGCTGCACACGAAGGGCCGGCGGCTAGATGAGGCATTCAACGGGCTCATGATGCTGGGCGCGGCTTTCGTTTACTCCGTGGTGCTGATTGGCCCGTATGGGTGGTTGAAGGCCACGGCACGCGCGGTCGGCACGCCCGGCTGGTTCGTCTACGCCGGAGTGCTCTTGATCTTCAACGCGGTGGCCGTTCCCGGGCTTTTCTGGTTGTGCGTGCGTCTCGGCCAGGCATTGTCGCGTAAGCCGGCTGCGCGGACCGGGGCCGGCGGCGCCAGGACGCCCGGTAGAAGGGATAGCCTATTCGCCGATTACGCGGCGATCCTCGTGCCGCTGGGTTTGGCAATCTGGGTGGCCTTCACGCTATCTTTCACCCTGATCAACCTGTCGTACGCCTGGCCGGCCCTCTCTGATCCGTTTGGCTGGGGTTGGAACCTGTTCGGAACCGCGCAGATGGCCTGGACGCCCTACGTCTCGGGCCTGATACCCTACCTCCAGGTGCCGTTGCTGTTGGCCGGGCTGGTGGGGGCGATCGCTCTGGCGCTGCGCACGGCCCGCCAGCACGGCCAGCCGGCCTGGTCTGCTGTGCCCGTGAGCCTGTTCTGCCTGGCGGCAGTCGTGGGGCTCCTGACCCTGTATCTGGCATGAAACGTAATCTGTTCGCCGTAATGACAGTGTTGCTCGTGTTGATCGGCCTCCCCGCCGGCCTGTTCGGTTACCAGGCGTGGCGCACGGGCCAATTGGCCTGGGCGGCCGGCGTCCGGGTGGTCGACATCGTGGCCCGGTCGCCGGAGCAGGGAGGCTTCGCTCCCGATCACCTGGTATTGAAAGCTGGAGAGCCGGTGCGGCTGCGCATCAGTTCGCCCGACGTGGTGCATGGTCTGAACATCCCCGGGCTCGGGGTGGACGTCAAGGAAATCCTGCCCGGCCGGGTGGTCGAAGTGGATATCAAGCCGGAAAAGCCGGGCCGCTATGCCTTTGCCTGCACCCGCTGGTGCAGCATCGACCACTGGCGCATGCGCGGCGTGATCGAGGTCAAGGCGGACGCAGCACACCCCGCCGCCCAGGAGACGCAGACAGCGCCGCTATATCAGAAGCTGGGCGTGAATCTGGACGCCGTGTGGCCGATGGACGGACCCAGGCCCGCACAAACCCCTTCGGCAGAGCGCGCAGCGGCAGCGAGCGGTGGGCTGCCTGAGAGCCTGCTCGACCCAAGCCAGCGGGTGGCGACTGCCCCTGCCGACGCCTTCAGGCAGTTGCGCGCCGACCCCGCGCATTCGCAGCTCGGCGACGGCGAGATCTGGGACCAGGTAGCCTGGGCCTGGCTGCACGATGTGAAGCCGGAGACCCTGAGCATGGCCGGCAGCCTGTACAGTCGGGACTGCGCCGCCTGCCACGGCCCGCAAGGGAAGGGCGACGGCCCCGCCGGGCGAAACCTGCCGGGGATGCAGAAGATGGATGCGACAGGCGATGGCGCATCGCCGCCTGCCGGGCCGGCGGATTTCACCGACCCCGCGCGCATGCTCAATGCCAGTGACGTGGTACTGCAGGGCAAGATCCTGCGTGGCGGCATGGGGACGGGAATGCCCGAGTTCGGCTCGCTGTACACCGATGACGAGCTGTGGGCCATGGTGCAGTACATCAGAACGTTCCTGTTCCAGCCGGCAGGCAAATGACAAACCGGCAAACCAACCAAACCAGACTGGAGGAGGTATAAGTGGGCAAATCGGGGACCCCGCATTACAAGAAATACGTACCGTCCAAGCACCCCAGCGCCGGTGGCCGAAAGCGGATCCCGCCGCTCATGTGGGTGGGAGTAGCCGGCCTACTGCTGCTGGTAGCCGGCCTGGCCGTCCTGCTGCGGCAGCCGGCGCAGGCCGCTAAAGCGCCCCAGTTCACAGGGGGGCCAAAGCTGGCGGTGGATCAGGCGAAGATCGATTTCGGCACACTGCCGCTCGACAAGCCGGTCAAGGCGAGCTTCAAGCTGACGAACGTGGGCGACCAGACGCTGGAGATCGCGGGCCTGCCCAAGGTCGAAGTCAAGCAGGGCTGTTGACCGCCCAACACAGTCGTCGGTCGGACGACACTGAGACCCGGGGAAGAGACTGATCTGTCGATGCAGTTCATGATGCACCAGGGCATGGAAGGCCCGCATGACTTCCGAGTGCACGTGAAGACGAATGACCCGAAGGAACCGGACAAGGAACTGATTGTCCTATCCAACTGGCAGTAGTTAACGCCACTATCGGCTAGAATGGACAGCATGAGCGGCGCCAAAATCCTGATCGTTGACGACGAGCCGGGCATACTCAAGACCGTGCGAGCCTATCTGGAAAGGGAGGGGTATGCCGTGGAGACTGCCCTCGACGGACCCTCCGCCCTCAAAGCCGCCCGGGCCTTCACCCCCGATCTGATCATACTCGACATCATGCTGCCCGGCATGGACGGCCTGGAGGTACTGCGGCGCCTTCGCCAGGAACGAGGAAGTGGACCGTCTGTGGCGGACGTGTACGTGCTGATGCTAACCGCTCGGACCGACGAGATGGACAAAGTCATCGGCCTGACCGTCGGCGCCGACGATTACCTGACCAAGCCGTTCAGCCCGCGCGAGCTCGTGGCGCGCGTGAAAGCGATCCTGCGACGCGGTCGGACAGCCGGCACGGAAGAGGGCGCACTCATTTTCCGGCACGTGCGAGTTGATCCTGCTGCGCATCAGGCTTGGAAAGACGATAGGCCGCTCGATCTGACTTCCATCGAATTCAACATCCTGTACGCCCTGGCCCGGCACCGCGGTCAAGTGCTGAGCCGGGAGCAACTCATCGAGCAGGTGTGGGGCTACGATTACTACGGCGACGAGCGTGTGGTCGACGTACACATGGGACGTCTGCGCAAGAAGATCGAGGACGACCCGGAGAACCCGAGGCTCCTGGTGACCGTGCGCGGAGCGGGCTATCGCTTTGAGGATGAGCCCATATGAAGCTCTTTGCCTCGCTGCAGCGGCGATTGGCTTGGAAGCTGTTCATATCCTACTTGCTGATCGTGGTGGTCGGTGTAGTCGTTCTTGCCGGCACTGCGGAGCTCCAAGCTCCCGCTGTGCTCAGCCTGCATGCCGCCCGCATGCAGGCTCTCACCGGTGACAACTCCGCGCTTACCGCCGATCTCTACCAGAGCTTCGCCGTCGCGGTCAACGAAGTCCTGGCAATCGCTGCTGGTGCAGCGACCCTGGCTGCCATCGTGATCAGCATCTTCACGGCTCGGCGGATCGTCGGACCCATTCAGGCGATGATGCGAGCCAGTCAAAGCATTGCGGTCGGCAACTATCATGGGCGGGTTGAAGTCCTGGGCCAGGACGAACTCGGCGCGCTGGCCCAGTCCTTCAACCAGATGGCCGGTACCCTGGAACAGACGGAGTCCCGGCGCATGGAGCTGATCGGCGACGTGGCGCATGAGCTCCGTACGCCACTCGCCAGTATCCGCAGCACAATGGAGGGGTTGGTGGATGGGGTGCTGCCCGCCGAGGCTGAGACGTTTCTGGGTGTGGAGCATGAAGTGGCGCGCCTGCAACGCCTGGTACAGGATTTACAGGAGCTATCGCGCGCCGAGGCGGGGCAAATCCCGCTGGACCTGCGACCCGTCGCGCTGTCCGAGGTGATCCAGAGGGTCGCCGAGAGGCTGGCCCCCCAATTCGAGGACAAAGGCGTGGCGTTGCAGGCCGATGTGCCGGCGGAAATCCCGGCCGTGCAGGCAGATGCCAACCGGACCGTACAGGTGCTGGTCAACTTGCTCGGCAACGCCCTACAATACACGCCGTCCGGCGGCCGTGTCACTTTGCGCGCGGGCGTCGAAGGTCGATTTGCCAGGGTGTCTGTGCAAGACACGGGCATCGGCGTGGCCGCGGAGCACCTGCCGCATCTGTTCGAGCGTTTCTACCGCGTGGACAAGTCGCGCTCGCGTGCCGGTGGCGGCAGCGGCATTGGGCTGACCATTGCCAGGCACCTGATCGAAGCCCAGGGCGGGCGCCTGTGGGCCGACAGCCCTGGCATTGGGCAGGGCAGCACGTTCACCTTTACTCTGCCCCTCGCACCCTGATCCGCCTCAACCTTTACAGAACTGTCACATTGGCTTCAAGGGTCTGTCACAATGCACGGTTATACTCATGGCTGTGAACTGAGAATTTCGTTGCAAAGAGAGCGCGGAGGAAGGGGATGTGAGTATGATGGGATTTGGCGGCTTCGGGATGATGCTCTGGATGGTGATCTTCTGGGTGCTGGTGGTCGGAGTGGCGCTCTGGCTCCTGAGCCGGCTTTTCCCCGGGACCGGGGGGCACTCCTCGACGGAACGGTCACCAGCGAGCAAGACGGCGATCAATGGGTCCGGGCGGGCCCTTGACATTCTCAAAGAGCGCTATGCCCGCGGCGAGATCACCAAAGCTGAGTATCAGGCGATCCGCAGGGACCTGGAAGGATAACAGGAGGACAGGATGATGTACTGGGGACACGGCTTCGGCTGGGGGTGGATGATGTTTGGTGGCTTGATGATGCTGCTGTTTTGGGGCGGCCTGATCGCCCTGGCGTTCTTTGCCTTCCGGGCGTTCACCCGCTCAGGCGGCGGGCAGTCGAGGGACGCGAGCCGCATCGCACCCCGCGGTGAGGACAGAGCGCTGGCGATCGTGAAAGAGCGCTATGCCAAGGGCGAGATTGACAAGGAACAGTACGAGCGGATGCGCTCTGACTTTCTCGCATAGCGGAAGCGGGGGCCTCACTCGGGATGAACTGGGAGGGATAAGACGATGATGGGTTTCGGTCTCATATTTTTGTCGCTAATAGCTGGCGCCATTGCTTACGCGTCGGGCTGGCGGCCGTCGTGGGGTCAGCGGGCGAGCAACGGTCCGGGCCGTTCGGCCCTGGACATCGCCCGCGAGCGTTATGCCCGCGGCGAGATCACCCGGGAACAATACGAAGAGATACGAGCTGAACTGAGCCGCTAAGGGCTCACGAATCGATTCACAGGATCGCCGTGGCGCAAAGGCCTGACTGCGCCACGGCGATCCTGTGTCTGTCGATCACGCCCTGAACCGCCGCAGCAATTGGGCGTTGAGGGCGACGATCACCGTGCTGAGCGACATGAAGAGGGCGCCAACGGCGGGTGACAGAAGGACACCTACGGGAGCCAGGACCCCGGCTGCCAGGGGCAGGGCGATCACGTTGTAGCCGATGGCCCAGGCCAGGTTCTGGACCATCTTGCGGTAACTGGCGCGGCTCAGCTCGATAATCTTCACCACGTCCAGTGGATTGCTCTTGACCAGGATGATGCCGGCCGACTCAACCGCCACATCGGTCCCGCTGCCGATGGCAATCCCCACGTCAGCCCGGGTCAGCGCCGGGGCGTCGTTAACCCCGTCGCCCACCATCGCCACGCGCTTCCCCTGTCGCTGCAGCTCGGCCACCTTCTGGTCCTTGTTCTCCGGCAGCACCTGGGCAAAGTACTGATCGATGCCCAGCTCGGCCGCCACCGCCTTCGCCACCGCCTCGCTATCGCCGGTGAGCATCGCCACCTGCACGCCCATGTCGTGCAGCCGCTGCACGGCTTCCTTGCTCTCGGGTCGCACAACGTCGGCCAGGGCAAATGCCGCGACCGGCTGCCCAGCGGACACCAGGTAAATGGCCGATTGCCCTTTGTTCCCGGCCTGCTCCACGAAGGCTGCCAACGCCGGCGGCGGCGCCAGGTTCAGCATCTCCAGCAACCTCGGCCCGCCCACGTAGATCTCGTGGCCCTCGCTCGTTGCGCGCGCGCCGCGCCCTTTCAGGGCTTCAAAGCCGGTCACCGTTGGTAGCGCCAGCCTCCGCTCCTTGGCCGAACGGCGGACCGCTTGGGCCATGATATGCTCGGAGTCTCCTTCGACCGCCGCGGCCAGAGCCAATGCTCGCCCCTCATCCCACCCCTCGACCGTCGCTATGTCGACAACACCGAACTCGCCACGTGTCAGCGTGCCGGTCTTATCAAAAACCACTATATCGATCCCGCGCGCCTCTTCCAGCGCCAACCGGTCGCGCACCAGGATGCCGTTGTGGGCGGCGAGGGTTGTCGTGATAGCTACGACCAGGGGAATGGCCAGGCCCAGGGCGTGGGGGCAGGCAATGACGAGGACGGTGGCCACGCGCTCGATCACCTGCACGTTCGGCCCGAGGGCGATGCCCCAGGCGATAGCGGTAATGACAGCTACCCCCAGGGCCACGTAGAACAGCCAGCCGGCGGCTTTGTCGGCCAGCACCTGGGTGCGCGACTTGCTCTGCTGGGCCTCGCGCACGAGACGCATGATGCCGGCCAGCGCTGTCTGCTGGCCTGTTGCGGTGACCTTCACTCGCAGGCTGCCGTCGCCGTTGATCGTCCCGGCGATGACCCGCTCGCCCGGCCGTTTCTTGACCGGCCTGGACTCACCCGTGATCATCGCCTCGTTGACGTCTGACTCGCCCTCGGTCACCTCGCCGTCAGCGGGCACGCTCCCCCCCGGCCGCACCAACACTACGTCATCGTTGCGCAATTCATCGGCGGGTACGGTTTCAGTGCCGCCATCCGGCCGGATGCGTTCTGCGGTGTCCGGCATCAGCTTGGCCAGCTCGCTGAGCGCCCCGGACGCCTGGCGCACGCTGCGCATCTCGATCCAGTGGCCGAGGAGCATGATATCGATCAGCGTCACCAGCTCCCAGAAGAAGCCGGTCTCGGGGGCGATGAAGGTGGCCGCGACGCTATAGACAAAGGCTACGCTGATCGCCAGCGAGATGAGGGTCATCATGCCGGGCTGGCGGACCCGCAGTTCGGGCAGGGCCATCTGCAGGAAGGGCACGCCGCCGTAGAGGAAGACGATGATCGAGAACAGCGGCCCGATCCACTGGCTGCCGGGGAAGGCGGGCAACCTGAAGCGGAACCACGTCTGGAGCATGGGGCTATAGAGCAGGACCGGGATGCTCAGGACCAGGCAGACCCAGAAGCGCTGCCGGAACATCTGCTCGTGTCCCGCATGATCCACGTGAGCGGCAGGCCCCTGGTGGGCGGCGGGGTGGCCCTCGTGTGCTACTTCTTGACCGTGCACGGCGCGGTCCATGTCCGCGCGCTCGTGCGCTCCGTGTTCCGGCTCCTCGTGAGATATCGCCTCATGAGTATGGTCGAACTCGTGCTCACCGGGCATCATACGCGGCCTCCTCTAAGCATCGGATGCCAGGCAGCAGGTGCGGCATCAGCGCGCTGGCCAGACCCGCGCCGAGCAGTCCCAATTCGGCTGCTCCGGTACGACAGTCTGTAGTGTACCAGAGGCGACGTTTTGCATCGGTACTCTGCCATCCTGACCGCGCCCTCGTCTACGTCTATTACTTTACATGCGCTCAAGACAACACGATTCACTATCAGCCGATATTCATCGATCAAGCCAAGTTGCGCAAAAGCTGAAACGATGCTGCCACTGCCGAATATGACCATGTCCTTGCCGAGCTGTTGTTTCCGTTTCAAGATTTGCCCCGCGATATTCCCTTTAACCAGCCTTGAGTTCTGCCATTCCACCCTTCCAGCGTTTCCGAAACAACAATCTGCTGATCACTCAGTTGTCCTCGGCGGCTCGCCGGGCGATTGCCGCGATGCGGCCCGTCGCGTTGCCGGCATACAGGCCGCCGTGGTAGCAGATGACCCGCTCGATGTTGAACGCCGCGAGTTTGCTCAGCGATCTCAGCGCCAGCGCCATGTCGGCAGTAGCCCTTGGGTCCGGCCCAAGCAACTCGCCGTCTTGCATCCTCAGCGCATCGCCGGCGATCAGCGTCCTGGTCCCTCGATGGTAGAGACAGATATGCCCAGGCGTATGGCCCGGCGTGGCGATCACCGTGACCCCGCCGCAGCATGGCAGTTCCTCGCCATCGGCCAGGACCCTGTTCACCTTCGCCTGGGGTGGATGTTCAAGGGCCGCTCTGAATGCTTTGCGCCGTTCTTCAGGCACCTCGGGAGGCAAAGCCGCCACCGCCCGTTCTATTGCCTCCGGGGTCAGCTTGACCAGCCTTTGCTCGCCTTGAATATAAGGCTTTTCCACTTCGCTGGCCAGCACCTCGACGCCTTGCCCTAACTCGCCGATCATCGCCGGCAGACCGCCAATGTGGTCCAGGTCCTGGTGGGTGATCACGATTTTCGTGAGCCTGTTAAAGGGAACGCCGGCCTCCGCCATTGCCTCGCGAAAGAGCGCCAACTGGCCGGGGAACCCGGTGTCTACCAGCATCACTGTGTCTTCGTCCCCGATCAGGGTTGGATGGATTGCCTCCACTCGGCCCATGATGACCGCCGAGATCTCCAGCATCCGGATGAAGCCCGTGTCGTCTGTCATCGTCACGTCCCTAAAGTTATGCTTTCTGTTTTCGGGGGCGCAAGCGCTCTCGAAAACAGAAAGCAAAGTCCTTACAGAGGCTCAGCGATTCGTCAGCACGTGCAGCAGGGCGTACGGCTGGTCGACGTAGCCGATCTCGCCTTGCCGCGTGCCGGTCTGCGCGTCCAGCCGGATGATCTTACCCTGTTCGGCGCTCAGCGCGTATAGCCGGGCCCCATCCGGGCTGAAAGCGATGCTCTCTACCCCCACGTCCGGCAAATACAGCCCACGCAGTTGCAGGTCACTGGTGTTGATCGCCGCCAGGCCCCCGCTGCCCGGCAGCCAGAGCGTCGCGCCGTCGGGCGAGAGCATGGCTTCCCGGAGCGCCAGGCGCCCGCGCCCGCCGAAACCCGAGGCCCCGGACCGCGAGCGCGCTCCCGGCGTTGCGCCCGCCGTTGGCGAAAGCTGGGGCGCCGGCGCAGCGTTGGGCAGCACGAAGGCCTGGTTACGCTGCACCTTGAACATAGTCGCGTCGATCTCCATCACCGACCCGCTTGCGCTGTTGTCGACCAGGTACAGGGTCTTCCCGTCACCGCTGGCCAGCAGTTGGCGGCCGAACTGCGCAGCAAACGCCTGGCCGCCTGCCCTCTGTCCTCCACCCTGCGGGAAGCCGTTCGCTCCGCCAGAACTGCCTGCCGATCCGCCTGCACCGCCGCCGCCCTGCGACCCCGTCGCCGACCCCGTCGCCGCTCCCGTCACCGCCACCGGCCCCACGTCCAGGCTGCGCACCTGCCGATTATCGAGATCCAGCCCATACACCGCCTGGTCGCCCTTGTCGTTGACGCCGAGCGTATACAGCCAGCGGCCGCTGCTCAGCGGCGTGGCCGGCTGGCGGGTGCCCAGGGCGACCGTCTTCCCCGTCTGGTCCGACAGCGGTCCCTCGACCATCTGCCCCTTCTTGACGTCAAACACGCGCAACTGCCAACGATTGCGGCCCAGCTGGCTGGCCTGCTGAGGCGCGTTCTCCAAGAGGTAGAGGGAGTTACCGTCGTTGCTGATCGCGAAAAAGCGATAGTTGCCGTCGAGGATCACGCCGCGCACTGGGCCGGAGAAGGCCGTATCCAGAACGACGAAACGGCCGGCCAGCCCTGAGAAGCGCGCGTACGAGCTCGTGTCCTGCCCGTTGGAGGCTTCGGCCAGGGCCAACCACTGCCCATTGGGCGAGAGCCCGTCGGATGTGCCGGGCAGGCCGGGACCGGGCAAGGTGTACAGCCCTTCGATGGTCCGCATGCGCAGCGGAGCCGCGTCCGGTCCGGCCGTTGGCTCGAGCGCGCTGACCTTGGTCTCGACGTTCTGCCCGTCTACGTCAACCCGGTAAAGCACGGACCAATCAGCAGCCGGCATGGCCACCGGCAGATCCTGCTCGTGCGCCCCCGTCGCCGCATTCAGCAGCGCCAGGCCCTGCGAGACGCTGCCATACCCACCGCGCACGTACAGATAGTCGCCGGGATGGGCGACGGCCCAGGCCGAAGGCGTGTACGCGGCCTGTCCGCCTGCCGCCGATCCGCCTGCCACCTGTTGCGTCGTTGCCACGTCTCCGCCCGGCAGCACCCCGTTGCCTGACACGGGCGCGCTCCCGCCTGCCGTTGAGCCGTTCGCAGCCGCCGCTCCTCCGGCCCCCGGAGCGCCGGCCTGCGCTATGGCTACCGGCCCGGCCACCGACCCCGCCGCCAGGTCGCCGCTCGCGCCGGTCGAGGACGCCACCTGGGCGCCCGCAACCGGGGCCGCTGCAGTCGGGACCGCGGCGGTCAGAACCGCTTTGTCCTTGCTTGATGACGTGCAGCTGCTCAATAACAGCGCGCCGGCCAACAGCAGACCCATCCACTGCTTCTTCATCTCCAGCCTCGCAAACAACATGATCGGGGAGGATCAGCGTATCCTAGCCCGCGTCGCCGCCAGGCACAAGTGTCTATCATACAGAAGAAACCCAGCGCCTGCCCCAGCCTCTTGCACGCGAGCCGCGAAAGTGGTAAAAGGAACGTGGGGGCCGAAATCCCACCCGCCCGCCAGGGCCCGTCGTCCCGGCGCCGCGCGCCCATCGAGCGAGCTCGTCCGGCGCCGCGTGCCCATCGCAGAGGAGAGCCTCAACCATGCCCACTGACCGCCACGAACGGCAGCTACGCGTCCTGGCGCACCCCGCCATCCTGGCCGCCCTGGCACTGCTGGCCCTCAACGACTTCGTTCTGCGCCGCGCCTGGCCCTCCTGGTTCACCGGCAAGCTCGGCGATTTCGCCTGGCTGTTCGCCGCGCCGCCGGTGGTCGCGGTGCTGTTCGCCCTGCTGATCGACGCGCTGCGCTGGGGATGGGCGCGCCGGCCGGCCGGAGCACGCAGCTTGCGGTCGGATCCAGCGCAACCGTTAGCCCAGAGACGGGCTATCCCCTGCCCTGGCCGCGGGTTGCTCACCCCCTGGCGCCTATCCGGCGCAGCCGGCTTCGCCCTCATCGGCGGCATCTTCGCGCTGGCCAAAACCATCCCCGCCTGCAACGCGCTCGTCAACGCCACCGCAGGCGCCCTCTTCGGCTTCCCGGTCGCCTGGCGCCGCGACCCCACCGACCTGCTCGCCGTGCTCGCCCTGCTCCCCGCCTGGAAGCTCTGGACAACCGGCGTTATTTGGCGCACGCGCCATCCGCTTATCCGCTGGCCGATTCAGATCTGCCGCCGGCCTGCGGGCCATCCGCTACGCCGGCCTCCCGCCGCGCGCTACCTGGCCTGGCTGGTCGTCCCACTCTCCATGCTGCTCACCATGGCCGATAGCCCCCAGCCGCGCGGCGATCCGGGAGTCTATTGCCTGGCGGAGCAAAACGGCGACCTCATTGCCCGCACCGGCACGCGCGACTACCTCAGCCGCGACGGCGGTCTCACCTGGAACCTGGCGCCAACGCCCACGCCGGAGCCGACCTGGACGCCGGGCCCCACCACGCCGAATGCCGCCACACGGGACGTCGCCACGCCCGGCGCCGCCCAACTACCGCGTCCGGCCCGCGCCGGCGGAAAGACCGGTCTGGCCGCGCCGCGCCCGTCGACCCTGGGCCGACTGGCGCTGCTCGGGGCCGGCAGCCCGTTTGTCAGCACAACTGGCACATCTATCGCCGGTCCTGCGACGGCCCTCACGCTCACGGTCACGCCGGACGCGAGCCAGGCGCTGACAGCGACCGCCGAGGTCACTCCCACACTGGATGCCGCCTCGGCAGCCCAGGCCACCCTGGACGCCTCCCCCATGTTCATCCCGCACTGCTCGCCCAAGAACCCGATCTCCGACCCGAACCGGCCGCAGATCATGTATCGCT
>JADGQF010000256.1 GCA_017882045.1 Anaerolineales bacterium
ACCGCGCAGCCGCTCACGATCCAGGTCCAGCCCGGCGCCAACGATCAGAGCCAGATTCTCGAGGCGGTCTATCAGAAGGTCAATCCCTCGGTGGTGGAGGTAGTGACCCTGTCGCAGGGCCGCTCGCGGCTCGGTCAAGGCGTAGGTATGCTGCCACAGGGCGAGGGGTCGGGCTTCCTGTGGGACGGGCAGGGCCATATCGTCACCAATGACCACGTGGTGTCGGGCGCCGATCAGCTCCAGGTGGTGTTCGCCGACGGCACTTAAACGGATGCGACGCTGGTGGGCAGCGACCCGGGTGGTGACATCGCCGTGATCCAGGTCGACTCCAGCCTGGTCGCCGGCCTGGTGCCGATCGAGCGGGGCGACATGCGCCAGGTGGAGGTGGGGCAGATGGCCATCGCGCTCGGCAACCCGTTCGGCTACCAGAACACCATGACCGAGGGGATCGTCAGCGCGCTGGGCCGGGTCATCCCTTCGCAGACCAACTTCAGCATCCCGGAGGCAATCCAGACCGACGCGGCCATCAACCCGGGCAACGCGGGCGGGCCGCTGCTGAACGAGCAGGGCCAGGTGATCGGGGTCAACGACCAGATTCAATCGTCGTAACCGTTTACGGGGTTCCAATCAGGGGCCCAGGTGCCTGAAGGATCATCTTATGGTAGGATAGAGGCATGAGCGAGATGCCCCATCTGTCTGATGAAGTGCGAGCCGGCCTGGGGCAGCAAGTGGACCACCAACATCAACACCCAGATGAACTACTGGCCGGCCGAGGTCTGCAACCTGGCCGAGTGCCACACGCCGCTGCTGGCGCTGATCGAGCGGCGCGTGCCGCCCGGCCGGGAGACGGCGCGCGTCCACTATGGCTGCCGCGGCTGGGTCCTCCACCACAACACGGACCTGTGGGGCAACACGGCCGCGGTGGAAAACGCCAATCCGTGGGGAATGTGGCCGGCGGGCTCCGGCTGGTTGTGCGCACACCTGTGGGAGCACTACGCCTTCAGCGGCGAGCGGGAATACCTGGCGCAGGCCTACCCGGTGCTGAAGGAAGCCGCCCTCTTCTACCTGGACTACCTGGTGGCCGACCCGGCGCACGGCTGGCTGCTGACCTGCCCTTCGGTCTCGCCGGAGAACACGTTCCGCACGGCGGACGGCCGGGAGAGCGGGCTATGCGCAGGGCCGGCCATGGACCTGCAGATCATCCACGAGCTGTTCGGCCACGTCGTCGAGGCGGCCCGGCAGCTGGACGTGGACGCCGAGCTGTGCGCGCAGCTGCAAGCCGCCCTGGCGCGGCTCGCGCCGCTGCAAGTGGGCCGCTTTGGGCAGTTGATGGAATGGAGCGAGGACTGGGACGAGGTCGAGCCGGGACATCGCCACCTCTCGCATCTGTACGCCCTCTATCCGGGCAACCAGATCGACCTGCGTGCGACCCCCGCACTGGCCCAGGCGGCGCGCAAGGTGCTGGAGCGCCGGCTCGCGCACGGGGGTGGGTATACAGGATGGAGCGCGGCCTGGATCGTCAACCTGTGGGCGCGGCTCGAGGAGCCGGAGGCGGCGCACACGATGCTGCGCCAGTTATTGAGCAACAGCACCTTCCCCAACCTCTTCAACTCCTACCCGCCGGCGATCTTCCAGATCGATGGCAACCTGGGCGGGGCCGCGGGCATCGCCGAGATGCTACTGCAGAGCCAGGCCGGAGAAATCAGCCTGCTGCCCGCCTTGCCCGCCGCCTGGCCGGCCGGTTATGTCAAGGGTCTGCGGGCACGCGGCGGCTACGAGGTGGACATCGCCTGGCAGGACGGCCGGCTGACGGAGGCCAGGCTACGGGCCGGTCGCGACGGCCGCTGCCGGGTGCGGGCGCGTGGGGGCTTTGCGGTGGGATGCGCGGGGCAAACGGTGGCCACTGCGGGCGAGAATGAGGGGGCCGCGGAGTTCGCGGTGCGCGCAGGGAACGAGTACGCACTGCTTGGCGGACGCTTTGGATGACTACCTCGAAGTAGGCATCCAGTCGGGCCAGAGCACGCAGTTCCGCCTGCTGGTGCGCCAGTCCTTGCTCGAATTCTACCTTGCCGAACGCCTGGTGCAGTGCTATTCTTTGCCGCCGCAGGCGTCCGGCCGGCTGGGGCTGGTTTTCGAGTCAGGGCAGGCCGGCTTCGACGGTTTCAGGGCCTGGGATATGGACACCACTCAGGCGAGGATCGGGTAGAACATTCGCGGGCGGCGGCGCGCGACGGATTGCTCCACCACGTAGGCCAGGCGCAGCAGAAGGGCCTCGTCCCAATGCCGCCCCATGGCCTGCATCCCCACGGGCAGCTCGTGCTCGTCGTAGCCCACGGGGAAGGTGATGGCGGGCAAGCCTGCCAGGTTGGCGGGAAAGGCGTAACGCATCAGCTCGGTGGCAACCGGGCACAGGCCGGCCGCGACCGCGGCGCTGGGTCCGCTCGAGCTGCCGCCGGTGTCGCGGCTCGGATCATAGGGATTGCGGGTCGCGCCGTAGTGGACGTTGGCCCCGCTGGGGTCGATGCCGATCTCGTGCATATTGGCCTTGCCGATCAGCAGCGCGCCCGCGGCACGCAGGCCGGCCACGCTGGTCGCGTACTCGGCCGCCGGCTGCTGTCCCAGGAAGGTGGTGCCCGCGGTCGTCGGATACGGCGCCTGGTCCACTTCGTCCTTAACCGCTACCGGCACGCCGTCGAGCAGGCTCAGCGGCCGCCCGGCCCGTATGCGCGCGGTCGCGGCGCGCGCCTGGGCCAGGACATCTTCCCGATCGTTGGCGATGAAGGCGTGCAGGGGCGGGTCCGCCGCGTCGCTCTCGACGATCGCCGCCAGCAGCTTGCCGGCGACCTCTTCCGGGGTCGTCACGCCGTCCCGGTAAGCCCGCGCATAATCCCGCACGGTGCTGAACGGGGAGCCGGAGAGCGGCGCCCCCAGGAAAGTCTCGTCTTCGGCGGGCGTCAGCGGGCGTTGGGCAGGCGAGGCGGCGCGCACCAGGGGATAAAAGGTGGGAGCTTCTTCCGGATGAAGGGCGCGCGGGGCGGCGAAGCCGGCCTGTTTGAGCAGGGCAGGCAGGAAGGCGCCGCGCGTGGCCGGGCTGGAAACGGCGCCGGCCAAGAGGCGCAACGCCCGCCCGCTGAGCTTCGGCAGGTCCAACGAACGAAGATCGTAATCGGCCATTTCACTCCTCCAGAGCCGGGCGCCCGGCGCCCGGCGACCAAGGTCGCGGCCACCAATGCAAAGTCGCCCTCCGGCGACTGGCGCCAGCCTGCGCAAGTACGCAGGCCTCCGGAGTCCACGCAGGTGGACTTGGCAAGCGTTGCAGCGGTTTCAACCGCCGGGCGATATGCCGCTACTTGCGAAGGCCGGCCCGCCGCCCAGCCGGGCCAGGTAAACCGGCCACAGGCCGCTCGTGCCCTGCGAGACACCGGACACGAGCATGAAGGCCTGCAACATCGGCGCCAGGTATCTTTGAGGCATGGCACAGCTTGCTTTGTGGGCGCGCGCCGTCAGGAAGCGAGGGGTTGCGTGCGCAAGTATACCCCATTGGTCCTCCTGGGGTACAATGCCGCTGAAAACCACCTACCAAAGGAGGAATATACCATGGCAAACACGATCCGCGTCATCCAATATGGCCTGGGGCCGATCGGCAGCGCGATGGCGCGCCACGTGCTGGCGCGGCCGGGGTTGGAACTGGTCGGGGCGGTCGACGTTGACCCATCCAAGGCAGGGCGGGACGCCGGCGAAGTGATCGGGCTGGAACGCAAGCTGGGCTTCCCGGTCAGCCGAGGGCTGGCGGAGGCGTTGGAGCGCGCCCCTGCCGAGGTGGCGTTGCACACCACCAATTCGTACTTCGACCTGTTCAAGGACCAGGTGATCGAGCTGCTCGACGCCGGGTTGGACGTCGTCTCGACGTCCGAGGAACTCTCCTTCCCCTGGCCGGCGCATGCCGAGCCGGCCGCCGAGATCGACGCGGCGGCGCGCCGCGCGGGCAAGAGCGTGCTCGGGACGGGCGTCAACCCCGGCTTCGTGATGGACTCGCTGCCGCTGAACCTGACGGCCATCTGTCAGCGGGTGGATCACATCGAGATCCGGCGCGAGCAGAACGCCTCGAAACGGCGCGGTCCCTTCCAGGCCAAGATCGGTTCGGGCATGAGCGTGGAGCAATTCCAAGCCAAGATGGCCGAGGGACGGATGGGCCACGTCGGCTTGCTCGAGTCAATGAACATGCTCTTCGACACGCTGGGCCAACCTCTCGTGCGCTACGAAGCCTACGTCGAGCCCGTCGTGGCCGAGCGGCAGACGACGACCAGCTTTTTCGACGTTCCCGCCGGCAAGGTCATCGGGCTGCGACAGGTGGCGGTGGGCTACGGGCCGCAGGGCGAGTTCGCGCGCATGGTCTTCGTCGCCGCGCTGGATTATGGGATCGACCAGGACACGATCATCGTGCAAGGTGCGCCCGAGCTAGAGGTAACACTCAAGGGCACCAACGGCGATGTGGCGACGGTCGCGATCGCCGTCAACGCCGTCAGGCGCGTGGTCGCCGCCCCGCCGGGGCTGGTCACGATGCGCGATCTACCGATCCTGACACACTGGTAAGGCTGGGAACGCGGCGGCGCCGAACATGACTGGTCAGCCGGCGAGGGCGATGCAGGCGGCGCCGGCGAGGATGGCCGGCGCCGCGCCAAGGCGCAAGCCGCGCGCCGGCTCATGGAAAAGGACCGTGCCGGCGGCCGCGCCGATGACGAAGCTCAACTGGCGCAGGGCGAGCACGTAACTCGCGTAGCGTGAGAGGAAGTCTACAGCTTATACCATCAGATCAGGCCACGGTCGCGCGCATACTTGGTCAACTCGATGCGGCCGCGCAGCCCCAGCTTTTTGTAGACAGCGGCCCGCCCGGCGTCGACCGTCTCAGGCCCGATCCCGAGGGTGGCGGCGATGTGCTGGGTGGTGTGACCCTGGGCGGTGAGGCGCAGGATCTCGTTCTCGCGTTCAGTCAGGGCGGCCGCGGGCGAGGCGGCGGGGTCTCGGCACGTCCGCCTGGCGGCCGCAGCGCCGGCTCCGATCTCGGGGTGAACATATTGGCCGCCGGTCGCCACGATACGGATGGCCTTGATCAGCTCGACCTCGACCGCCCGTTTGACAATGTAGCCGGACGCACCGGCACGCATCGCTTCCTCTACCAGACTGGCGTCGTCGTGCATGGTCAAAATGAGCACATGCGTGTCCGGTTGGCTGGTCTTGAGGCGAGCGGCGATGTCAATGCCGCTGGGGCCGGGCATGCTGATGTCGGCCAGGAGGACGTTGGGCTGCAGCGCGGCGGCCAGAGTCAGGGCAGCGTCGCCGTCGGCGGCCTCTCCCACCACTTCCAGGTCAGGCTCGGCCTTCAGGAGGGCACGCAAACCACCCCGCAACACACCGTGATCGTCCGCTATGAGTACACTGATAGGCATCATCACCTCGACCAGGATAGAGTAAGCCATAAGGCAGATGCGACGAAAAGGTCAGGGCGAGGTATAAACTCGATGTACCTGGAGAAGCCTGCCTCGTGAAGGAGTTTACAATAAGACTCAATATCTGTCAATTTTATGATTATTATGCAGCCAGAACGGGGACTGTACCAATAATTACACAAAGACTGGCCACCTGGCCAGGGCATGTACTGCCTTGCTGGCGGTCGCAGCCGCGCGTGAGGTGCGTTATACTGCGCATGGTCAGTGAATGAGCAGGTCGCTAACCCTCAGTGACCGGCCTGCGCCGGGCACGCACTGCTCAATTATCCGAGCACGGCTCGATTATGCGAAAGGAAGTGTGGTATGACCATTCGCAGTCAGACCCGCGAGGTGGCTTCCTTCAGCCGGTTGAACTTCAGTGGAGTGGGCGAGTTGTTGCTGAGCCAGGGCGAACGCGAGTCGCTGGTGATCGAGGCGGACGATGAAGTCCTCTCGGAAATCCGCAGCGAGGTACGCGGTGACACCTTGCACATCGGCTACAAGCCGATCGGCATCTTGAAGATGCTGTTTCAGGCCGGTAAGCCGATCCGTATCAGCGTGACGATGGTGAATATCCTGGAGGTCGTCAGCTCCGGGGCCGGCAACGTGCATGCCCCGGCCATCAACACATCCCGCCTGGTCGTGAACACGAGCGGCGTCGGCAACATCGCCATCGACCATCTGACGGCTGACGAGCTGGACGCGATGATCTCCGGCAAGGGCTCGATCACGGTGGCCGGCAAGGTGCGCCAGGAGAGGTTGAGCCTGAGCGGCGTGGGCAGTTTCCGAGCGGGCGAGCTCGAAAGCCAGACGGCGTTGGTCACCATCGCCGGCACGGGCAGCGCGCTGATCTGGGCCGGCGACAGCCTGGACGTGGGGCTGAGCGGCGTTGGCAGCCTGGAGTATTACGGCAATCCGCGCCTCAAGCAGCGCATTAACGGCATCGGCCGGGTGCACAGCCGGGGTGACAGGCTGGCCAGTGCGCAGGAAAAGTAGCCCCTGCGGCGCGAAACCCTTATACTACGGCCATCAAGCAACACAAGGAGCGCCTGATGCCCG
>JADGQF010000257.1 GCA_017882045.1 Anaerolineales bacterium
ATGGGGGCCGATGGTTACCTCGTCAAACCTTACGATAACGATGCTCTGCTAGCCACCGTCGAGTCCAAGCTGGCACGCGCGCGTGCCATTTCAGAGGCGACAGCCAATGAAATGGAAACCCTCAAGCGCTCGGTGTCTCGAGGGTTAGGGCACAAGCTTCGCACGCCCTTGACGTGGATACAGGGTTACGCCGAGCTATTGCTCTCCAGCGCGGACAGCCTCACGCCTGAAGAACTGCAGATGTCGCTCCAGAGCATCAAAGCGGGCAGCGACCGGCTGGCGCGCATGGTCGAGAATGCGGTGCCGGCCATGATGCTGGAGACGGACCAGGCGCATGAGGAGTTTGAACTGCTGGCAGGGGTCCGGGACGACCTGGCATTCCAGGTCGAGCAAGTCATCGAGCGCATGGCAGCCCAGGCCGCGCAGCAGAACGTCAGGCTTGAGCAACGCATCGAGCCCGGTCTGCCGGCGGTCCGACTACATCCGCGCTTTTTCGCCGAAGCACTGGTGCGGTTGATCGAAAATGAGATCATGCCGGGCCGGCCCGACACGGACGCGCTACTGGTGGTGAGCGCCTGCGCCAAAGCCGGCAGGATTGAGGTCCCGGTGTACGATGACAGGTCGGCAAGCTACGAGGCGGCGGCCGCAAGGGCCCAAATCATGCGGGATCGAAGCGTGCGCGACCAGCGGACATGCTACGAGATCGGGCAACAGGCGTTCACGAACGGTTACGAGGCCCCGCCTCGGGTAGTCGCATCCAAAAGCGAACAACTGAGGGTCGGCCTGGGGTTGAGCGTGGCGCGTGGCCTGATCGAGTTGCAGGGCGGCGAGATTTCGATCGGCGGCCAACCGGAGGATGTAACCGTCTTTTGTTTCACGCTGCCGGCCATTGCCCGCAGCGCCACCTAGATCACCGGCGCTTCCGTTCTGTTTGCGCCCAAAACCTCACCTCGGCACACCCCCAGGCATCGATCTTTGGACTGACAGGAGGTAATGATATGACAGCGCTGGCAGGCAAGGTTGCCATCGTCGCCGGAGCCACGCGCGGCGCGGGGCGCGGCATCGCCTGCATGTTGGGGGAAGCAGGGGCGATTGTGTACTGCACCGGCCGCAGCGTGCGCGGCAAGCCGGCCACGGCCGGTCGCCCAGAGACTATCGAAGAGACAGCCGAGATGGTGACGGCGCGCAGTGGGGTCGGGATAGCAGTTCAGGTCGATCACAGCGATGAAGCGCAGGTGGCCACGCTTTTCGAGCGCGTTGAAGCCGAACAGGGGCGTCTGGATGTGCTGGTGAACGACATCTGGGGCGGCGACGAGCTAAGCGAGTGGGGCAAGCCGTTCTGGGAACTCTCGTTGCGGAAAGGGCTGCTGATGCAAGAACAGGGCGTCGACACGCACATCATCACGGCCCATTACGGGGCCCCGCGACTGATCCGCCAGGGACATGGGATCATCATCGAGATTACCGATGGCGAGGACCTGAATTACCGGGGCAACCTCTTCTACGATCTCGCGAAAGTGACGGTCATCCGCCTCGCCCAGGCGATGGTGGAGGAATTGCGTCCCCACGGAGTGACCGCGCTCGCCTTGACGCCCGGCTTCCTGCGCTCAGAAGCGGTGTTAGACCATTTCGGCGTCACCGAGGCGAACTGGCAGGAAGGAGCCAGGCAGGACCCGCATTTTGCCGCCTCCGAAACGCCCTTCTACATCGGGCGCGCGGTCGCCGCGTTGGTGGCCGACCCGCAGATCGCCGCCAAGGCGGGAACTGTGCAAAGCTCGTGGCGCCTGGCGCGCGAGTACGGGTTCAAGGACGTAGACGGCCGGCAGCCTGACTGGGGCAAGTACTACCAGGAGCACATTGCCAACGCACAGCAGCCGTAGGATCTGGTCCTTCATTTTACAGGCTACGCCCCGGTGTGGGGAGCGCTCGGACAGACGGCCTTGCTCATACTCATCGGCCTCAACATCGAAATCTGCTTTATGTTCGCCATCGCCGGCATCACTTTCTCGAAGATGCTGCCTGCCGATAGGCGCCTGCGCATCCTCGGCCTGCCCAACCGCCTGGCCATCGCCATCGGGGGCTCGATCTTCTGCATGATCGTCGAGTTATTGCTCAATGCGGCCGGCGCGCTCACCTGGGACTACGCCTGGTGGGGCGTGCGTGCGCCGTGGCTGATCTTTCTGATCGGCTACCTGCCCTTCTTCCTGGTCGCGTTCTGGGTCTATGACATTCCCTGTGTTACGCACAAGGCCAGGATCACCGGCGGGATCCTGGCCTTCGACGCGGTCTGCCTGGCGCTCTTTGGGGCGCTGCTGGGCTGGATCTAAGGAGGTTTGAGAATGAGAGCCAAGGAGTGCGTCAGTTGCGCCGGATTCCCCTGCTCTGACGTGCGGCACGAGTGTTACGCAGTGCCGGATATCGAGCTGGAGGCTAACAAAATCTCGGTCGTGCTGGTCTCCGAAGCGGCGCCGGCGTTGGCCGCGGACCGGCCATTCGGCGGAGTCATGGTCCTTCGATGAAGGGGATGCAACGATGCGAGCTGCTCTACGCACACCGGCCCGTGCTTACACCTGGAGCATGCGCCTGCTGGCGCTGGTGCTGGTCTTTCTGTTGGGTCAGTTGGCTTTCGACACGGCGTTCACCAAGCTCTGGCCGCATGTCTACCCGCTCTTGGGCCTGACCGACCTGACCAATCAGCAGCATCCCTGGATCATCCTCTATGCCAACCACGCCTGGGAAGTGATCATTGCCCTCCTGGTAATCGTGGCGTTTGGAGGCCGCGGCTGGCGCGAATGGGGTGGCCTGGTGCTCAAACAGCCGCCGCTCTCGCTGCGCCTGGTGCGTGGCTTCACACTCTTCGCCATCCTCTCCATGCTGGCGCTGCACATCACGCTGCGCCTGCTCGGCACGCCCTTCCCGCTGGCCGTCAACCTGACCCCGCTCGACATCACGGCGCACCTGCTCTTCGAGTTGGTCGTCAGCGGCGTTAGCGAAGAAATCTGGTTTCGCGGCATGGATCAATCCATCCTCGGCGCCAATTGGACGGGCGTGCTGCGCATGGGAAAGCTCGAATTGCCGGTCGCCGGTATGCTGGCCGCGCTGGTCTTCGGGATCGGGCACCTGCCCTTCACCATCGCGCCGCCTTGGGCCTCTCCCAACCTGGCCAATCCCTTCACGCTGCTCAACGCGTTCGTCGCCTTCCTGCTCGGGCTCTATTATGCCTGGACGCGCCGGCGCACCGGCGACATCTGGGCTGCCGCTGCGGCCCATGGCATTTTCAACTTCGTCTCGGCCGCTGTGATGATCGCCCTGGCGATGGCCGGCTGAACAGGCTCTAAGCCGGGCGCGGGGGATTGACGCGGGTCGGGTCTTAAACTAGAAACCCGGCCTTCTGGCCGGGTTAAGGGGTGTCGGTGACGGGTCTAAGCGTATGGGAGCTCCTCGGGTAAGACTCGAACTTACAACCTTGCGGTTAACAGCCGCTTGCTCTGCCAATTGAGCTACCGAGGAATGTTCAAAACAGCGCCAAGCTATTATAGCCGGATGGGCGAATTCGTCAAATCACCCCAGGTAATCCCGCAACTTGCGGCTGCGGATGGGGTGGCGCAGTTTGCGTAGCGCCTTGGCTTCAATCTGGCGGATGCGCTCGCGCGTGACGCCGAATTCCTGACCGACCTCTTCAAGTGTGCGGGCAGTGCCATCCTTCAGCCCGAAACGCATCTCAAGCACCTTGCGCTCGCGCTCGCTCAGGCCGCTCAGGATCTCGTTCATCTGCTCCTTCAGCAAGTGACGGCTGGCCTGGTCGGCCGGACCGGGCAGACTGTCGTCCTCGATGAAATCGCCCAACGAGCTGTTATCCTCGGTGCCGACGGGAGTTTCGAGCGACATCGGCTCCTGCGCGATACGCATGATGCGCCGCACCTTAGCCGCAGCCAATCCCAGGCGGCGGTTGAGGGCGGCGTCCAGCGGCACGCCGGCCGCCAGGCCCTCCTCAATCGAGCGCCGGTCCTCTGGGCTCAAGAAGTCCATCTCCAGGGCCACTTCCTCAGCCGTCGGGTCGCGCCCTAGTTCCTGCATCAGACGGCGCTGGGCGCGGATCTGCCGGTTGATGCTCTCAACCATGTGCACGGGGATGCGGATGGTGCGCGCCTGGTCGGCGATGGCCCGGCTGATCGCCTGACGGATCCACCAGGTGGCGTATGTGCTGAACTTGAACCCCAGGGTAGGGTCGAACTTCTCGACTGCGCGCAGCAAGCCGATATTCCCCTCCTGGATAAGGTCCAGGAACGACATACCGCGCCCGACGTAACGTTTGGCGACGCTGACGACCAGTCGCAAGTTGGCCTGTGCCAGGCGCTGCTCCGCGCTCAGCCCGCGTTGGCGCACCAGTGCCAGTTGGTCGCGTGTATCCGGATCGAGATCCTCTGAACGCAGTTTCTGCGCGCTCTCTTTGCCCTCACGGATCGCGTTGGCCAGGGTGACCTCTTCCTCGCTCGAGAGCAGAGCGGTGCGGCCGATCTCGTGCAGGTACATCCGCACCGGGTCGCTGGTAGCCGCAGGGTCGTCCCACTCGTCAATCACCTTCTCCAGCGGCTGCTTGGCTTCCCATTCGACCTCTTGCTCGAGCTTCTCATCGCGCTCAATCAGCGGCGTGTCGTCGTCCTCGGTCACCGGGAAGGTCACCGCTTCGGCCAGACCATCCGGGCCCACGGCAATGCGAACTTCGACCAGGTCCTCCTCGTCGAAGTCCTCTTCTTCCGCCAGCTCGTTAGTTCCAGCCCCGCGTGTCGCGCGCGGTTCCAGCTCGCGTTCCAGCTCGCGTTCCAGCTCGCGTTCTATGCCCTCGTGTTCGAGAACTTCAGAGTCGCGCTCTTCGGGCGATTCCCCGCCCTCTTCACGCCAATCAGTTTGCGGCCGGGCATTCCGGCGACGCCGATCAGCAGTCATAAATGCTATCCTCAGCTCATCTGATTGGATGACTGGGCCAACGCGCCCGTCATCGTGCGAGAATTCAATAGTTTCTGAATGCGGTCCCTCTGAGCAGTGTACGATACCATCAAATCGTGATAAGCACGCAATTGCTCGACCACGCCCGCTTCTTCGCTCTCTATAATCAGGAAGCGAAGCTGATTGATGTCGCGGTACAGATTCTGCTCTCGCAGTCGCAGCAACACGTCCCCGACGTCTTTGGCCAACTTTTCGTCGGTCAACGGCAGGCCGTGCTGCGCTCGCTGCAACAGGGCCAGGCTGCGCTCGTGCAGCTCGTCGGGCAGGCGATCGAGCAGCGCATCCAGGAATCCATCTTCCGGGGCAGGCACCGCCGGCTCGCCGCCCGGCCGGGCCATCAGGACAGCCTGCAGAACGCCGAAGATGGCCCGATTCTCCCCGCTGCTAAAGTCCTCGGCATTCAACGGCGCCGCGTTTCCCTCTATCAACTGCCCATCCAGCCGCGATAGCAGATCAGGGCGCCAGAGGAGGTAGCCCAGGATCAGCTCTTCGGCGCCAAATCTCACCACCGGGGGCGAAACCGCTCCACGGCCGGCTGCCTGCGCCGGGGACTGGCCGGCGGCCACGCCGGGCGTTTGCCTCGCTGCCGATCCACTCTCGCGCGGCTGCAGCATCGGGGCGCTATAGGCGATCCTTTCCCGCGAGCTCTCCCGCTCGGCTCGGCGCACGGCTGCGCTCAACTGGTCGGCGACCACCCGTTCGTCCGTCTGTATCAAGCGCGCCAGGGCCTGGATATGGTGTTGGCGCTCGACCGGATCGGCGATCTCCTCAATTAACGGCGCCATGCGATCGACAGCGTTAGCCTTGCCGCGCGCTGTGCTCAGATCCTCTTCCCGGCCCACCACTACCAGGTAGTAGTCCACGATCGGGCGGGCCCTGGCGATCACCTGTTGCCAACCCTGTGGGTCTTTGTAAGCCAGCTCGTCGGGATCGAGCCCGCTGGGCAGGGCCGCAATGCGCAACTGCGCCTTCAGCCGGCTTTCCTGACGGACAAGCCCGCGCAGATCTCTCACCGGCACCCATTCCCGTTGGAGGGCCTGGCGAGCCGTTTCCAACCCACGCAGCGTTGCATGGTCGCCAGCAGCATCCGGATCGAGCGCCAGCGTGATGTTGTTGCTGTAGCGCTTGATCAGGCGTAGTTGGGCTTCGGTCAACGCCGTGCCCATCCCGGCAACCACGTTGCGCACACCCACCTGGTGCGACATCAGGACATCCATGTAGCCTTCCACGAGCACTGCCAGGTCGGCGTCACGGATAGCCTTGCGGGCCATGTCGAGCCCAAACACCACGCTGCCTTTGTCAAACAGGGGGGTTTCGGGCGAGTTGATGTACTTTGGCTGCGGCCGGGCCGGGTCCTCACGCAACACCCTGGCGCCGAACCCGGCAGTTCGTCCCTGCCCGTCCCGGATGGGGATCATCAGCCGGCCGCGAAAACGATCGTAGGCCCCTCGCCTGCGGTCCGGGCCGCCGTCGGCCGATGCCGGCGCCCCTTCCTCTTCCCGCCAAATCAC
>JADGQF010000258.1 GCA_017882045.1 Anaerolineales bacterium
GCTGGCCGGTGCCGGCGTCCCAGACCTGCGCCCGGCCAGTGCCGGCCAGCGTTTCAGGTCGAACAGCGCCGGGTAGCGCTTGCTGTTCTTGAATGACGGGTTGGCAAGAAGACGCTCCAACTGCACGCGGACGGCGGCAACCATGCTGTTGGCCGCGCGGGCGACCGCTTTGACCAGCATCGAGCCGAAGAGCAGCGGGATGCCGCCGCCGATCAGCAGGCCGATGAAGACCAGCGGATCAGCAATGTTGATGACGCTGAGGACATCCTTCTGAGCGAGCTGTCCCGCTTTCACCATCGCTTCCTGCACGATGCCGATGTCGGTCATGAAGGCGCCGAACAGGGCAACGGCCGCGATAACGGCGGAGCCGATAGCGACGCCCTTGGTGATAGCCTTGGTGGTGTTGCCCACTGCGTCCAGATCGGTCATGATCTTGCGGGCCTTGGCGTCCATACCGGCCATTTCCCCGATGCCGTTGGCATTATCGGAAATGGGGCCGAACGCGTCCATGGAGACCAGGTTACCGGCGTGGGTCAGCCAGCCGATGCCGATGAGGGCCACGCCGTAGATGATGTATTGCATGCCCTGGGCGCCGTAGACCAGAACCGAGATCATGATGGCGGCTGCGATCGTCAGAACTGCCCAGGTGCTGGATTCGTAGCCTTCAGCCAGGCCGCTCAGGATAGTCGTGGCCGGGCCGAAGCGGGTGCTCTTGGCAATTTCCTGCACCGGGGTCTTGTCGGTGGCAGTGAAGTAAGCGGTGAGGCGGTTGACGATGACGTTAAAGATAACGCCGGTCGAGATCATCGCCGCGGGCTTCCACCAGTTGGCAACCATGTCCGGCTTGGCGATATCGGTCGCGTGAATGTAGAGCCAGGCGACAACGGTCGAGCCCACGATAGTGATGACGGAAGAAACCTCGTAGGCGATCTCCATCGCATGCCAGGCGTTGCCCTTGGCGACGGTGCGCTCCCAGACCGGCACGGAGAACGTGCCGATGATGGAGCTGATAACGCCAATCGCCCGGACGAGCAACGGGAAGACGATCCAGTAGACGTCGCCGGTGATGCTCATCAGGGCGAGCCCCAGGATCAGCGCCGAGACGATGGTCACTTCATAAGATTCGAAGATGTCGGCGGCCATCCCGGCGCAATCGCCCACGTTGTCGCCAACCAGGTCGGCGATGACGGCGGCGTTGCGAGGGTCGTCCTCTTCCAGGTTCTCTTCGACCTTGCCCACCAGGTCGGCGCCGACGTCGGCAGCCTTGGTGTAGATGCCGCCGCCGACGCGCATGAACAGCGCCAGCAGCGTGCCGCCGAAGCCGAAGCCCAGCAGGGCATCGGGCGCCGCAGCGCCAAAGATGATAAAGATAGTGGTGCCGCCTAGCAGACCGAGACCATCGGTCAACATGCCGGTGATCGTGCCGGAGCGGTAGGCGATCCGCAAGGCGTCGCCGAAGTTGTTCATGGATGCAGCGGCGACCCGGATATTACCCTGGACTGCCATCCGCATGCCCAACTGGCCGACCAGTAGGGAGAACGTGGCGCCGAGGATGAAGGCGCCGGCGCGCCCGAAGGCGATGATGAGCCGGGCGCTGTCGCCGAACATCTTTTGCGCGGCGGGGCTGGGTTCGGCGATCCACACGCTGGCGAACAGCGCGAAGACCAGGACACCGATGAAAGGAATGATGGTACGGGCCTGGCGCGAGAGGTAAGCGTCAGCCCCTTCCTTCACTGCCGTCCAGATGCGAATCATGGCCGGCGTTCCCTTTCCCTCGGACATTACGTCGCGCCGCAGGAGCCAGGCGTACACGAGGCTCAAGAGCGCGATCACCAGGACGCCATAGATGGCGTCGTACTCGAGGGGAGTTAGGTTAAGTTGATACATGGATTCTGTGCACTCCTCCTGCGTAGATTCTTTGGGCGCGTATCTGGATGCGGGACGTCAGGGAGTCGCCTGCTTTGGCTGCAAAAAAAGCTGCGCGACGTGCTTTCCCAAATGAGGACCGGTCATTGCGTGTACAGGATGGGGAAAAATGCGCACAGCCAATGAGAGTATTCAGCAGGCTTGGCCGGCGTTCGCCTGCGAACACCCACATACCGCCAGTTTGATTCTAGCGCCAAACCACCGTTCCTGTCAAAACTCGGCACGCTTGTTAGAGAAGGCACAAAGAAGGCGGTCGAGAAACGCTACAGACGAGGGCTGGCTGGTGCCTGTAACTTTTGTCATTTAGAATACAGTACGTGCGATGCTTTGTCAAACCTTGAGCCAGGATTGTACCGATAAAGCGGCGGCAGTCGCTGCTCTTTGACATCCGGTTTAAGTAAAGCGATAATAGCGGGTATCAAGATACCGGGTATCAGGGTAGCGGCTACCAGGGGGGAGAAACCCGGGCCGTGCTAGAAAGGTACGCAGCAGATTAGATGGCTTCATCATCATCCACGCAGGGACGCGCGCCGGCAAATACAGTTACACGAGGCTTGCGACCGCCAATCTTGGTGGACACGCCCGAGACGTTCTCGGCTATGCTGGAGGCGCTGGTAGGGGAACCGGCCTTGGCGCTGGATACCGAATCGGATAGCCTATACCGGTATTTTTACAAAGTGTGTCTGGTGCAGGTCAGCATTGCTTCCACCGATTATCTGGTCGATCCCCTGCGCCTGCCGGACATCTCCGGCCTCAACGACTTACTGGCTGATCCGTCGATAGAGAAAGTATTCCACGCGGCCGAGAACGACGTTGTGGTTCTGAAGCGGGATTTCGGGTTCAGCTTTGCTCATATTTTCGACACAATGGTCGCGGCTCGAATTCTGGGCCTGCCCCGGGTGAGCCTGGCGGCCTTGCTCGAAGAGAATTTCGCTGTCAAGCTGGACAAGCGCGCCCAGTTGACCGATTGGGGCCGGCGCCCGCTGACCGCGGAGCAGTTGAGCTACGCCCGGCTCGACACCCACTACCTCATGCCCTTGCGGGATTTGCTGGCTGACCAGCTGCAGGCTCGGCGTCGCTGGCGCGAAGCCAGCGAAGCTTTTGTGGCGCTGCCCGACCTGGTGCCTGTCGACAGACCTTGGGACCCTGAGGGCTTCTGGCGCAACCGGGAGGCCCGTTCGCTTGGCCCGCAGGAACTGGCGGTGCTGCGCGAGCTCTACTTGTGGCGTGATGGGCAAGCGCGTGCGCTGGATCTGCCTGCCTTCAAGGTCGTGGACGACCGGGTGTTGATCCAGCTGAGCCGTAACCAGCCGCGCGAGCTGCGCTACCTGGGGTTGAGTCCCTGGCAAGCCAGGCGCTTTGGGGCGCAAGTGCTCGAGGCCATCGCGCGTGGCCGGACGGCCGTGCCTCCGACATTCCCGGCGCGCTCGCACAACGATGGCCACCGGCCCGATCCGGCCGCGGTTGAGCGCTACGACAGGCTACGCGCCTGGCGGACCGAGCGCGCCGCCGAGCGCGGGGTAGCATCTGATGTCGTGCTGACCAACGAGGTGTTGATGGCGGTCGCGCGCGCCGCGCCGGCGAGCATCGAGGAACTGGCGGATCTGGGAGTGCTGGGCGCGTTCAAGCTAGAGGAGTACGGCGAAGAGCTGGTCCGGGCGATGAAGGCTTGATTCTCAGCGCTTGTAGCGGCCCATCAGTGGGATCATCTGGCCTTTGAGGAACGCCGAGCTGGTGATTTGCAGCATATTTCCTCCGCCGGCGACGGCCTCAGTGCTACCGGCAAGCACGGTTGTGGGGGCAGAGACGGCAGCCGGCGCCGTCCGGCCTCCGCAACCCGCGACGACTGCCAGCACCAAGAGCCCCAGGGCAAAGCGCTGCAACATGCCTGGCCTCCCTACGCGCTGTAGCGCGCCGCGATCGGCAGGCGGCGACCGGTGCCGAAAGCTTTAGATGTGACCTTCAGGCCTGGTGCAGCCTGCCAACGCTTGTACTCGCTGCGGTCCACCGTGCGAGCCACCCACGCCACTGTCTGCCGCTCAAAACCCCGGTCCACGATCTCCTGCACGGATTGGCCCTCGTCCACATACAACTGCAGGATCGCGTCGAGCACTTCATAGGGCGGGAGGGTGTCCTGATCGGTCTGGTTTGGCCTGAGCTCGGCCGATGGTGGCTTGGTGAGCGAAGCCTCGGGAATAATCTCGTCGTGGCGGTTCACGTAGCGCGCAAGCTGGTAGACCATCGTCTTCGGCACGTCCGCAATCACCGCGAGGCCGCCGCTCATGTCGCCGTACAGGGTGCAGTAGCCGACCGCGAGCTCGCTCTTGTTGCCCGTGGTCAGCACCAGGTAGCCGAACTTGTTGGAGAAGGCCATCAATGTGTTGCCGCGGATGCGCGCCTGCATGTTTTCTTCGGTGATGTCAGGCGGGCGGTCCTCGAAGTGCGGCTCAAGCGTGTTCAGATAGGCCTGGAATATCTCGCCGATCCGGACGGTCTCGAAGCGGATGCCCAGGTTGGCAGCCAACTGGCGCGCATCGGCCACACTGCCTTCCGATGAGTAGGGGCTGGGCATGGCCACGCCCAATACGTTATCCTTGCCGAGGGCGGCTACCGCGAGCGCGCAGGTGAGCGCCGAATCGATGCCACCCGATAGGCCGATGACGACCTGCCGGAAACCGGTCTTGCGGAGGTAGTCGCGCATGCCCAGCAGCAGCGCCTCAAAGATCGATTCGATTTTGGGCTGCGGAACAAACGTCGAGTCGCCGGCCGGTTGCGCGCTGTCGACCGTGCGTACATCCTCGGCAAAGGCCGGGAAAACCTGCGCGGCATTTCCGTTGCGGTCGAGGAATAGGCTGCAGCCATCGAAGATCAACTCATCGTTGGCGCCGACCTGGTTGACGAAGACGAACGGCAGGCCATGCCGGCGGGCGTGCCCGCTGATCAGGCGGTAGCGTATCGCCTCCTTGCCGGCCCAGAAGGGAGAAGCAGAGATGTTGATGAGCAGCGTGGCCCCCTGCCGTGCCAAAGAGGCGATCGGATCGAAGGAGTACGGCAGGCGCAGCCACAGCTCCGCATCCGTCCATGCATCCTCGCAGATGCTGATGCCCAGCACCTCGCCGCGGAAGGGCACAATGCTGACCGAGCTCGCGGGATCGAAATAGCGCGATTCGTCGAAGACATCGTAGGTGGGCAACAGGGACTTGCTCTGCTGAAACAGCACTTCGCCTCGGTAGATGAGCAGGGCCGCGTTGTAAAGACCTTTGCCGACCGACAGGCCGGTGAGCAGCGGGGCGCCGATCAGGATGCCCGTTTCCGGGTAGGCCTTGGAGTTCTCGCATACTTTGTCGATCGCGTCCTGGGTCTGTTTTACGAACCAATTGCGTTCGAGCAGATCGCGCGGCGGATAGCCGGTCAGAAAAAGCTCCGGAAAAACCACCAGGTCCGGAGCGCTGCCGGCCGTCGCCTGCAGGGTCTGCTCGATCTTGGCCAGGTTGCCGGCAAAACCCCCGATAGTAGGGTTCAGTTGAGCCATGGTGATTTTCATGGATTCGAGCGCTCCGAAAAAAGCGATAGATGAAAGGTGCGGTGTGATTCGTGAACTGGGACACAGTCTGGCGAAACCAATTGACTTCACCGGAATGATAGCATACACTCATGGCAGCGTCAACGCGTTTCCGGCTTTCGCCCGCAGGCTTACATTGTCAGCATTTACCATCACAAGCAGGCGGGAGAATCCGCAGGCGTTACGTCTCGCGCAGCACGTCCTATGCTCATAATCGACGGCCACAACCTGATCGGCGCTCTGCCGGACGAAGACCTGGCTAACCCGGACGACGAAGTGCGGCTTTTGGCGCGACTGCGCGGCTATCGAAGCCAGTCCAGCCAGGATATGCTCGTTTTTTTCGACAGTGGCGATCTGCCGGCGCAGTCCCCCGACCTCTCCACCGAAGGGGTGCGCGTGCGTTTTGCGGCGCCGGGCCAATCGGCGGACGATGCGATTGTCGATTTCCTGCGCAGCCGGAAAGAGCCGGGACAGTATGCGGTCGTGACCAATGACCAGGGCTTGCGTTTCCGAGCGGCCAGTGCGGGCGCCAGTCTGCAGTGGGCCTCTGACTTTGCCCACCGGCTGGCCCGACGGCGCAAGCCGCGGACGGGGCAGCCTGTGGATAGCGGGCCTGACCCGCTTGACCCGGCCTTCGCCGATCTGGCCGCCCAGTTTATGCACCCCGGCGGCGAGGATGCTCGCTTTGGCGCGGATCTGCACGGGCCGGCGGAGACCTGGATCGAGCGCCTGTATGGCGATGACGTGGAGCAGGCCCGGCTGGCGGCGCGTTGGCTGGGACGCTTCGGTGGCTCCGGCGGCGCGGGGCCTCTGCGCGATGCCTTGACGCACGGGGATGCCGGTGTGCGCAGGGCGGCGGTCATTGCGCTGGCTGACCTGAATGAGCCCTCGGTGGTCGCCGATCTGGTGCAGCGACTGGCCGGAGACCCATCGAGCATGGTGCGTGAAGCGGCCGCGGATAGTCTGGGCCGGATCGGCGGCCGCGTGGCGGAGACGGCGCTGGAATACG
>JADGQF010000259.1 GCA_017882045.1 Anaerolineales bacterium
CCCAATCCACCGGCCCGACGAAGTGATGGGTGTGCGGAATTCGAATGGGGTCCAACGGCGCTGCGGAAGTTTGTGATTTGAAAGGCGCCATTGCAGCGTTACCGGGTACTCGCCGGAGGCTGCTTTCGGGAATTTCAATTCACTGCCAGTCAGCCGCAGCTCGTGAAGGTGAACAACGTGCCCATTCCTGACTGTCGTGGCGGGACGGAGCGGCCATTCAGGTGGACTGCGACGAAAGAGAAAGCTGTCGTTCACCGCTGAAGATCACTTTCTCGAACTACCGGGCATCACATCGCCATGGTACAGGAAGGTTCTTGCTATTTATCAAGTGCTCAAGCCGCGCAGTAGATAGAGTGAATCCATTTGAGTTCGCAAGCAGCCAGTCAGAAGGGAACTGAAATGAACCAGGCAATTTACTCGATGACAGCCAAGGAGGCCATCTTCGGGCGGAGTTCGGTCCGCGCCTACAAGAAGGAGTCCATTGACCGCCCGACCCTGAACGCGCTCCTGGCAGCGGCGGTCCGGGCGCCGACTGCGATGCATGGTGAGCCTTGGCAATTTGTTATCGTTGAGGATAGCAAGCGTCTCATGCGTCTGTCCGATCTCGCAAAGGTTTCCTTCGTCACGGAAGCCGCCCGCTTGCACGCCGATCGCCCTGGCCTGAAGGTATTTAGCGAGCCTGACTTCAACGTCTTTTACGATGCGCCAGTATTGATCGTGATTTGTGCGAAGTCCAAAGGTCACTTCGCAGTCGCCGACTGTTGGCTGGCAGCGCAGAACCTGATGTTGGCCGCCCACTCGATGGGCTTTGGAACCTGTGTCATAGGTTCAGCCGTAGCGGCACTCAATGCGTCCGACATTAAGCATGAACTAGGGATTCCCGCCGAGACGACCGTCGTAGCGCCGATCATCGTAGGCAGACCGAGCGGTGAATCGCATCCCAGTGCGCGCAATGAGCCGCAAGTATTGGCTTGGCGGTGAGGGCGAGGTCCGAAACTCAAGTCAACGGCGCCCTGACCTACAGCCAGTCCTGACGGCCAGCGCTGGCCTGGCAAGAGATCGACGGGCCTGGTCGATAAAGCAGGATCGCCGTGCGCCGGGGTACATGACAAGCTGGGAAGGCATGCCGGCGGCGAGGGCTTGAGGGGCAGGTATGTGGCGGTCAGCTATCGGTGGTGATTGGATGGCGTGGGGACTGAATTGCAGCGGAACCGGGTATACGCCGGTGCCTGTTTTCGCGAATTTCAATTCATTGCCGGTCACCCGTGGGCGTATCCCACGGTCTGCGCGAATGTCACGAATTGCGTGTCGGGGAGCTTCAGCGCTCGCGCGAGTTTGGCCTGGTCTACCGCGCCGCGAAAGACCGTTGCCAGCCCCTCCGAAGCGCAGTACAGATAGACGTTCTGGCCGATGAATGCGGCATCGACCGAGGCGTAGAGACGCCGCTCCTCGGGCGAGACATCTGTCATGCGTTCGCCGTGTGCGACATAGACGAGGTTGAGCGGCGCGCTGGCCACGAAGTCCTGCAGGCCGGTCTGCGCGCGCACATCGTCCTTCAAGTGCGGCAGCAAAGTGTGGGCCTTGGGCTCATAGAGCCAGACACCGTTGGCCATCGCGACGTACACATCGATCACCATGACATGGCGCCAATAGGGGGCGGTGCGGTCTCCGCTCGGTCGGTTGATGCCGAATGCTGCCCACAGCAGATCGGACAGCACCTGCATAGTCAGCGCCCGGTCTGAATACTCGCGTGTCGAACGTCTGAGCTTGAGTGCTTGCGTCAAGGGCACGCCGCCTTCACTTCGAGCGGGTGGCAAAGTCAGGGGCTTCGGTGCCTGTGAGAGTGTCGCTGCTGGAACGGCGGCGAGTGCCGCGCCTGCGAGGATTGCGGTATTGGCTTGACGTCGTGTCATCATCATCACTCCTGACTTGAATTGGAAACGCGATGTGCTGATCGTCGCTTACGCGCGGTCTGCGGCTTTCACGATGGCGCGGCGCACCAGCGTCTCAAACAACGGCAACTTGTAGGCGTTTTTGGCCAGCGGCGTAGCGCCTTCCAGGGCTGCACGCGCTGCCGCCCTGGCCACGCTGTCATCGATGCGCTTGCCCACGAGTGCGGCCTGAGCAGCGGTTGCACGGTGAGGCACGGGCGCTGCAGCGCCCAGGACGATCGCAGCGCCTCGGCAGATGCCGTCGCTACCGATGTCCAGGACAACAGCGACATCGGCAAGCGGCCAGTCGAAGGAGTCCTTCTCGCCCTGCTTCAGGTGCGCCATGTGCAGACCTGCCGACAGCGGCGACAACAGGATGGCCGTCAGGATCTCGTGCGGCTGCAGGTCGTTTTCCCGTTGCACGTCGAGCCTTGGCGAGACCAAAAATTCCTCAAGCAAGACCCTGCGCACGACCGAGTGGACGTCCGTCAGTTCGACTGCGGCACCCAAGGCCACGAGCACCGTCGCGGCCGTCGAAGGATGGACGATGGCGCAAGTGCTGTTGTCGAAAACCGCGTGGTACTGGCTCTCGCCTTGGATCGCGAAGCAGTGGCCACCTCCCTTGCGAAGGCAGTGAAACGCCGCGGCACGAAAGTACCAGCACCGTGGCCGCTGAAGCAGGTTGCCACCCAGGGTTGCGACATGCCGGACTTGCGGACTGGCCGATCCGGCGACCGCATCGCACAGCGCCGGCCAACGGCGCCGCAGGAGCGCATGCGCAGCCAGATCGGCCAGCGAGACCATGGCGCCTACGCGCACGCTGCCGTCGGTTTGCTCTTCGATCCCGCCGAGCCCTGGAATCGCCGACAGGCTGACCAGCATGGCTGGCGCTAGCAGGCGCTCCTTGAGCAGATCCAGCAGGTCGATCCCGCCGGCCTTGACGACGCCGGCGAGCGCCGCCTCGTCAGCGTCAGGCGCAGTGCACATGGCATCGGCGACCGTAGTCGTGGCCGCAGCCGCGGCTTCGTGGGTCGTACTGGCGGCGGTCCACGCAAAGGAATTCATGGCCTTGCGCTCCCCGCAGTCATCCGTCCCAGGGCGGCCAGGACCACCGCGGGCGTCATCGGCAGCGAACGCAGGCGAACGCCGATCGCGTTGTAGACGGCGTTGGCGATGGCAGGTGCCGTGGCGATGTTGGCTGGCTCAGCCACACCGTAGGCGTCGGTTGCGCTGCGGCCCTGGTAGTTCTCAAGCAGAATGACCTCGATCACCGGCGTCTCGCGTGCGCCGACCAGCTTGTACTGCTCCAGGTTCGGGTTGACCATGCGTCCCGTGTGCCGGTCAAGAATGCGGTGCTCGAACAGCGCGTACGACAGACCCATCAGTACGCCGCCATGCACCTGGCTTTCAATCAGCCGAGGATTCATCGGTCGGCCGCAATCGTGTACGGCTACCATGCGTTCGACGCGCACGATGCCGGTCTCGGTGTCCACGGCCACTTGAGCAAATTGGACACCGCCCAGGTCCTGCTGCGCCAGTGCCGCATCGGTCCCCATGCGTCGCCTGAAACCGCCGTAGTCGTCGCTGCGCGACGCGACTTCGCTGATGCGATCCGTGCGCAACAGCGCGGTCGCCTCGCCAAAGGGCATGCCGCGTGCCGGCTGGTCGCGCACCACGATGCGCCCGCCACGCGCGAGCAGATCCTCTGGCGCCACCGCGAGCGCAGGCGCGGCTACGCGCAACAGCGATTGCAACGCGCGCCAAGCTGCGCTGCGCGCTGGCGGTGTGATGGACGCTGTAGTCCGGCTGCCGTAGGACGGAGGACCGGCCGGAAACTCGGTGTCGCCGATGCGGACCGTAATGTCTTCGGGCCGCAGCCCGAGTACCTCGGCCACCACCTGGGCCAACACGGTGCCGATGCCGGTGCCGATGTCCTGCACGCTGGAGAGCACCTCCACCGTGGCGTCACGATGGATGCGTACTTCGCAGGCCGAGTTGGTCTGCACGTTGGCGCCCCAGATCGACTGCGCCACGCCAATGCCGCGCTTCACTGGCCCGCCATCGGTGACCGGAGCACCCGGCGCGTGGCGCCGCGACCAGCCTATGCGTTCGGCGCCCAGGCGCCGCTCTTCGCTGCGCACCGGGCTCGCATCGATGCGGTCGCGCAGCGCCAGCGGGTCCATGGCCAACTTCTCGGCCAGTTCGTCGATTGCTTGTTCCAGGCCAAAGGCTCCCGGCGTATTGCCCGGCCCGCGCATTGCGCAGCCCGGCCCGCCATTGGTGAACACGTCATACTGCGCGCCCTCGAAATTCGGGCATTCATACATCTCCTGCGCCACGTTGCCCACGCCGGCGCCCAGGGCCACACCGGCAGTGCCGTAGCTGCGCAGCGAGATCGCCGTCAACGCGCCATCGCGCTGCGCACCGATGCGCAGACGCTGCAAAGTGCCAGGGCGGTTGCCCGCGTCAATTTGTTCTTCCTGGCGTTCCAGGACGATGCGCACCGGCGCGCCCGCTTGACGCGAGAGCGTGACCGCGATGCGGCCGTAGTTGCCCAGCGACGACTTGCTGCCAAAGCCTCCGCCCATGCCGTCGACAACCACACGCACGCGCCCAGGCGGCAAGCCGAAAGCCGCCGCCAGTTCCTGCCTCACACCGGCAGTGAATTGGGTCGACTGGTAGACCGTGAGGCCATCCCCCCACCAATCGGCGACGATGGCGTGCGGCTCCAGGCAGCAATGGGTCTGCACCTGCGTGCGGTACTCTGCCTCGACCGTGAACGCCGCTTGCGCAAAGCCTTGCGTCGCGTCGCCGCGGGCTTGCATGGCCGGCCCGCGCACGTTGCCCACCAGTGGCAAGCCTGACGCCGCGGGAAAGCCCGATGCGTAGCCCTGCGGTGCCGAAGCGCTGTCGAAAACGTTTGGCGCGGCTGTTTCGCGCGCATGGTCCATATCGGTGACGAATGGCAGAGCCTGGTAGTCCACCCGGATCAGCCGCAGTGCCGCCTCGGCCACGTCGATCGACACCGCAGCAACGGCCGCCACCGGCGCACCGACGTAGCGCACGACAGCCGCGGCGGGATCGTCAGGTCGCACGAGGGTCAAGACCGCACGCACACCAGGCAATCGCGCGGCCGCCGACATGTCAAGGCTGCGTATGCGCGCGTGCGGCAACGGCGAGCGCAGGATGCGTCCATGCAGCATCCCTGGTAGCTTGATGTCCACGGTATAGCGAGTCGCGCCAGTCACTTTGGCGCGGCCGTCCTGGCGCGGCGTGGGCTTGCCGATCACGGCCAGCGCCGCGTTCGGCGCCAGCGCGGGCGGCTCGTCCACTGGCACCTGCCGGGTCAGCTCGGCCAACCCGACGCTGGCGATGCCAACAGGGAATTTTTCGGCGCGCGTGCCAGTGTCGTTGGCCATGGTGTCATGCCTTGGGCCGCGCGGCCGCGGCAAGCGTTGCAGCGACCACATGGGGATAGGTGCCACAGCGACAGAAATGACCACTGATCGCGGCCATAACGTCGTCGGCGCTCGGGTGCGCTGTGTGCTCAAGCAGTGCGGCGCAGCTCATCGCCATGCCCGGCGTGCAGAACCCGCATTGCATCGCATCGTGCTCGATGAAGGCCGCCTGCACGGCGTGCAGCGTGTCGCCACGCGCCAGACCCTCAATCGTCGTTACTTTGCGCGCCCCTACCTCAATCGCCAGCATCATGCATGAGCAAACCGTCACGCCGTCGAGCCAGACCGTGCAGGCCGAACAAGCGCCGCGATTACAGGCGATCTTGGTGCCCGTCAGATCAAGCGGACCGCGCAGGGCCTCGGCCAATGTGGTTCGCGGCTCCACCTGAAGCGCCCGAGCCACGCCGTTGACCGTTAGCGTGATCGGCACTGAGGCTGGGCCGACCACCGGCGCGCCGCCGGTTCGTGACGCGGCTGCGTCGGCTGTCGATGTCTGGGCGACCATGCCCACGCCAATACCCGACACTGCGGAGCCTTGAAGAAACGAACGACGGGAAAGTCCGTGCGGCATCAGCAGTGTCCGGTCAACGTAGTCCAGTTTTGAGGAAAAGCCAACAACAACGCGGGCTTGCGGCCAAGTTTATTTGGTGCCAATTTGAATCTCGATGTCAGTGGTACGAATGAAGCAATACGCCACTTCCTATGAATGTTGGCACATCGCGTCCTTCCAACTTCAGTTGCCGAGACCTTCTCATTGCAATACAGATAAAATGCAAGTGTGCGCTCCCGGACCATAGGTGCTTTGAGAAAAATCAACCGATTCGATTATTGTTGGACGCCGCGTGAAAGGCGCTTGAAGAGGTCGGCGCGGACGGTCAGCGCTGCACTGGTTGCAGACAGTCCGGCAATTCCAATGAGTGGTTGCAATCGATCTACTAGGGCCCGACGATGGGGGAATTTCGATGACTGAGGTTTTGTGTCGATGAAAATTTCACCCCTCAAGCCGCTCGCTCAGAAGCCAACACCGGTATTTGCCAACCTGGCGTGCCGGGGACCTGCCTGTCGGCAGGTCGATCAACGTTG
>JADGQF010000008.1 GCA_017882045.1 Anaerolineales bacterium
TCCGGCCGCGATGCGATGTACGGCCCCGTCGACCAGGCAGTTGACGTAGATATTACCGGCGCCGTCGACGATCACGTCATCGGGTTGGGGCAGCCGGGCAACGGTACCGATCTTGCCGTCCGGCCGGACGCGTTTCAGCGCGTTCCCGAACTCATCGGCGACCAAAATGCTGCCATCTTTCTCGGCCCAGGCCGCAACCGGGCGGACGAAGCCGCGTGCGATCTCCCGGACCGTACTGCCGTCCAGGCTGACACGCAGCAGCGTCCCGTTCGGGCTGTCCGGCACGAGCAGGCTGGGGCCGGCCGGGTCGTGTCTATCCAGCGCGATGCTGTCCAGGCCGGCGCTCGCGGTGCTGTTCCCGAGCGCAAGGAAAGGCGTGATCAGCCGGCTCGCCGGATCATAGCGCACCAGTCGGTCCTTGCCCTGTTCGGCGATAATTAAGTCCCCGCCGGGCAGCACCAGGATCCCCTCTGGTATACTCAGCCCCGTGGCGATCACGCTTGGTGCAGCGCCGGAGACATAGCGCAGCAAGGCACCGTCGCTGGCATCCGTCAGGTACATCGAGCCGTCGGGCGCCAGCGCCAGGTCATCGGGGCTGGTAAGGCCCTGCGCGAGGATTACGAAGTTGTCGCCCGGCGTTGCGCTCAGGGTGGGGGTGACAAGATCGCCGGCTGATCCCAACGGCTGCGGGGTGACATCTCGGGCGACGATCGGTGGCGCCGGCGCGAGGGTGGCCTCTGCTGGGGGTCGCGGAGTTGTGGTTGGCAGGGGTACGACGGTTCCGGCGCCTGCCGCCCCGGCGCCTGCCGCCGGGGGTGGTACCGCAGGCACATTTGTGCAGGCGGCAAGGGCCAGCAGCAGGAGCAGGCAGAGCAGACTTTTCATTCTCATCCCCTATCTCTCACTCGCAACTTGCACCCATTCTCGCGCTCCGGCCTGCTTCTGTGGGTGAGCTCTATTCCGCAAACCTTGAACCGGTATCTTGCCAGGGCACGGCCGGTGCTGGGCCAATCTCGGCCTGCAACCTCGTCCGCCGCACGCCCACCAGGGTTACACTGCTCAGGAGGAAGAGGACGCCATAGCACGCGAAGATGGCAAAGTAGCCCAGCCCCGCCCGGTAGTTGTTGAGGTAATCGGCCAACGGGCCGCCGATGCCGGCGCCGACCATCCCCGCGCCCGCACCGGCCAGGTTGGAAATACCGAGGAAGCGCCCGGCCTCCGGACCGGGCACCAGTCGGGTGCCCAGCGCCCAGTTGGCGGTGGTAAACAGCCCGGTTGCCAGCCCGATGATGCTGCCGGCCACGTAGATCAGGCGCAGATCGGGGACCCAGGTGGTGCCCAGAAGCAGGAAGGCCCCCAGCGCGGCCAGCAGGCCGCTCAGACCGACGATCATCCGGTGGCCGAAGTGGTCCGAGAGCCAGCCGCCGGGGATGGCCGTCAACAGGGTGAAGATGCCGACCACCAGCATCAGGTTGCCTGTCAGCGCGGCTGCCGCTTCACGCGTCATCGCAAAAGCGTACATCAGGAAGTACGGCGCGAAGCCCTGGATCGAGGTGACCGCGGCCAGGAACATGAGCCGGTTGACCACCCACCAGGTGAAGGAAGCGTGCCGTCGCGAGTCGTCGCGCCCCAGTGTGCCGGCTACTCCGGCCCACACGCCGACGACCACGGCAACTACCATCGCGACCAGCCCACCCAAGCCCACGCCGGTCGCCTTGGCCGCGGCCGCTCCGACGAATGGCCACGCGATCAGCCCTGCCAGTCCTCCGACCAGGCCACCGCCGGCCAATCCCGCGGCCGCACCCACGCCGATGCCGCCCAGCATGCCGAGCACGCGCAGCATCGGTGGGCCGAGCTGGCTTTCGGGCCTGACCTGCAGCGGCCGCTCGTGGACCGTGAAGAGGGTGACGAGCATCGTGATCAACAGCATCCCGCCGGTCGCGCAGATGGCCCAGTTGATCTTGCCCGCTCCGGCCAGCGGCGCGATGGTGAAAGCAATCAGGATCAGCGGCAGCAGTTCCATGATGGCCTTGACCCCCGAAGCCAGCCCGCGCTGCGCCTCGGGCACCAGGTCGGGGATGAGACCCTGCAGCGGACCGTGCGAGATGTTCGACGAGAACTGAAGCAGAAGCACCGCCACCAGGAGCGCCCAGTAGTTCCACGAAAGGCCGATCGCCGCCAGGAAAACCAGGTCCAGCAGGACGCCGATCAGGATGTACGGCCGGCGCCGCCCAAAGCGCAGGGTGCTGCGGTCGCTCAGCAAGCCGGCGGCCGGCTGTACGAGCATCGCGATGATCAGCCCTGCGGTGCGCATCAGACCCAGCGAGGTGTTCTTGATCTCCGGGCGGGCGAATGCGTCCACCAGGTAAGGCATAAAGATGGCGCCCACCGCGTTGTTGCGGATGTTCAGACCGAGCCAGAAGAGGTTGATGCTGAGGTAGTCGTACCAGCGCAGGCGCAATCTGGTTCCTTTACCGGAGACCGGCGAACAAATCGGCGTGTTTGCGTCCATTCGGCGGGTAAGCTTGCATGTATAGCTCGTAGCGCTGCGCCTGCCGGAACAGCAATCCCAGGATGCCACGCGCGCGGCCGGGTCCGCCCCCCTGGCTGCAGTGGCAGGCGCCCGCGTCTTGCTTTATCGTCCGGTAGGCGCGGATGTCGAGACGCACGTTGATCTTATCGTCCCGCACGCCCACCTGGGTCATGTCGATGTCGCCGTTACGCCCGAAGTGTCGCGGGTCCTTGCCTGTCAGGCGCATGAAGAGCAGCATCCAGCGCAGACTGCTGCGGGGCAGCACCCCGTAATATAGCCGGTCCGGCAGCCAGGGCGTGCAGTTATCGGGCAGCAACGCCGGGTAGGCGGGCGGGTTGGTCAGGGCCTGCCAGGCCCGGTTGACGGCATGGTTCACCCGGATATGATCGGGATGGAAGTAGCCACCCGTCGGGTCGTGGGCGACGATCACCTGCGGCTTGATCTCGCAAATCAGGCGCAGGACATCACGCGCCACGTCGTCGAGATCGGCCTGGTAAAGGCTTTCCGGGTGATGGTTCTCCGGGCTGCCCTCCATGCCGCTGTCGCGGTACCCCAGCCTATGCAGCTGCACGCCCAGCACCCGGCAGGCGCATTCCAGTTCCTCCCGGCGCACGGCGACCATGTTGCGCGGCGCATCGGGGCAGGTCGGGTCTGGCGCATAAGAACCGGCCGCGCCATCGGTGACGATGCAGACGTGCACATCCACGCCTTCGCGCGCATATTTCGCTAACATGCCCCCGGAGCCGAACGACTCGTCGTCCGGGTGGGCAAAGAATCCCAACAAACGATACTTAGACAAAGACTTGCTCCATTATGGCGTTGCCCATCGCCCGTCGCCGGGCTCCTGGCACTCTATCCGAACCTGACGGTCACGATTTCGTGCGGGCGGGCCGAGAAAGTGACGCTGCCGTCGGGGTCCACCACCAGAGGGGCGCCTCCCTGTTCGTCCAGGCGCACGCGTGCCGCAGACGCGAATCTTAGCCAGGGCGCCAGGCGCACTTCAGTTGGCTGGCTCTCTATGTTATAACCGCGTACGACCAACCCATGGCTGTCCTCGGCAGTTTTGACGGCGCTGATGACAAACGACGCCGGTTCGCTGCTCAGCAGCGAAGCCCGCGCGGGCAAGCGCCCTGCATGCAGCGGGACGGTAAGGGTCTGCAATGGCGCGTCAAAGGCGTACGCCTCCAGGTACGCGCCGGTCGCGAGCCAGTCACCGGCATGTGGGATGATGGAGTATTCGAAGCGATGGCGGCCCGGCTCCTGGGCGCCGGGGGTGGCGATGGCCGGGCCGGCGTGACCGCGACGCGTCGCAAAGTCATCGCGCGACAGCCAGCCGACGCAGCGTAGCAGCGTCAGCGCAATCTCGCACCCGCCGCCCTCCGGCGCCCTGACTTCCACTTCCGGCAGCCCCTTGGCGGCGACCATTAGGCCCGCTCCGCCGTCTGACACATCCGTCCATATCCGTTGCGGCACTTCTGGCCGGGGCTGCTCGGCCCAGGTCTCATCTGCCAGGGGCAGGGCGACCGGGCGGCGCACGACCTGGAAGTGCCCGTCGTAGTCGGCCGCCTTGACCGCAAATGGCGCCGGGAAGTGGACCCGCAGGCGATGGTCGCGTGACCGGTTATCCAGTTCCGTGATCACGTCGACCCGTGCGCTGCCCGGCGCCAGAGTGGCCGTGGTGCGGACGGAAAGCGGCGCTTCTCCGGCCCGGCTACGCCGATCAGCGGCGAGCCCGGCGGGGACGGGCAGGGTATACGAGAACTCCAGCGTCTGGCGCACACCGTCATCGCTCATCTGCACGCTGACCGGTGCAAGGGGCTCGGTGTTGCCCAGGCTCACCGGCCGGTCGCCGGCCGGGGGCGAGTAGTTGTACTCATCGCCGCTGTCGCCACCGTCGACCAGCAGATTGAGGCCCAGGTAGCGCAAGCCGCTGCGCTTATCGGTTATGCTGAGTGTAGCATCCGCCCGGCCGGCTTCAACCAGCAGGAACTCGTTTTCGATTGAGGAGCCTGCCGCCGGCCGGCCGCTGCCGGCGCCCGCATTTGGGGCGCGGCCGGTCAGCCAGAAGGTGCGGTAGCCGTGACCGGGCACGTCCTGGGCCAGAAACTCCACGCTGGTGACCACAGCCACGGCATGCGCGATAAAGGTGCTGATGCCTTGATCGGCCAGAAAGTGCGGAAGGGCTTCCATGCCCCGGCCGAGCGCTTCGTAGTTCGGCTCGGACACCTCGCCCAACACGGCCTCAATACGCACGGTCGAGCCCTCGCGCCGGAAATCCAGGTCGACCAGGTTCAGGCCGCCGGCGGAGCCGCCCTGCACCATGCCGAAAAGCTGCATCAGGCTGTCCCGATCCAGCACTTCGTAGGCTATCTCGGTTGTCTCGCTGCCCACCACGCGCAAGGGTAGCGCCTGGCCGCGTTCGTCCACAACCGCGTACTCCTCGGCGCTGGCTAGTTGCAGCGCCGCCCGGACCACCCCGCTGCGCTGCCCGGACACGGGGTTAAAGACGACGATGGCCGATGCGGCGTTACCTGCCGGAAAGCCGGCGGGAGTTTGGGTGTCTACTGCCGCGCCCAGTGAGGCCAGGCTCTGGCGTGTGATCTGCTCGGCGATCTGTTCGACCTGGTCGAAGCGCGGCCGCATCTCGTCGTGCACCTGATCGATGCCGCAACCACAGATCGAGTCGTGCGGGTGGCATTCCAGCAGCATGCGCCAGGCCTCGCGCAGGATGGGCGCCGGGTCCTGCAGTGCCTGGGAGGCAGGACCGGTGACACCCAGCAGGCTCGCCCACGCGCTGAACGGCTCGGCCCATTTCTCCAGCAGTGACTGGCAGGCATGGTTGCGCTGCTTGATCCACATGCGTGTCGACAACACGTTGGGCAAGAGGGGCGAATGCTTGGAACTGCGCAGCTCGCCGCTCACCGTAGGAATCGGCAGGTGCTCGGCCTGGATCTTGGACCGTACGGCAGCGAAGTAGGCCGGCAGGGTGGAGTGGACGAGCCGGTCACCGCCAAGCTTGTCCTGGAGGTAGGCGACGGCTGCGGGCGTCGCGGGCTGCGGCTCGACGTGGTCGCCGCCCTGCATGAGAAGGATTTCCCCGGCTGCGCTGTGGGCAGCCAGCGAATCGCGCCGGCGGATCACCTCTGCCACCAGGGCGGCGCGGGCGGCAGGGTCATCGCTTGCGACTGTGACGACTGGCAGGCCGGCCGCGTTGGCATAGTTGTCACGCAGGAAGGACAGCAGCACGCGCGACCCGTCCGGCGCCGCCCACCAGAGCTCGACAGGCTCGTCGGCCAGCCCGCGCCAGAGGGCCGCCGTGTCAATGCCGAAGCCTTGCAGGATCTGCGGTAATTGACCGATATGGCCGAAAGGGTCCGGCGTGTAGCCAACCTGCATCGTGAGGCCGAAGCGGCGGGCCGCGCGGTCGCCCTGCAAGAGGTTACGCAACAGTGATTCCGGGCTGACCAGGAACTCGTCGGGCATCACATACCACGGGCCGATCAGCAGGCGCCCGCTCTGGACGTAGCGGCGAATTTCCTCGGCTCGCTCCGGACGCATCTGCAGATAGTCGTCCAGCACGATGGTTTGGCCATCGAGCATAAAGTGGCGGTAATCCGGGTCGCGCGCCAAAATCCCCAGCAGTTCGTCGACCAGGTGCACCAGTTTCAGGCGAAAAACCTGGAACGGCAGATACCATTCGCGATCCCAGTGGGTATGCGAGATAAGATGGATCGTGGACATTACCACTCCCGTTGCGTCGCTTATAGGTTGACCGGCTTCCCCTCTTTCGCGGACGTGAGCAACGCCACGATGGCCGCCGCGTTACCGCGGCTGTCGGCGTACGAAACGCGCGGCGCCTTGCCTGTCAGGATGCAGTCCGCCATGTCCTCGATTTCGCCCGCGTATAGCTCCGGACTGCTGATATCGATCGCTTCCGGTTCCGCGTCGCCGTGCGTCAGCCAGATCTGCGCGCGCGTGGCCGGCTGGAAGGGCACAGGCACGCTGATCGTGCCCTCGCTGCCGACAACCTCGAAATGCTGGCGGTGGGGCACCCGGAAGCCGCAGTCGAACTGCCCGGCTGCGTCGCCGTTAAATCGCATCTGCCCGGCGAACATCTCGTCCACTCCGTGCACGCCCGTTGTCTGCCGTCCGAAGACCTCCACGGGCTCCTGTCCGAGCAGGTAACGCGTGTAGCTGATGGGATAGCAGCCGACATCCCAGATGCTGCCGCCACCGAGAGCGGCGTTCAGCCGCACGTTGCCTTCGTCCGCGATCTGAAAGCTGAAAGACCCCCGGATGAGTCGCACTTTCCCGATGGCCCCGCCGTCGACCAGTTCTTTGACCTTGAGGGTCTGCAGGTGATGGCGGTACATGAACGCTTCCGCGACCACCACACCGGCGCCGGTTGCGGCAGCCGCAATTTCGTCCACCTGTGCAGCCGTCTGGCCCATCGGCTTTTCGCAGAGGACGTGTTTGCCGGCTTGCGCCGCCCGGATGGCCCAGGGAGCGTGCAGACTGTTCGGCAATGAAACATAGACCACGTCGATGTCCGGATCGGCAAGCAGCGCCTCATAGCTGTCAAAAGCGCGCGGGATGTCCCATTCACGGGCATAAGCGCGCGCCCGCTCGCCGTCGCGGCTGGCCACCGCCGCCAGTTCGTTGCGTTGCGATGCGCGCAGCGGTGGAATCACGGAGCGATTGATGTGGCCGGTACTGAGAAGACCCCAACGAAGACGTTCAGGCATGTGCATGCTCCTGCTCAGAAATAGCCTGCCTACTTGCTCACCTGGTTTACCCAGGCCGCAATGGCTGAGGTATCGGCGTAGTCGGGCGTCAAGGCCACGACGCGCCATTGATACGACGCAAGCTTGCCTTGCGTGTCACAGTGCCCCAGCGGACTCTGTGGAGTCCGTAGACTCCGTGGGCTCTATTATACCATGCTGATAACACGCCCAGCCTCAACCTAAGGCTTCGCCAGGCGCCAGGCTGACCTTCTCGGCGGTGAGCGTGCGCGCCTCTTCGACTGCTGCCGGACGGATGTCGATCGGGACGCGCCCGTGGAGCGGGCTGAGACGGACCCCGAACGTCGAGGCGCTCCAGAAGAGGCGCGCAAATGGCCGCATGAAGCCGGCGAGATCTGCGCTGCGTCGCAACTCCGCCAGGGTGGCGTCATCCCAGCCGCCGAAGAGGGCGTACAGGAAGGCGAACGGCGGAAAACTGAGCAGGATGCCGATGAAGAAAATGATCACGCTGGTTATCTGTTCGCCCTGCCAGATCAGGCCCGTCAGCCAGCGCAGGATAACATAGTGGACCGCGCCGGCCAGCAGAGGCGCGCCGAGAGATTGCCAGAAATAGAAGAGCTGGCGGAAACACATTTGTAGGCCTGGGCCGAGTAGTATTGGCTGAGCACTCGACGGTCGTGCGAGATGGCCTCGGAGATCGAAGGCATCAGGTTGCTGTAGAGGGTAGCGAGCACGTTGAACGAGAAGATGAAGTTGTGCGCCAGGCCCCAGTTGCCCCAAATCTCGGCGTAGTTGATCAGCCTTGCCTGTGTGATCCATATCTCGGCGGCCTGGCCGAGACCCCAGGCCATCGAGCCCAGCATCTCGAAGACCCCGAAGCGGAAGCCGTTCTTGATCACCTCCCAATCGAAGTGGGCCAGAAAGAGCACCCGTAACCCCAGGCCCAGCCGACGGTAGAGCCAGACGCCGACCACGAACACGAGCACCTCCGCCGCGTAGGCCGCCACTCCCAGGCCCAGCAGCCCGACCATCGCCGCGCCGAAGACCGGATGGGCGCGCCCCCAGGCGTAGCCAATGGTGACAATGACCGGCTGAGTCAGCATCGGAAAGACGAGACCGAGCCCCAGGTCCAGGATCTGTGCGTAGTCGAAGCGTTGGAAACCGGTCAGGGCGTAACGCATCACCTCCAGAAAGCCGGGGATCTGGATGAAGGTGTGGATGATGATGCTCCAGGAATAGAGTGCATACGCCGAGCGCGGCACAACGGTGCTGGATAGCGCGACCACCAGGGCCACCTGAATCACGCCGGAGAGCGCTTGCCACCAGATGAATAACTGCCCGTACTGGATGCCGCGGCGCGGGTCGTGGACGCGGTATTCGGAGAGGAACTTGACGAAGGCCGCGCTGGTGCCTATATCGAAGAACAACCACGCGACGTTGAAGAATTGAGTCGCCCGCCCCCAGATGCCCAGCGACTCAGCGGAGGGCAGGATGTAGACGGGCAGGATCAGGTTCTGATAAATGATCAAAGGCGGGAGTCTGGCTGCGGCGCGTCGTCGTTAAGGACCAGCACCTGCGCGTGCGTCGGATCGTCGACGAGCGTGAAGTGCGCCATGACCAGCGCCTGGCGCACGCGGCCGTCGGGTCCCGCATAATAGACGGATGGCGCGGCGCCGGGTTGAACCGACTGGGCGCACGCAGGGTAAACGCCGAGGAAGACAAGAACGAGGGCAATCAAAACGGCAGTGTTTCGGCGCATGTGGCCTCGCTGGCATCGGGATGTTCCGAGTGTAACCGCTTCGTCCCGCTTTCGCAAGCTCACATAACGCAGCCCGGAGGGTTTGCGAATCGAAGCTAATTGCGTATAATGCCCCAAAGGCAATCAACTTCGGCTCGATGGCGACCGGACCCGAGACAGTGGCGTCCGGTCGCCTATTTCATTGGAGGTAGAATCTCTTGGCGCGGATTCTCTACATTCTGATTGCCTTGTGGCTCAGCTTATACGGCATACAAGCCCTGATCCTGACCTTTCTGTACTTGTGGCACCGTAGCAATCACAGCCGCGCCCGGACTCCTGTCCTGGCGATTCCCGCAGCCTGGCCGCACGTGGTCGTTCAACTGCCCGTTTATAACGAACGGTTGGTGATTGAACGCTTGATCGACGCGGCTGCCGCGCTGGATTACCCGCACGATTGCCTGGAAGTGCAGGTGCTCGACGATTCGACTGACGAGACGTCGCAACTGGCCGAAGAACGCGCCGCTTATCAGCGCGCGCGTGGTGTGGATGTGCGGGTCTTGCACCGGCCGGTGCGAGACGGTTTCAAGGCCGGAGCGCTGGCCTGGGGGATGGGCCAAACTGATGCTGAGTTACTGGTAATTTTCGACGCCGACTTCAGTCCGCCGGCCGACTTTCTGCGCCGAACGGTGCCATCCATGGCGGACCAGCGGGTGGGGATGGTGCAGACGCGTTGGGCGCATCTGAACGAAGCCTATTCCACCCTGACGTTGGCTGAATCGATCTTCATCGATGGGCACTTTGTGGTGGAGCAGTTTGCCCGCAACCAGTCCGGGCTGTTGATGAGCTTTAATGGCTCAGGTGGTGTGTGGCGGCGGCGCTGCATCGAGGAGGCCGGCGGCTGGCAGTCCGACACGATGACCGAGGACATGGATCTGAGCTACCGGGCCCAATTGGCCGGCTGGCGCTGTCTGTACTTGCCGGATGTCTCGGCGCCTGCCGAGCTCTCGCCGCAGATCGTGGCCTTCAAGCAGCAGCAGGCGCGCTGGGCAGAGGGCTCGGTGCAGTGCCTGCGCAAACTCGGGCCGGCGATCCTGAGCAGCCGCTTGAGCGGTGTACAGAAGCTGATGGCCCTGGCGCACATCAGCAATTACCTGGCGGCGCCCCTGTTCGTGATCCTCGTGCTGGCTACCCTGCCTGTTATCTGGTTCGCCCAACCCATGCCCAGCGACTTGACCGCGGTCGGCTTCGCCAGCCTCGGCCCGCCGCTCTTGCTGACGGTGGCCCAGGCAGCGTTGCATCGCGATTGGGCGCGCCGTATCCTGTACATGCCCGTGTTGATCCTGATTGCCATGGGCATTGCCTGGAACACGAGCCGCGGGGTTTGGCGGGGCCTGACACACTGGGGTGGCACGTTCAACCGCACGCCCAAATACCGCCTCGAAGGACGGCAGGGGCGTTGGAACGGCAGCCTCTACGCGCTCCTGCCTGATCGGGCGATCCTCGGCGAGATCGCGTTGATGCTGTATGCCCTGCTAACCGTCGCAGTCGCATGGCTGCGCGGCAGCTATGGCGCTATGCCTTACCTGCTGGTTTACGCCACCGGCTTTGGGCTGGTCGCAGCGATGGGCCTCAGGCAACGGGCGGGCCTCGGGTAGAAAGATCGTTCGGGGCTCCTGCCCTGCGGCAAGAAAGAGAGAACGGGATCCGTGGGAAAGACCCTACTTACTGCAATCGCGCTGTTCCTTGTTCTGGCCGGCCCGGCCTTGGCTGCCACGCCCGCGCCCGGCTTGGGCGCACAGGTAGCGCTCACGAATACCGGCGCCTGCGCAGCGTCGGCTCCGTGTCCCGGGCCGGCCCTCGCGCTGGTTCTGGCCCGCGCCGTCGCGTCCGCGGCGGCCCCGCTCCAGACCGAGCCGGCTAACAACGGTTTTGCCCTTGCCTGGGTGGTCGTGGCGCTGATGGTCCTGGCGCTCCTGTACGTGTTGTTGACCTCCGTGCAGCTTAACCGCGGGGCGGCCTGGCCCTTGCCGGCCGACTGGGCCAGCGTCTTGCTGCCTGTCTTGGCGCTCCTCGGGCTCGGCGTCGCGCTCTACCTGACCTACGTCGAGACAAGCCAGGTGAACGCGGTATGCGGCCCTGTGGGCAACTGCAACGCCGTGCAGTCCAGCCCCTATGCTAAGCTATTTGGCGTCCTGCCGGTAGGCCTGTTGGGCGCGTTGGGCTACGTGGGCATCCTGGCTGCGTTCGCCCTCAGCCGCTGGAACACGGGAACGCTGGGCGACATCGCTCCCCTGGGGCTGCTCGGCATGGCGGCGTTCGGCGTCATTTTCTCGCTTTGGCTGACGTACCTTGAGCTGTTCGTCATCCGGGCGGTCTGCATCTGGTGCCTGAGCTCGGCAGTCATCATGAGCCTGATCCTGGTGCTCTCGATCGGTCCGGCCATGGCTGTCATGGCGCCGGAAGAGGTTGAGGAAGAAGAGCTACTTCCTTAAAGCTCCGGCCTGTCGGATGGTGAAGACGATGGCATCATTGGCGGGGAACGCCGCACGCAGGCTGGCGGGTCCGCTCGCCGGCTCTGGGCCATGCAGAGTCTCTGCCAGGTGCCAGCCTTCAGCCAGGCTCAGCGTGGCCTGCTGCGCGTGCGGGCTGTAGTTGATCGCCACCACCACCCTCCGCCCATCGTCCAGCGGGTGTTCGGTGAGACCGATCTGCGGCAGGGCCTTGGTCACCGCTCGCCGGCCAGTCACCGCTGTGGCCAGGTGCCGGTAGATCTGCCAGAAGGGTTGCGCAGCGGCGGCGTCGAACGCGCCGGGCATCCCGGCGAGGTAGGTTTCGATCGGCACGCCGAGGAAGCATACCTGGCCTTGACCGTACGCTGCGCTGGTGAACACCGGATTGCCGTCGCTTTCGCGGCCCAGCACCCTAGCGCCCGCGCTGGCTAGTTCTAGCCTGAACGGCGCTTGCATGCCGAACGACGGGCAGCCGGCCAACCCATCCATCCGCATACTGACCGGTCCGCTGCGCCGGCGCCGCGTCTGCACCTGGAGCCCGAACGGTTCGTTGAAGGGTGACAGCATGCAGTCCTGGTGCGAAACGTAAAGCGTCGCGCCGGCGCGCGCCTGTTCGAGGAGTTCGAGCCAGCGGTGGCGCGGCAAGGAACCACCGCCGCTGAGCGAAGGCAACAAGTAGAGCCGCGCGGCTTTCAGAGGTTGGCCGGCGTACTGGAATTCCAGGTCGAAGCCGGCCTGCTTTGCCAGGACAAAGCTGCTGTAGGCGGCGCCCCACTGGTCCTGACCCTCAGTCAGGATACAAACCGCCTCGGTTATGCGCGGCGGCAACACCGTGAACGGCAGACTCGCGAGGAAGCGCCCGAAATGGCCGATCTCGCCCAAGACCGGCTTCTCGCTACGATCGCCACGCACCAGGCCCAACTCGCGCTCGAAGGCAGCCCAGTCGTAGGGCGCATGCGCCAGGCCGAGCTGATCGAACGCGCACCACCACAATAGACCGTGACAGTCGTGCGCCCACAAGGAAAAGAGCACGCTGCGGACAAAATCCGCCGCGATGGGCTCGCTGGCCACCATCGGGCCGAGCGTGCCGATCTCCTCGACCAGGCATGGCTTGCTGCCGATGTCTGCGTAGAAGCGCGATTCGGCAGTCGAATGGAGAAGGGTGCGTATGCTGTTGAGCGGGTCCTGGTCGGTATGCGGCGTGAAATAGGGATAGGGGTGCGTTGTCAACAGGTCGGTCAATTCGCCCTGGTCCTGCATGGTCCACGCCGCCTCGCGCCCCGGCAGGAGGCTGTGCATGCCCGAGACGACCGGCCGCGATGGGTCCTCGACACGGATTGCGTTGGTGATGGCCGATGTCCACACCCACGCCGCCTCGCGCGAGACGGGCGCCATGCAGTTGCATTCATTGCCCAGATCCCAGGCGGCGATGGCCGGGTGGTTCTTGAAACGGCGCACGAAATAGCGCACCAGGCGCACTTCCCATTGGATGGCCCGCGGGTCGGTCAGGACGTTCAGACCCTCCAGGGCCGGCGGGACGAACAGGCGCCCGCTCATCCAGCCGGTCAGCAGACCGGCGATCAGGCGCAGTCCGTACTTCTCCGCCAGGCGGGCGAACTCCGCAAAGTGTTCCATGGCAAGCGCGGAAACGCCCGCCTCGCCCTCAGCGTCTTCCGGCAGCCGCGCCTCGCCGTGGCGGAACTCCACCGGCTCGCCTGAGCCACCCCGCAACAGAGTCAAGGGTTGAAAATCGGGCCACAACGGGAACACGCGCAACACCTGCAGCCCGGCCGCGGCCAGCTGGCGCAGGTCCTCTTCCACGATCTCCGGGCGCCAATCGGACCACATAGCAGTCCCGGCGTGCGAGGCCCAATAATTGCAGCCGACCACGAAATGGCCGGGGCTGATCAGGTCCGGGGGCGAAACCTCTTTGTTTGCGTTCATGCTTTCAACTCGACAATCATCTCGATTTCCACCGGGATGTCGCGCGGCAGCTCGTTGACGCCGATGGCGGAGCGGGCATGGCGCCCGCGCTCGCCAAAGACCTGTTGGAGCAGTTCCGAGGCGCCGTTCATCACCAGGGGTTGGTCGTTGAAGCCGGGCGCACTGGCCACGAAGCCCAGCACTTTTACCACCCGCTCCACCCGGTCCAGGCTGCCCGCCCCCTGCTTGATCAGGCTCAGCAGGTTCAGCATGCACAGCCGGGCCGCCGCGCGCCCTTCATCCACGGTCACGCCGGCGCCGACCTTGCCCCGGTATGGGAACTGCCCGCGCTCCTGCGGGCCGATGCCCGACGTGTAGAGCAGATTGCCGGTTTGCACCCAGAGCACGTACGCGCCGATGGGTTGCGGAAGCTCCGGCAACTCGATGCCCAGCTCGGCCAGGCGTTCGTCGATGGTCATGCCTTATCATCTCCTTACTGATGGCGCACAGTCCCGCGGCGCAGGCCCTCCAGCAGCGCGGCGTAAGAGGCCCGCTCGAGGGGCAATGGGATGACCTGGCCTGTGTAGCTGGAGTAGATCATCGCGTTCGCCAGTTCGAGCGACATGCGCGCCTCACGCGCCGGGGCGGCCAGGGGCTTGCCCTCCAGGATTGCCGCGTGCAGGTTCCGGATCGCAGACCGCGACGAGCTCGGCGGTGGGGAGCGCGAGGGCCGGGCGGTGCGCGCCGAAAACGGTGGCGCCGGCGCCGATGACCACGTGACGGAGTTTCGCGACAGGTTGAGTCATAGAAGTATCGTCCTCTCCCAGATCCAACCTTTATCTTACCTTACAAGTCGCGTTGCTGGAAAACCCAGACGGCGACGCCGAGGGCAACCGCGGCGTAGATGACGGCGTAAATGACCATGGCCGGGCTGGGCACCGATGTGCTGATGAACGGCGAGTTGAACAAGCCGCTCAGCGAGGAGGGTTGCATCAGGGCGGCGGCGCGTCGCCACAGCGCCTCGGTGGGCATGATCAGGCTACTGACGATACCGATGTTGAGCGCGGTGTCATTGTGGATCGCCGCGCCCACCTGCTCGGTCCAACCGCCCATGAACGCGAGGATGAAAAGCATGCAGACGAGCACGCCATTAGTGATGGTCGAGAACAGGGTGCCACCGAGCAGCGTCAGCGTCAGGAGCACCCACCCGACCATCATCATCAGAATCAGGCCGGCGATCAGGTTGTTGGCCACGAAGCCGCTGATCAGGAACGAGATGAGGAGCACGCCGCCTGCCAGGAACAGGACCGTCGCACTCACCATGAGCGCGTAGCCCAGCCACTTGCCCAGCAGTACCTCCCAGCGGGCAAGGGGTTTGGTCACGATGGATTGGATTGAGTGCGAGGCGATCTCGCCCGAGATCGTGTCGACCGAAGATAGCACCGTCACCATGACCACAAGGAAGTTAACGGCGTAGAGGCCCATCATGGTGAAGGTATTGCTCATTTCGCGGGCCGCCAGCGGACCCGGGCCGTTTGCCCCCGCCTGGCTCGCGCGCAGGATGTCCCGGTGCAAGAAGTAGAAGCCCAGCCCGTAGAGGACCAGGAAAGCCAGGCCGAGGACCAGGCCGACCAGCAACAGGCGGCGCCGGCGGGCCTCGCGGAAGGTCAGCCAGGCGATGTAGGGCACCTTCATCCGGCTTCCTCTCCTTCCATCACGCGCATGAAGAATTCCTCCAGCGACAGACGCCGCGGGATCACGCTGTAGATGCGGACGCCCTGCGCGCTCAGCCAGGCTACCAGGTCCGGCACCTGTGCTTCGGACTCCAGCCGCACCACCAGGCGGCCGGCATCCAGCTTTTCGCAGGGACCGAAGCGGCTCAGGCCCTGCATGCTCTCGGGGGAGAGGCCCTCCAGGCGCAACTCCACCTCGGCCCCGGCCGCCAGCAGCTCGTCCAGCCGGCCGGTCTGCACCACCTCACCCTGGCGAATGAACGCGACCCGGTCGCAGGTGACCTCAATCTCGCTCAACAGGTGCGAGTTGAGGAAAACTGTGATACCCCGTGCGCGCAATGAGCGGATAATGTCCCGCACGAGACGCCGTCCCAGGGGGTCGAGGCCAGAGGTGGGCTCATCCAGGAATACCAGTTCAGGTTCGTTGAGCAGCGCCTGCGCCAGGCCGATGCGCTGCAGCATGCCCTTGGAGAAGTCCCGCAGTGGCTTATCTGCATGGCGCGCCAGGCCGGTGAGTTCCAGCAACTCGGGCACGCGTTGGCGCGAGACGGCGGGCGCCACACCGTAGAGGTGGGCATGCACCTCGAGGAACTCGGCCGCACGCAGCCATTCCTGAAAGCGGAAGTGCTCGGGCAGGAAGCCGACGCGCGTCCGCGAATGCCAATCGGACGGTGTGCTGCCCAGGATATGCGCGGCGCCGGCCGTGGGACGCACCAGGCCCAGGAACATCTTCAGCGAGGTCGTCTTGCCGGCGCCGTTCGGTCCCAGGAAGCCAAAAACCTCGCCGCGTTCGACGGCGAGGTTGAGATTGGCGACGGCCACCGTTCGGCCATATTCCTTCCGCAGCCCCTCGGCGCGAATGGCCAGGTCGGACGGGCCCGTCAATTCAGCGAGTTAGCGATGCCTACCAGGGCCTGGAGGCTAAAGTTGCCCTGGATGGCATACAACATGCCGTTCGTTTCCCATACGAGGGTCGGACCGCTAGCCTGGTCGCCGCCTTTCTCGCTGCGGGCGCTGCTGGGGGCGCTCTTTTGCTCGGTCAGCAGATAACCGGTCGTGCCGCGCACGTTGACCTGCTGCACGGTCGCCGCATTCTGCGGCACCGGCACGACCAGTGTGGTGGCCCAGTCGATGCTGTTACTGAGATCGGCGGCCTGGCCGGCCGGCAGGCCCATTAGTTGCAGCCCGGCTTTCCCCAGCGCTTTGGTATCAAGCCCATCGGGGACGTCGACCTCCGGGCTGGGCGCCTGGACGATGGTCACCGCCGTTGCGCCAGACCCGTAACGCATCGTGACTACTGCCGGGATGCGCGCCGTCAGCGGCAGGCTGTCCTTGCCGGCCGGAATCGCGTCGGTGGACAAGCCGGCTGACTGCAGCAGTGCCCGGGCCGCAGCCAGGTTGACGGTGGTGCTCGCCGTGTAAGCGCCTTCGACGGCGAACTTGGTGCGTGGGCCGGCGATCGCCTCGAGTTTGTCCGGCATCAGAACCTTGAACCCGGCTGCCCGGTCAGCCGCGTCGGGGCCGGAGACATCCGCCGCCTTAGAGGGAGTCACCTGTGGCTTGCTGAAGATCTGCTCCTGGAAGCTCTGCAGGCTGTCCATCTTGGACGGGTCGAACTGGATAACGGCAATTTTCTGCACGCGGAAAATACCCAGGAACTGGGCGGCGGCGGTGCGGACCGGATCGATGGCCATGACCGCCACCAGGGCGGCGACCAACACCAGACTGGCCAGCGCGACGCGCCAGTGACGGTAACGAAGAGTCTGCCACATAGTAGCTAACCTCCGGTTCAGGGGATGGCTCTGCCGGGCTTGCCGGCGAGCCTCAAAGCGATGCCAGGCGGCGCGTGTCGCCGGCTCGGGCGCCTGCACGCGACCCAGCGCCTCGTAGACGAGCGCCGAGCCGGCTTGCAGGGTCTGAAGTTGTGTGACGCAGGGCCGGCAGCCGGCCAGGTGAGCTTCGACGGTGCTCAGCTCGACGTACGTCAGCTCGTGGTCCAGGTAAGCGCACAGCGCGCCTGCCGGCGGGCAACGATCCGGGCGGGATATCGGGTCAAGGGTTCGATCAGGCATCGTGTTCCATCTCCTCGAGCTCGCCATACAGGTCGCGGAAAGCTCGCTCCGCCCGGGCCAGCAGGGTGCCGATGCTCCCCGGCGCCACGCCCAACGCGCCGGCCAACTCCGCGTAGCTGAGGCCGGCCTGGCGCAGCAGCAGCAATTGTACCTGGCGCTCGGGCAGGCGGGCCAGAACCCCCCGCACCTTCGCCGCTGTGTCCGCCGTGGCCGCAACCATCGAGTCGCCCGCGGCGGGCTGGCCCGCGCTCTGTGCTTCTGTCAGCGCTCGCTCCTCGCGTCGCCGCCGCCGTCCCCGGCTGCGCAAAGCATTGTAAGCCAGGTTCGTTGTCACCCGCAGTAACCAACCCCGCAGGTTGTGGTTACGGCCGGCCGGCAGCGGGTGCTCGTAGAGGCGCAGAAACGCTTCCTGGGCTGCATCTTCAGCTTCGGACGCCGAGCCAAGGAGCCGGTAGGCCACTGCGAAGACCTGCGCATAATGTTCGCGAAAGATGGTCTCGAAGGCTTCCTGGCTTCCGGCCCGCAGCCCGGCAAGCAGCGCCTCGGTTTGCGACAACGGCTCACGCCCTGGCATCACCACATCTCAACTTATTAACACCGCGCGCCGGCGGAATGTGACAGTGCCCTCGCCGGCCAGAGTCTATCATGTCCGTCCTGCTGGCTTGCCGGCCTCTCCGGCGTTCATCACTTGTTCGGCCTGCAGCCAGAAGGTCCCCCAGCCGTCGCCGATCCAGCGCCCTCGTATCAGCAGTGGCTGCCAGGCCGGGCGCGTTTTCAGTGATTTGTCCCCCTTGACGACCACAAAGGTCTGCCCGTCTCCCAGGAAGAAGCCGTCCCCTCCCGTCCAGCCGGGCAGGCGTGCGCCCGCGACCAGGGCCGGGCGGCCCGGCTGTTCGGGCAGGCGAGCCAGCGGCAGGTGCGCGGGCAGGCTATCACGCAGCGCGTCCAGCGGATGAACACTCAGCGGCTGGCCCAGCAGCTCCATCTCCCAGGCCAGGCGTTGCCCGGGCGCCTCCGCCGCAACGTCGGGTTCCTCGAAGGGGAAGGCCATCTGCAACGCGCTGCCGGCGTGCCGCACGTCCTCGGCCTCAAGCAGCAGGGCCGCCCGGCTCGAGCCCAGGCCATCCAGGGCGCCGCACTGGATCAGATGGGTGATCTCCTTGGGCTGCAGCGGCACTCGCGCCAGCAGATCACGCAGGCCGGCGTACGCTCCGCCCTCGCGCTCCTGGATAATGGCTTCCGCTGAGGCGCTGCGCAGCTCGCGCACCTGGCCCAAGCCCATCCACAGGGTCTTGGGTTCGGTCAGCGTGAACAGCGCGCGGCTGTAGTTCACGTGCGGCGGCCGGACGGGGATGCCGAGCCGGATGGCCTCCGCGATGTAGATGGATTGGTGATGGAAGCCGCCCCAGCCCATCAGGCGGGCGCAGAGGAACTCGGCCGGCCAGTGGGCTTTCAGGTAAGCCGAGCGGTAGCTGACGTCGGCATACGCGGTAGCGTGGCCCTGGTTGAAGCCGTAGCCGGCGAAGGCGACGACCTGTTCCCACAGGCGCGTAGCCTGTTGGGGTGTGAAGCCAGGACCTTGCGGGGCCGGCCGCCGGCAGCCCTGCACGAACTCCTCGCGCATGGTTTCCATCTCGGCCGCGCCGAACTTGCTCGCGCCCCGCCGCAGATGGTCGGCCTGCTTCCAACTGAAGCCGGCAATCTCGCGCGCCACGCGCAGGATCTGCTCCTGAAAGATCAGCACGCCGAAGGTCGGGCCGAGGATGGGGGCGAGCGAGGGGTGCAGGTAAGCCACCGGTTCTTCGCCCCGGTAACGGCGGACGAAGGTCGCGGCCATGCCGCCGGTCGCCGGGCCGGGCTTGAAGAAGGCATTGGCAATCGCCAGGTCGCGCACGTTGTGTGCGCGCAGCTTGCGCAGCGTGCGCTGGGCGCCCTCCGACTCGCATTGGAACACCCCGATGCTTTCGCCGCGCGCCAACAGGTCGCCGGTGGCCGGGTCGTCCAGGGGGATGTCTTCCAGGCGGAAGGCCGGGTCCTCGTTGCGGCGTACCAGGTCGGCGGCGTCGGCCAGGACGGTCAGTGCGCTGATGCCCAGCAGATCCATCTTGGGCAGGCCGAGGGCTTCGACGTCCTTGTGGTCGAACTGAGTGATGAGGAAACCCTTTGGCGCCCACTGCACGGGTACGACGTCGGTGAGCGGCCCGGGAGTGATGACCACCCCGCCGGGATGGACGCTCAGATGGTGCGGCTGGCCGACGATCGCGTAGGCCGAGCTGACGACTTCTTTCAGCCGAGGATCGTCCAGCTCGGCCAACACGTCATCCACGGTCCGCTTGTCGCGCCGCCTTGGGTCCGGATGCCAGTCGCGCGGCAGCTTCGCCACCAGGCGCTTGATCTCCCCCTCGTCCAGCCCGTAAGCCTTGCCCGCTTCCCACACGGCCGAACGCGGGCGCATGGTGCTGACGGTGCCCACCAGGGCGACGTGATCGGCTCCGTAAGCGCGCCGCACGTATTCCAGCACCTCGTCCCGGCGGCGGCTGCAAAAGTCCAGGTCGATATCCGGCACATCGGCGCGGGCCGGGTTGAGGAAGCGCTCGAAGAGCAGGTCGTGCAGGAGCGGGTCGACGGCCGTGATGCCGATGCAGTAGGCGACCAGCGAGTTGGCAACGCTGCCCCGCGTGCTGACGGGCACGCCGGTCTCGCGGGCAAAGCGCACGATGTCCGCCACGATCAGGAAGAGCGGGGCGTAGCCGTAGGTGGTAATCGCTGCCAACTCGCCGGCCAGGCGCTCTGACGCGCCGGCAGGAGCCTGCAGGCCGTACTTGGTGGACAGCCCGCGGTGCGCGGCTTCGGCCAGCGCCTCGTCGGGCGTCTGGCCCGCGGGGAGCTTGAGCGCCGGCCAGATCGGTCTGCCATCGGGGAGGGCCGGTCCGCAGCGGGCCGCGATCTCGCCGCTGGCCGCCAGGGCGTTCTCGAACCCGGCAAAGCGCTCCGCCACCTGCGTGGGGCTGAGCCAATGGATATCCACCTCCCGGTCGCCGCCCCCCGGCAGCGCGTCGGGCGGGACCGCCTCAAGCCGGCAGTTGCGGTCTACCGCGGCCAGCAGGCGCAGACGCGAGGTTTCGCCGGGCGCCAGGCAATAGACAGGCTGCACTGCAACCGTGGGCAGGCCCAATCGCCGGGCCAGCGCGGCCACCTGGCGCGTGATGCCCAGATCGGCTGGCGCATGGATCTCGAGAGTCAGGTAGGCGTTCTCGCCGAAAATGCCCGCCAGCCGCCCGGCATACAGGTGCGCGGCCGCGCCATCCCCTGCCCGCAAGTAGCGTTCCAGCCAGCCCATGCGCCCGCCGCTGAGGCAGATCAACCCCGCCCGCTCGGCTTGCAGGTCTTCCCAGGCCAGGCCGCGGGCCGCCAATGTCTCCCTTGCCGGGCTGTCCTGCAGACGCGACGACAGCCGGCAGAGCGAGCGATAGCCGGCCGGGCCGCTGGCCAGCAGAACCAGCCGGCCGGGCGGCTCGCCCTCGCGGCCCGGTTGCGGCGCCGCCATCGTGACGGCCATGCCGAGTATCGCCTGCACGCCGGCTTCCCGGCAAGCGCGCGCGAAGGCCACCGCGCCGTACAGGACGTTGGTGTCGGTCAGCGCAAGGTGGGAAAGGCCATCGGCTGCGGCGCGCGCGGCCAGGCTGCCGACCGAGGCCGTGCCCCCGAGCAGCGTGTAGTGAGAATGGACTTCCAGGTGAGTGAATGTGCCCACCGTGCCGTCGGACATGGGGTTTATGATAGACGCGCGGCAGGGAAATGGCAAGGGTAGTCAGACTGCATCTGGCTCAAATGCTCTGCAGCACGTCCTGCAACACTTCCAGGCCGCGATCGACCAGCGCCAGGCTGGCCTGCGCGCCCATGTGGCCGATGCGGAAGACGCTGCCGGCCAGCGGGCCGAGCGAGCCGCCGACTGCCAGGCCGCGCGCCCGCAAGGCGCGGTCGAGGGCCGGCCAGCCGATGCCCTCGGGCATACGGACGGCGGTGACCGTCGGCGAGCAGTCGTGGTCGCTCGCGGGCAATAGGTCCAGGCCCAGCGCGCGCAGGCGCTGCCGGCAGTGTGCCGCTACTACCGCGTGCCGGCCAATGACCGCCTCCAGCCCTTCCTCGAGGACCAGGCGGCAGGCCACGTCCAGCGCGGCTGTGCTCTGCCAGGCCGGGATGTAGGGGAACCAGCGGTCGGCGAGGGCGGTGCGCCAGGGCTTGAGCGCATCGTAGCCGGCATAGTCGACCTCGTCAATGATCTGCCAGGTACGCTGGCTCACGGAGACGATCGACATGTCCGGGAAGGCGGTGAGGCACTTCTGCGAGCCGGCCAGGCACAGGTCGATTCCCCAGTCGTCCACCCGCAGGGGCGCCCCGCCCGCGCTGGCCACCGCGTCGACGTAGAACAGGGGCACGCCGTAGGCGCGCACCAGGCCGCCGATTTCCGCGACCGGGTTGAGCGTGCCGGAAGGTGTCTCGCAATGGATCGCAGTGACCAGCTTGGGCCGGAACGAACGGATCGCTTCCTCGACACGCCCCGGATCGGCGGTCGCGTTGAAGGCGAAGTGTACGGTCTCGACCTCTGCGCCGATCTGGCGCGCCATATCACCCACGCCGGCGCCGAAGACACCGGTCGAAACCGCCAGCACGCGCTCTCCTGGGCGCAGGCAGGACTTGAGGGCGCCACACAACGCCAGCATGCTCTCGCCGGTCATGATCGCCAGCTGGTTGCCGGTTCCGAGGATCTGCTGTAGGCGGATCTGCAGGCAGGTGTAAAGCCCGGCGTACTCGGGCTCCAGGTCCGCCGAGCCGTAGTCGGTCAGGTAAGCTTCGCGCACGGTCTGCGGCGCCGTCGTCGGCCCGGGCACGAGCGGAATCGCATACGTCTCCATGCTGTTACCTCCACCGCCCATCGCACCCTGGCGGAGCGCCGCGTCAGTCGTTACCCTTCGAGGACGCCTGGCCGCAGGCGGCGAACGACCTCCAACGAGGCGCGCGCTTCCTCGACCGTCAGCTCGAAGATGAGCGGGCCGCCGAAGTTCGCTGCGCTCAGCCGATCCAAGAGGCGGCCGGTGTCCAGGTCGCCGGTCCCGAGCGTCTGGTGGTCCTTACCGTAGCCCAGTACCATTTCCGGACCTTGCCAGGGTGCATCGTGCAGGTGTAACTGGGCCAACCGGGGCAGGGCGCGCTCCAGGACATCAAAAAGCTCCACTGGCCCCGAGAAACCCGCCAGGACGTGGCCGGTATCCAGGCAGATCGACAGATCCAGGTTGTTGGCCAGCTCCAGGGTCAGATCGAACGGGAACTCGATGGTCTCGATGGCCAGCCGGCGGCTGGGCAGCCCGGTCTCGGCCAGGATGGTCTGAATGCTTTGCGCGGCGTTGGCCTGGAACAGGCGCATGAGCAAGCCGCGCGCGGTCTCGGGCAGGCGCATGTGGTAGAACTCCGCCGCCAGTGGCCCGGTGGCGTGCAGCACGTAGTTCTCGACGCCCAGCGGCAGGGTGGCCTGTATCACCTGGATCAGGGCGCGTACCGAGCCTTCGCGCACGGGCGCGAGCGGGGTCGACGGTTCGACCGACCAGAGCGGCAGGTGCAGCGTGTAGCTCAGGCCCAGCTCGGCCTTGAGCTCCGCCAGGGCCTGCACCGACTGCGGACTATAGCTGTTCGGGAAGAACAGGAGCAGGTCGCCGCCGAGCTCGATGGTCTTGAAACCCTGTGCGGCGATGCCGCGCACATGGGCGGCGTGGTCGAAGCCCCTCAGATGCGCCATTGCACCCTCGGCAGTCAGCCCCGGCGGCGCCAGGGCGCCGATTTGCATGGCCATGATACCGAAACGCATGTTTGTCTCCTTTTCCCCTCAGGTGGGCACGGCACAACCCGTTAGCGCGGCTGTTTCGTCCGCGCGCAGGGCCATGCAATTGACACCCTGCACGACACCCTCCTTGGGCGGCGCCTCGTCGGCCTGGAAGCGGATGATCTTGCCGAGTTGCGAGATGATAAAGATGTCGTGCTCGACGCCGGTGGCGACGGCGCCCACCAGCCGGTCCGTCTTGAATGCCACCTTGCCACCCGAGCCGGGCGCCTTATTTAGCGCGAATCCGGCCATCAGGCGGATGCTGCCTTTGCCGTCATTGCCCAGCAGGAAAACGCCGCCGTCCGGGCGGACAGGCGTGACGGCCACGACGGCGTCGTCGGGATCGACGCGCAGGCCGAGGCAGCCGCGCACAGGCACCTGGCGCTCGGCGAAGCGGATGGCGTCACCCTTGCGGGTCGCGATGAAAAGCTCCGCGTCCCCGTCGCTCCAACAGGCCGCCGCCGGCGCCCCGCCCTCCTTGGGATCGAACATGAGGGTGCCGGGCGACAGGCTCGGCCCGAAGTAATGGTAACGCATGCGCCGGACCTGGCCGCGTTGCGTGACCAATGTCAGGTAGGCGCCGCCGGTGTCGGGGAAGACAACCGCCAGCCGTTCGTTTGGCAATAGCGACAGGCGCCCCGCCAGCGACTGCCCGCGCGCGTGCACCGGGGACTCGGGCAGGTCGGCCACCGGGATGCGGAAGGCGCGCCCCTGGTCTGTGAGCAGCACGATCGCCTGGGCGGCGTCTGCGATGGTAAGAAAGGCGGGCGGGTCGCCGTCCAGGTTCTCAAGATCAAAGATGCCCATTCCGCCGCGGCGCTGACGATAGTACAGGTGGCGTGGGGTACGCTTGGCCCGGCCGGCTGCGCTGATGCTGATCAGATTGAGCGTGGTGGGCGGTTCGCTCGGTTCGCTCGACAGGGCCGCTTCACCTTCTGCTTGGCTGTAGGCCGGCTCTGTGCTGCGCGTGGCTGGCCGGCCGGACGAGCGCAAACGCGCGAGCTCGGCCTCGAGGGCTTCGACGTAGGCGACGACGGCGGGATCGGCTCCGTTCAAGTCGGGGCGTTCAGAATTCATCGGCGATGCATCCTAATCAAGTGAGCATGTCGGGCGGCAAGAAATCCGCCCGGTTCAGATAATTGCAGATCAGCAAGCCGTCCGCACGGAACTCAAGGCGCGAGATGGCCGCGTTGTAGTGTTGATGGAAGACGAGCCGGCCGGCCGGCTCGTTGAAAAGGTACTTGATCAGCCTGCTCAGGAAACCACCGTGCGTGACAATGGCGATCCGTTCGTTACTCTGGCTCCATTGCCGCAGCCGAACGGCAACCCGCAGCGCGCGTGCGTCGCGCGCCGTCACTTCTTCCAGACCGCTGGTCCACCATCCCTGGTCGGTCACAGCCTCGGGGATCAGATAGTCGGGGTACTCGGCCAGCAGGTCCTGGCGCGTCTTACCACCGTAGCCAACGATGCCGGCCTCTTCCTCCAGGAAGAGGCCGCCGACCTCGTGAATGTCGATCCAGATTTCGGGCTTGAGGCCCAGGGCGCGTGCGATCGGTTCGGCGGTCTGTAGCGAGCGCCACATCGGGCTGCACAAGAGGCGCGTGATCCCGTAACCGGGCTCCTGGCGCGGATTGGACATACTGTAAGCCCAGGCGATCTGCGGCAGGTCGGCCAGGTCTCGCCGCGTGGCCAGGTGCTGCGCCAGCGTCTCGGCCTGTCGGATACCCAACTCCGTGAGCGGGGGATCGGCCACGCGCGTGCTCTGATCGACCAGGGCATTATTCGTCGATTGGGCGTGACGGATAATGTATAGTTCCATGAGTTGCGTATTGTAGCACAAGATGAACCGTTGGGTAGTTTTCCAGCGCCCTGGACCTCGGTGATGAGGTTGGCGATGATCGGCGAGAATGGCGAGATCCAATTTGTCTAGCGCCAGGATGCGACCGTAGCGCTTGCTGAGGCCAACCACGCGCAGCATGGCTGCGGCCTGCGCAGGTAGCGGGCGCGCGCCGACACGCCCGCGGTCAACCGGCAGGCGCGCGCCGCCGCGGCCACCGGCAGGGTGCCGAGGCCGCACGAGGCGGTTATCAGGGCGCGTTGCATCAGGTCAGCGCGCGCGAGCTCTTTTTGCACCACCAGGTCCAGCGCCAGCTCGCATGCCTCGTGCGGGTCGGTCAGCGGCAGGCTTCCCAGGGCGGCCGGAAGGCAGCCAGGCTCGAAAGCGGCCATCCGCTATGTCTGCTGCGCCTGGCCGGCCAGGGCGCGCACCGCCAGGATCTCGCCGAAGTAGACCCGGTGGAAGTCACCTTGCGGGTAGAAGCGTTCCTGGATCTGCGCGGTCAGCGCCTCGGGTTGAAGATCGTTGAAGTGGACCGGCTGGCATTCGTAAATGACGGAGGAGCCGGCAATGCCCGGCACGCTGATCTGAGTAGACGGCACTGTCGACAGGTTAAGCTCACGAAACTTGTCGTGACTGCGCCCCGACTTGCTGCCACAGACGTCGATGATAGGACGCATATCGGGCGCCGGGACGCAGACTGTGAAGGCGCTGCCTTCCTCGAGCAACTGGTAGGTAAAGCGGGACGGTCGCACCATCACGATGAAGATCGCCTTGTTCCAGATGGCGCCGATTGTGCCCCAGCCGATCACCATGGCGTTCAGGTAGCCCTCATTGCCCTGGGTGACCAACAGGCAGCCGGGCTCGTCGAGCGCAGCCACTGTCTCTTTGAAGCACGCCGTGTATGGGACGTCGATGTATTCCATGATCTCCTCCTACTCCATCTATTGTACCAGGGAACAGGTGAATGGGCGAGTATGCGCCGTTCGGGTTGAGATTCCGTATGCTGAATCACCCCCATCTTATGACCCAGGTCATGTGGCCCGGACGGATGCCGTCCTATAATGGAGCGATATCAATGGCGCCACATGAGGAGGGGATAGGATGCAATACCGCAATTTCGGCAAGTTGGATTGGAAGGTTTCCGCGTTGGGCCTTGGCGCCATGCGCCTGCCGGTCATTGACGCGGACGCCGGGCACATCGACGAGGCGAAGGCGACGAAGCTGGTACGCTACGCCATCGACCACGGCGTCAACTACGTCGACACGGCCTATCCGTATCACCTCGGCAACTGCGAGTCGTTCCTCGGCCGGGCGCTGAAGGACGGCTACCGCGCGCGCGTCAAACTCGCGACCAAGCAGCCGTGCTGGCTGGTGAAGGAGCGGGCCGACTTCGACCGTTTGCTGGATGAGCAGCGGGCGCGACTGGATACGGCGACGATCGACTTCTATCTGCTGCATGCGCTGGATGCCGAACGCTGGCACGCGGTTCGCGACCTGGGCGTACTCGACTGGGCTGAACGGGCCATGGCCGACGGCCGCATCGGGCATCTCGGCTTCTCCTTCCATGACAACTACGACGTGTTCCAGGAAATCGTCGACGCCTACGCTGGCTGGACGTTCTGCCAGATTCAATACAACTACCTGGATGAGGACCGCCAGGCCGGCACGCGCGGGCTGGAGTATGCCGCCGACAAGGGGTTGGGTGTGGTCGTGATGGAGCCGTTGCGCGGTGGCTTGCTGGCCGGCAGAGCCGGGCAGCGTCCGGGCAAGGGGCTGCCGCCCACCATCCAGGCGCTGTGGGATTCTGCAACTCAGCGCCGCAGCGCAGCCGGCTGGGCTCTGCAGTGGCTATGGCACAAGCCGTCGGTATCGCTGGTATTGAGTGGCATGAGCACGCTGGCGCAGGTTAAAGAAAATGTGGCTAGCGCTAATGGCTCACGTCCCGGCCTGCTGACGAGCGAGGAACTCACCCTGGTCAGCCGCGTACGCGACGAGTACCGCCGTCTCACGCCGATTCCCTGTACGGAGTGCAAGTATTGCCAGCCCTGCCCGAACGGAGTCAACATCCCGACGATCTTCGCGTTCTACAACGCGGCGATGATGTTCAACGCGCCGGGGCACGCCCGCCATAGCTACAGCAACTCGGTGCCGGAGGCTGAACGCGCGGATAAGTGCCTGCAGTGCGGGGAGTGCGAGAGCCAGTGCCCACAGAAGATCGAGATCATGCAGTGGCTGCCCAAGGTGCACGAGTACCTGACTGCACTATAAGCAGATTGTGATCAAACGAGGCGCCGACTTGGTGCCGGTCAGGCTGGGTAAGCCCCTGGATAAGCGCCTGGCCGGCCGCGAGGCCGTGGTCGTCGTCAGGGTCGAGAAGGCCGCGGCCTACGAGGTGACGGGCATCCAGCGAATGAGCGGCGGCGCACGGCGTTTCAGCTTCGCCGAGGAACTCGTGAGCGAAGCTATTCCCGACCCGGCCGCCTGAGCTCAACCTCGATCCAATTGACCGAGCTGGGCCGCAGCAACATGCTCACGATGCCTCCCGTGGCCATCACTCGCCACTGTTGCAGAGCAAAACGCTGCGGATCAGCCGGTGAAGTTATGGCTGAGTAGTCCGCGAAGGCCAGCGTTCTCACTTCAACCGGCCCTTCGATGCGCTCGCCGGCAACCTCCACGCTCAGCGGGATCTCTTTCGACAGGTGTACGTTGACCGCCGCGACGATCATCCGCCGGCGCTGGGCGACGTTGTCGGGTTGGGTGAGCAGGACGGCGGGCGCTCTCCTCGCTGCCGTGATAGCCCCCTTGCCAGGCCCCGTACGACTCATTGCCCACTTCTCACAGCCGCACATTGTAAGGCATTTCGTCGCCGTGGCGCGCCCGCAGGCAACCCATGGGCGTGTCTGCCGCGCCGTTGCAGTATTCCACCCAGGCCGCGGCTTCCTCTGCCGAGCCCGTCCCTGCATTGACGGTGATCTGCGGTTCGGCCCCGATCAGCCGGCAGAAGTGGAGGAAGTCGGCGCTGCCGAAGGTGTTGTACTCGAGCCCACCCCAGGCCGGGTTAGGGCGGACAGGGCGTAGGTCCGCAGGCCCGACCCCGTCGCGCCAGTGGTAGTAGCTGACGAAATTGCCGCCGGGCCAGCGCAGAAGGGGACGTGCCAGTCGCCTGCCAGGCGGAGCACATCCGGGTCCAGCCCGTCGACGTGGTCCGCCGGGAGCAGTTGGGCTCGATCGATCAGCAGATCGACAGCTTCGTTGGCATCCGCCGGGTTCCAGCGTATGTAGAAGTCGACTGGCTCGCCCTCCGCGACCGCGCCGGGGGGCAGCTCCAGCCGGAAGGGCAGCTTGTGCCAGGTGTTGGCGGCAACGGGCAACTCCTGGTGCGCGAGGCAGGATCCGGCGGGGGAACCAGGTCCTCCCAGCCGGCGCCGGATACCTATCTCCACCGCCCCGTAGGCCGCTTCCAGGCGGGGTTGCGCCCGCTGCGTGGCCGCGCGCAGCCACAGGTCGCCCGTGCAGGCGGACACGCGCTGCGTGGGCAGAAAGACGCCCTGACGCACGCCCGCCGGCCCATCGTCCAGCGGGACAGTGTCCAGATCTGGCGCGGCCGGACTGCCGGCGCGCAGCCGCACGGCGCCGCCGATCCGCCCCACCGAGGCCGAGACCGCGCGGTAATGGCCGAGCGGCGCCCAGGACAGCGGTACGCCCTCCGCAGTGTGGTCGTCGAGGATCGTCACCCCGAAGCCGGTCGCGCCTGTGCCGGGTGTCCAGCGCGGGGGGAGCGAGCGCGGGTTGCGCCGGGAGACAAAGAAGTCGGTCAGGTAGCGGCCTGCCCGCTCTAGCTGGTGCAGCGAGCGGCGCGAGAGGTTGGCGTCGCGCTCGAAACCGGGGTTGGATAGGACCTGGGCCCACACCCCGCCGTAGATGGCGAAGCCCGGGTGTTCCAGGAAGTTGCCGAAGATGCGCGCTGGCGAGGTCGGCCACCAGACGGGCCGTCCGGCTATCTTCCCCAGTCCGCTGAAACCGGGTGGGAACTCCGCCGTAGGTTAGCTCAGCCATGTCAAGCCTCCTCGCTCGTCTACCATGGCGCTCATCATAGCCCTCGACTACCGGATGGTCTAAATATCGTTCTCCACGTACTGTTACATTACGGGTATATTACGGGCCGATCTTTGGCGCCGGCTGGGGATCAGTAGTCGGGCCGTTGAGGACAGGTTTACCGTTCCGCCAATCCAGCCGATCCAGCCACATATAGCGGCTGTCGCCGCGCGTGCCGCCGACGATGTTCCACGCATGGTAGAACATCCAGGTTTGCCCGCCGCTGTCCAGAATGGACTCGCCGCCCGGGCCGATAACCAGTGGCGGCTGCAGCCGGCTCTTCAAAATCGGGTTCTCTTTGGCCTGCTCGCAGGGACCGAGGGCCGACTGGCACAGCGCGTAGCCGACGGCGTAATTGGCCGAGCCATAGTCGTTGGCGGAGAAGAACAGGTAGTAGCCGCTGCCGTGCTTGACCATGAACGGCGCTTCGATCAGGTGGCCTTCCCAGAGTTCCTGGTTTTGGGTCAGCCGTTTTGGCTGTCCGCTCAGGCTCAGCCCATCCGCGCTCAGCTCCTGAACGTAGAGATAAGTTGTGATCCCGCAGCAGTTACCGTCGTTCTTCCAATAGAGATACAGCTTGCCGCCGTCCGCCAAGGGCTGAGGATCGATCGAGCCGCCCTCATCGGCCTGGCATACCAGCGCTTTCTGGCTGTTGTCCTTGAAGATGTCTTCCGGCTTGTCGCTGGTTGCCACGCCCACGCATTGCTTGTTGCTCGCAGTGTCGCGCGCCGTGTAATACATGGCGTAGCGGTTTGCGATCCGGATGACGCCCGGCGCCCAGACGAGCGAGCCGCCGAGCTGCGCCCAAGCGGGCAAGGCAGGCAGAGCGTCGTTGAGCAGGTCCCAATGGATGAGGTCGGTGGAGCGCGCGACCTGGATGTTCTTGCCTGCTCCATTCGTGGCGTAAGCATAAAAGGCGTTGCCGGCCTGTATCACGTCCGGGTCCGGGAAGTCCGCGTTGAGGACCGGGTTCTGGAACGAACCGGCCGGCGTTGTGGCGGCTTGCGTCGTCGCGGCGGGCTGCGCCGTGGTTGCCGGGGCCGCCTGCGCGCCCTGGTCGCCCGTCCGGGCCGGCCCACACGCGCCGGCGAGGAGGAGGAGCACCAGGAGTGGCAGGAGTCTGCCAATAATCTCAGGGCGACGGCGCAGCGGATGGGAACGGATAATCGGCACGCTAATCGGTCCTTCCTATTTCCGCTATTTCTCTTATCTGGCCAGCCGGAGCTTCAGCCGCTCATGGGCTTGGGGCATCCGCCAGCGCGTTCTGCTTACCTGTCAGCGTTTCGACCCGGATACGGCCGATGGTTATGGCCGCGACCTTGAGGTCGGTCAGCAGCCGGGCCTTGACGGCGGCCGGGTCCGGCTCGAAACGGTCGATCATGAGCGCCAGGATCCGCCGCTTCTCGTCCGCTTCCTCGACAAACTCGGCACGGCCGGCAAAGTGCACCGAGCGGTAAGCGTGGTCGCACCTGTCAACCACGTAACCGCGGTCCTCGACCACCTGCCCCCATACCAGCGGGTTGGAGTGCAAATAGTCGATCTTTTTGCCGTGGTCCGCCGAGTGGAAGAAGAAACAGTTTTCCGCCGGGTCATAGGCGAAGTCGACGGTGACCAGGTAAGGCCGGTTGTCCTGGCAGAGGGCCAGGGTCATGACTTGCTGCCCGGCAATGATTTCGAGCAGTTCGGCCTGGTCGTCGATCATCAACTCGGGACGGCGAAAGTGGAATTCGCTCATTGGTGTTGGCTCAGCTCCTTCGGACCTTGTTTGACCTCAGCGCGAGGCATTGTAACGGTGTCGGGGCGGCGCTGCAAGGTCATTGGCAAGCCGTCGCGCGGCCGCAGGGTGATGAGAGGGCGCAGCTCGACCGGCCGGCCCGCTACCGGGCGCAGCTGCCAGCGGCGCGCCAGCGTGGCCAGCATGAGGATGCCCTCCGTCCAGGCGAACTGCTCGCCGATGCACATGCGCGGCCCACCGCCGAACGGGAAGTAGCTGAACTTGGGGCGGGCCGCTTCGGTCTCCGGTGTCCAGCGCTCGGGATCGAAGCGGTACGGATCAGGATAGTAGCGCGGGTCGTGGTGCATCACCCATTGGCTCGCCAGGATCCCCGAACCGGCCGGCACGACGTAGTCGCCCACCGGGTAGTCGGCGAGCGCCATGCGGCCCACCACCCAGGCAGGCGGATAGAGCCGCATGGCTTCGCACATGATCCGGCGCGTATGTTGCAGCCTGGGCAGGTCGTCAAAGGTGGGCAGCCGGTCTCCCAGGGTCCGGTCCACTTCCTGGTGCAGCCTGGCCTCGGCTTCCGGGTGCCGGCCGAGCAGGTACCACATATAGGTCAGAGCGTTGGCCGTCGTCTCGTGGCCTGCCAGGAACAGCGTCATCGCTTCATCGCGCACCTGCCGGTCGGTCATCCCGCTGCCGTCCGTATCCTGGGCCAGCAGCAACATGGAGAGCAAGTCGCCCCGGTCCCGGCTGCCGGCGCGGTGTTCGTCGATGATGCGGTAGATGGTCGCATTCAGCCGTGCCTGGGCCTCTCGGAAGCGCCGGTTGCTGGGCAAGGGCAGGCGGTCGAGCAGCGGGCCGAAGAGCGACAGGCGCCGGCCAAACAGATCCAGCGCCTGGGTCAGGGCGCCGCCGATCTCGTCGGCCTCACCCTCTACATCCGCATCGAAGAGCGTCGTGCCGACCACGGCCAGGGTCAGGCGCATCATCTCGTGGTGAATATCGACCTGGGCGCCGTCCTGCCAGCGATCGCTCGTGCGCGCCGCGCAGTCCGCCATCACCCCGGCATAGCCGGCCAGGCGTTGGCGGTGGAAAGCGGGCTGCACCAGGCGGCGCTGGCGCAGGTGTGACTCGCCCTCGTTGGTCAGCAGGCCATTGCCCAGGAGCGCATTCGCCCGCTTGAGGGCCTTGCCCTTGTGGAAATTGCGGCTGTCCGTCACCAGCAGGTCCCGGATGTAGTCCGGGTGATTGAACAGATACAGGTGGTCCGGCCCGAGCCGGAAGTGCACGATATCGCCGTACTCGTGCGCGGCGTTCTCAAGAAACGCCAGCGGATCACGCTGAAAGCCTTGCATCTGTCCCAGCGGTGACAGCGAGCGAGGTCCGGGCGGGTAGCGTACCTTCGCCATAGGACTCCTTCACGCACAAACCCGTGCACGGACCCGTGCACAAGCCTACTCAGCCAGCGACTCGTAGATCTTGGTATAGCTGTCGTAGCGCACTGCCGAGATCCAGCCGGCCTGTACGGCCGGTCTGACGGCGCAGCCGGGCTCGCCGGTGTGCGAGCAGTCGTCGAAGCGGCAGTGTTCGCCGATGAGCGTGAGCTCGCGGTAAAACGCGCTGAGCTCGCGCCGCGGGCGCTTCTTGGGCCGGCCGGTCCGGCTCGCGCTGTTGCGTGAGCGCGCTCGTCAGGAGAGTGCGCCGCCGCTCGCGCTCGCCGCGCGGCATCAACCTTTCTTCCGCGCTCACGTCCAGGTCATAGAACGCATCGAGGTTATCGGTATCGAAATTCCAGTCTTTGCGCCGTGTCTCGTCCGGCTTGCGGTTGCGTTTCACTTGCTTGCGCACCGTGAGCACGCTGCGCACCGTGTGCAGCGTCTTGTTCTCTTCGATATGCCGGCAGGTTAACTCTTCACGAGTAGGCACTGCAGGGTCCTCCACAGGATGCCGGGCCGGCGAGCGAGTCTCTGTCAGAAACTCGCTCGCTGCCGGACCAAAGGCAACAAAAAAACCATGAGCAACAGGTGAAACTCACCGGCTCATGGCCTGAAGCCTGGGCCCGAAGACTGGGCTCGGAGCCTCTGCAAAACGGCTGTGGAGGGCGGGGTACGAACGAGGAGTTACGAACCCGAGCCCAGCCGAGCGCGGCGAGCAGTGTCGACACAAAAGCGGCGCGCGCCAACAGGCGCTTTTGGCATGTGTTCCATTGTGCTTACCTCCTGCTCCGGATAGGCCGGCGCGTGGGCACCGAACCAGTCGAGAATATACACTATTCTTCTCAGCCTGTCAAGCTTTCGAGCTCGCAAGCTTTGAGCTCGCGAGCTCGAAGCTCGAAATTCGCTTCCGCGCCAGCGCGCAGTATTCCTCCGATATTTCGAAGCCCACGAAATGGCGCCCGAGTTGCGCGGCGGCCACGCACGTCGAACCGGAACCGGCGAAGGGATCGAGGACCACGTCGTCAACGTACGACAGGAGCTTGATGACCCGCGCCGCCAGTGCGACGGGGAAAGGCGCCGGGTGGCCGACCTTGCGCGCCGACTCGGGCGGGATCTCCCAGATCGATAGCGTGGCCTCCATGAACTCCTCGCCGCTCATGTCCGATACGCCCCGGTCGGGACGCGAGGCCTGCTCTTTGGCCAGGACCAGCAGGTATTCGTGAATGTCTCTCAGCCGCGGCGATTTGGCGCTGCGCCAGCTTCCCCAGGCGCAACTGCTGTTGGCGCCCTTGGCCTTCTTCCAGATGATCTCGCCCATCGGCAGGAAGCCGACGTCCATGTGTAACTGGTAGAAATGCGCATGCAGGGGGATGTAGGGCTTGCGGCCCAGGTTGGCGATGTTTATGACATAGCGCCCGCCGGGCACGAGGACCCGGTAAACCTCGCGCGCCACCCGCCGTATCAGCGCCAGGTAGTCCTCCAACGACATATCCTGGTCGTACTCTTTGCCATTGTTATAGGGGGGAGAAGTGAAAGCCAGAGCCACGCTGTTGTCGGGAATCGCCATCTGCTCCGATGAAGTGCAGTAGATGCGATCGAACCAATTCTCGTGCACCGCGGGCGGGATCTCCTGCTCTTCGGCGCATTCTGTCGGCGCCTCGGTCACGCCGGGCTGGTACAGGTTGCGGCTGTAGAACTTCGAGGCGTCATGCCCTTCCCGTTTTGTGGTGCCAAACGAGGATGTTGTGGTTTTCCGGGGCATGAACCATTCCTCCGCGAGACGCTGCCGCTGTTCACAAGCTGTCTGTCGCTTAGTGTAACACGCCGCGCGCGCAGCGCCAATACCGCAGGGGTGACGTTGGCCGGTTACGGCAATTCCAGACGGAACCCATAGCCGCGCACGGTCACAATGAAGTCGTGCTTCGGTTGCAGCTCACGCAGACGTAGGCGCAGGCGGTGCACGAGGGCATTGATGGCATCGTCCGAGATGCCGCTGGCTTCTTCTCCCGGCCAGACGGCATGGATTACCTCGTCCCGGTTGTAAGCGCGGCCCGGCTCGCTCAGCAGGAGAGCCAGAAAATCGTACTGGACCTGCGACAGGGGTGGGTCCAGGCGCTCCCCGCGCACCCGCAGGTCGCGCGTCTCGGGCGTCAGCTCCAGCGGCCGCACCCTCTGCCCGGGTAATGGGGCGGTGGCGGCATAGTCGACGAAAGTGAGGACGTGCAAGGGCGCGACGCTGATCTGGTCGCCGTCCACCAGCGGATGCGGCGCGCTGATCAGGCGGCCGTTGAGGTAGGTGCCGTTCTTGGATCCCAGGTCGTGGATTGTATAGGTCAGGCCCTCACGCCGGACTTCGGCGTGGTAGCGCGAGACCCAGCGATCCTCCACCACGACGTCGTTATCCGGCCAACGTCCGATGCGCACCACCGTCTTGTTGAGCGTCCACTGCTGGCGGATGATCCCACCCTCAAAACGCACCAGCAAGGCCGATTCGCTGCCGTTCTCCGTGATTGACATGAAACTCCTCAGAACGCGACGACGGAAGATGGCATTTTACGCGAGGTTTGACACTCTCCCCATTTGCCCGTTAAACTAAGGACCGTGTCCAACTCTCTCTCCGCTGGCAGTGTCATCCGCGAGCGCTACCAGGTCGAAGCCCTGATCGGGCAGGGCGGCATGGGCGCCGTCTACCGCGTGGCCGACTTGCGTCTGCCGGGGCGTACTTGCGCGCTCAAGGTGCTGCAGACGCAGCTACGCGGCCTGGCGGTCGAAGGGGAATTTGGCGACGGGCGCCGGCAGTTTCTGGTCGAGGCCAACACCCTCGCTCGCCTGGACCACCCCAATCTGCCGAAAGTCTCCGACTACTTTGCCCTGGAAGACTACGACTGCCTGGTGATGGACTATGTACCCGGCCAGGACTTGCAGCAGTGCATCCAGGAGGCGCGCCGCCAGGGGCGCTTCCTGCCGGTAGCAGACGTGCTCGCCTGGACGGCACAATTGTGTGACGTGCTGGCCTATCTGCACGAGCAGCAGCCGCCGGTGATCCACGGCGATATCAAGCCCGCCAATATTAAACTGACCTCAGACGGGCGTGTCAAGCTGGTCGACTTCGGCCTCGTGCGCCCGGGTGACCCCGAGGACCCGCGCACTTTGACGGGTTTCGGCTTGCGTGGGGTCGCCTCGTTGCCCTATGCGGCCCTGGAGCAATACGCCGGCCCTGGCGGTCGGGTGGACGCGCGCACGGACCTCTACAGCCTGGGCGCCACGCTATATCACCTGGTGACCAACCGGCCGCCGGCCAGTGCCCACGAACGTTTCCTCGACCCGGCTAACCTGCTGCCCCCCTGCCAGGTCAACCCGGCCTTGCCCGGCAGCGTGCAGCAGGCAATCCTTACGGCCATGCAACCGCATCCCAAGGACCGCCCGGCGTCCGTCGCGGCCTGGCGCAAGCTGCTGGCAAGCCCCGATCTGCCGGTGCGGAGCGCTGCCCTCGCAGACACGCCGGAGCCCGCGCGCACGGTCTGGCTGGCAAACCGCTGGTATGCGCTCCTGGCCGGCCTGCTCGTTCTCGCCGCGCTCATCCTCACGTTTCTGCGCTAACCTTTGCGTCCGCTGGGGTTCTATGCGTGTCTCTCGACCGCGCCGGCGCGCGCCAGGGGCAGGGTGACCAACCCGCCAAGCAGCGCCAGGCCGCCGGCTGCAGGGGGGATCTGCCACGCACCGGGCAGCAGCAGGAGGTACAGGATATAGCCGGCCATCCCGCCGCTGATGCACAGCAACGCCCAACGCACGCGGTGCGCCGGTCGCGCGGCTCGCAGCCCCAGCAACACGAAACCCAGCAACCCGGCCATGGCCATGCCGAGCAGAGCCAGCAGCAATCTGCCGGCCCTCGGCCCGAGCGGCAGATTTTCTCCGCCGCTCCCGCCGGGCGACGCTGGCGTCGGGCCGGCGGGTGACGCCGCGGGGGTGACTGTGGCAGGCTCCGGGACCGGTGAGGGCGTCTGGCTCGCCGTCGCCGTGGGCGTCGGCGGGGGCATCAGCAGCAGGCGCGGACCCTCACCGCGCGCCGAGTCGCCGCTGCGGGCGCTGAAGACGACGGTGCCTGGTTGGCGCAGGCTGAAGGACACCTGGGCCAGCCCGGCCTTCGTCAGCGCTCCGATAGCGGGCAAATACTGGTTGCCGGACTCGTAGGCGGCCTCGAAGGTGACTTCCGTCCCGTCGGGCACCAGGTTGCCGTTGTCGTCGATCAAGGGGCCGGCTTGCAGACGCACCGCGGCGGGGGCCTGCAGGGACTCGCCGCCTGCCGGCTCAAGCAAGCTGATCTCGATCGGCCGGGCCGGGTCAGGCGCGAGTTGGCGCAGCAAGTCGTAGTTGATGCCTTCGACGTTCACCGGCGAGTGCCCGCGCGGCACGAATTCCCCGAAGAGCGCGCGCACTACCGCCTCGATCGAGGGCGGGGTCTTGCTGTACGCGGCCAGGTAGAGCGTGAGCTTGCTGATCTGGGTGGTGTCCAGGTAATAAGGTGCATTGAAGGCCAGCACCACCAGCCGGGTGTCGCTCAGGCGGCCGTCGCCATTGTCGAGGAAGACCCGCACGGCGTCGGCGTTGGCGTCGCGGTCGGTATTACGCATGGCAAAGATGACCCATTTGGCCTGTTCGAGCAGATTCGTGACATCCGGCCGCGGCGTGGGCGCGGGAGCCGGCTGCGCGGCCGCCGGAGCGGCGGGCGGAGCAGCCGGTTGTACCGTCGGCGTGATCGCCTGGCTACCCTCCAGCAGTTGGGCCATGTGCGCTTTCAGGTCCATGAACGAGATACTGTGGATGCGCGCCGGGTCGACCTGGCCGGTGCCGCCCGGTCCGTACAGGCGCAGGATGGCGTCCTGCACGGCAGTCACGGACAGCGGCTCGTACCATGGGCATTCCGGATCGCGGCACTCCTTCACTTGTTCGGAATCGGTGACGATCAGCACGTTCTCATTGCGGCGCGGCGGCGTGGGCAGGGTAGCGCCCTGCGGATAGAGCAGGGTCACCGCCTCGCGCGCGATCCTGTTGACAACGGCCGTCCCCTGCCCGGTCACCTTGAGAGCGGTGTCGGGCGCCACTTTGACTGCCTGGGGCACGAACTTGCCGCCGTAGAGCTTGATCTTGAGACGCAGGATGCGCGTGACGGCCTCTTCCACGCGTTGGTGGAACTGCGGGTTAGCCTGGTACTCTTCCTGGAAATAAGCGATCGTATCCGCCAGATTGGCGGTTTGCAGGCTCGCTGCCTGCGGACGAGCGAACTGGTCGATGCTCAGCAAGTCGTTGCCGGCCATCAGCGCTTCCTTGGCGACCTGTCTGTGCGGGAAGGTCTTCTCACTCGGGTCGAAGTATTTGGCGACAGCGGGCACGCCCAGCGCGTCGCTGACGATCAAGCCGTTGTCGCGCCAGCGGGCAAACTCGGGCAGGCCCAAGATGCTGTCCATTCCCGCCTCATCGAAGCTGATAGGCGCGGTAAACTGGCGAATGTTGCCCTGCAGACCGCGGTAGCGGATGTGCGAGGTCATCATCGCGTCGGTGACCGCGCAGTCGCCGACCGATTCGGCGCCCGTTACGGCGAAGAAGGGCGGCAGCTCGATGCGCTTCAGCTCGGTCAACGACTTGTCGACGGTCGCAATCTCCTGATCGGGCAGGCGATCGCTGCCGCCGTGGCCGGGGAAATGCTTGGCGACCGTCGCCACGCGCCCCTGCCCGCCGGCGTGTACCCCGCAAACGTAAGCCCGGCCCATCTGCGCCACCCACCACGGATCGCCGCCGAACGTGCGGGTGCCCATGTCGCCGCTGCCCGTCGGGTGGGGGTTATTGAGCACGTCCACGTCGGGACCCAGCAGCAGGTTGACGCCCAGGGCGGCCAGTTCTCGCCCGGCGATCTCGCCGACCGCCCTGGCGTTGTCCGGGTTCCAGGTCGCGCCCATCGTCATCGCGTCAGGCAGGAGAGTCATGCCGCCTGTCACGCGCGTGTAAGGATAGGCGTCCCCCTCGTGATCCAGCGCGACGAAAAGCGGCACCCCTTCACTCTGTAGCGCGACCGCTTGTAACGCATCCGTCAAAGTGGCGATCTGTTTCGGCGTCGTGGCGTCGTTGATGAAGTTGTGATTGGTGGAACTGACGATAATCCCGCCCACGTGCTGATCACGGACCAGCTTGCCGATGTCGCTGTCCGGCCCGATGTCTCGGTCGCCATAGCTGGTCAGGAAGAGCTGGCCGATCTTCTGCTCCGGGGTCAGCCGTTGCATGAGCGCGGCGACCGGATCGGCCGCGCCCGCCGGTGAGACTGTCACTGTCGCGCTGGCGGCTACCGTGGGCGCGGGGGTTTCCTCAAGCGTGGATGAAGGTGTATTCTGTGTGGGAGCGCTCAGCCCGCCCATCGCGGCCGCCGCGGCGGGCGCAGCGGCGAGCAACGAGGCGCCCGCGCCAGGGAGCGGCAAGGCCAGCGATAGGGCGAGCCAGGCGGCCAACAACCACCAGGATGGATGGCGCGTGCCAGGAGCGCCCGTAGTAGCGGGGCCTTGCGAAACTTTCACAAACACTCGTCGTGACGATAGGTTACTGGTTCAGACGTGCCACAGGGCGCGGCGCAACCAGGAAATAGCCGAAGCCGATCGCCAGCAGCAGATAGATGACGATCGCGATCCCGCCAACCACACTGGCCCAGATCGACAGCTGCTGGATAAGCATAATCACGCAACCGAGGGCGTTGGCGAGAAAGAAAGCCAGGTTGATCTCGAAGCGGACGGCCGATTCGCAGAACTGGCTGCCGGCGTACGCCACCAGGCCAAAACCTACCAGCGTCACGCCCAGGAGACGGACGAAGGTGCCGGCCGTCCAAAACCACATCATGTTTTGCTGCGGGATCGTGTTGAGGCCGGAGGCCAGGAGAATGGCCGGCCCCCAGAGTGCGAAAGCGATCCCGAACACCAGGGCCACAACCGCATTGATGAGCATCAGGGTCTGCAGCTTCATTGCTTGCCTCCTTCAACTAATCGTCCGGACCTTGGCTCATGATACGGCAATTGCGGCAAGTTGACAAGTTAGCTCACTATAGCCAGCAGGGCAGTTACTACCTGGATGGGTTCGCCTCTCACGTAGCGCTCTCCGCCTTGGGACTAAGACTACTCCGCCGATCCACCATGGGCTTTGTGCCCACTGTCCTCTCTCTGGAGCGAAGGTCCGCTCTCTCCACCGGCCTGATTGCCCGTCTGCGCCGGTTGCCGGCTCAGTTCGACTGAGTCATCCACCAGGCCCGACCAGCGGAACGTGCTGGCCCTCGGCCCGGCGATCAGCCGGGCGCCGGACGCAACAAACAGGCGGGCAACTGAAGGCGTGGGCGCGCCTTTTAGCGCCGGCCCTTCATAGCTCCTCAGCGCCGACGGCGAAGAGCGCGCCAGCCCGAAGACCGCGATCAGGATCAGGCCGGTTATGAATATGCGGAGCAGGCTGTCCAGGCTCACGAAACGTATCATGACTCTCCTCCCGATTAATGACGCCCGGCCGCCCCTTCGGGTTCCCGGTAACACCCTCTTAATCAACGCTCGCTGCCGCTCCACAGTACTGTCTGGGCAGAGTACTGCCTGGGCAAAAGCTCTTTATGCCCCAGAAGGAAGTCGCGCAGGTGTGCACGCGCCCGGCTCAGGCGCGATTTGACCGTTCCCATCGGCATCCCGGTGGCGTCGGCGATCTCCTCGTAGGTCAGGCCTTCCACATCCGATAACAGCACCACCGTGCGTTGGTCAGCCGGCAAAGCGTGAATGGCGCGCTGGATCAGTTGCCCCAATTCCCGACGCTCGGCGTATTCCGCCGGGCGTTCGCTCCGGTCCACCAACCAGGCTGCCCACTCGGCCGCGCTATCGTCGTCGTCCAACGACTGGGCCGGGCGCCGCCGGCGCGCGCGCAACTGGTCGTAGCAGGTATTGGTGAGGACGCGCAGGAGCCAGGCCCTGAACGAGCCTCCCCGGTAGCTGTTTATCGAGCGGTAGGCTTTGAGAAAACTGTCCTGTGTGGCATCGGCCGCGCCGTCGGCGTTGCCCAGGATGTGATAGGCCACGTTGTAGGCGAGCCCCTGGTATTCGAGCACCAATTGATTGAATGCCCGCAGGTCGCCCTGCTGAGCCGCCGTCACCAACACATCGTCCCGGTCCATAGCCACTTCTCCCGATCCCTCGTTGTCCGCATTATCGCGCGGGAGTGAGCGGGGCGCTGGTCGCCGGTGTTTCTACTGGGTGACGTCTCGCTGACGGCGGGAGCGTAAGCTTTTCGTCAGGTTGGCCGGCTACATCTCCTGCTCGAACACGAACGGGTAGCGCTTGCGCGCATCCAGCATCGCCCGCCGGATGATCTCGTGCACTTTCTCGGGATCGATCACGTTGCGTAATACGGCCATGGGTTTGGACGGATCGGCGCTGCGCAATTGAATGTCGCCGAGGTTGAGCATCCGCTCGCTGACGCCCTGTGTATGGTCGACATCCTTGAGGCGAATGAACTCGATGTCCTCAGTGTTCCGGCCGACCAGGCCGGTGATGATGCGCACGCGCTCGTTGGTGATGATGTAGCGCTCGCGCAATGACAGGAACGGCCGTCCCTCCCACAGGACCTGTTCGCCACCGGCAGCCGGCGCGGCCGCCGCGCTACTTTGCGCCGCCGCGATAGCCGGGCTCACCGCTCCGGCCGCCGGGGTTGCGTCCTCAGCCGGCTCCTGCCCCGCGACCTCCACCGGCGCCTCCATTTCGGCGAGCATGGCATCGAACTCTACCATGACGGCATCGGCGATCGTGTTGACCACTTTCTCCAGTTGATCCTTGGGGACCATCGCTAGATTGACGCCGCTCTGCGCCAGGGCCTGCCAGACGCGGCCGGCGATGCGGGTTTTCTGTGCTTCGAGAGACATAAGAAATACTCCTTTCTGCAGTTCTACCGGGCTTCGACGCAAAGCTCGCGGATGACATCGTAGACCATCTTCACGCCCAACACCAGGTTGTCGCTGGAGATACGCTCGTCGATGCCGTGGATGCGCCCGATATCGGGCGGGTCGAGCACCGCCGGGCTGAAGCCGTAGGCCGCGTAGCCCCGCTCGCGCCAGTAATGGCCGTCGGTGGCGCCGGCCATCAGCAACGGGAAGACCCCGGCGCCCGGGACGTGACGCGCGATCGCGCCTGCCACCGCGCTGTAGAACGGCCCGCTCAGCGGTGCGACCCCGGACGGCGCAGATATGTGAATGCTTTCGACCTTGACCCGCGGGTCGGCGACGTGTGCGACCAGCCAACTATGGAACTCTTCGGCCTTCGTGCGGGCAGCAGGCGGCAATCCAACTCGGCTTCGGCGCTCTCGGGGATGACGTTGGTCTTGTAGCCCGCGCGCAGCACCGTCAGGCTGACGGTATCGCGCAGCAGCGCGTTGACCATCTTGTTGGCCGTCAACTGTCCGGCGGCCACCCTTCTCACCAGGGGATTGCCCAGGTTGTTCAACAGGAGTGAGGTCGGGAATTTCTGCCCTGCCGCGACCGCACGGAACATGCCTGCTGTGATCTCCGTCAGGCGCACCGGACGCGGCGCGCTCAGCACCCGATCCACGGCCTTCAAAAGAGTGACCGTGGCGTTGTTGTCGTGCGGCATCGAGCCATGCCCCGGGTCGCCGCTGGCGGTCAAGCGCACCTGGTACACCTGCTTCTCGGCCACCGCTATGCCGTAGAGCACTTGCGGGCCGAACACGCCCCGGTTGCCGCCGGCCCCTTCGTCCCACACCCATTGCGGGTCGATTTCGCCGGCATATCGCTCGACGAACCAGCGCATGCCCTGGCTGCCGGCTTCCTCATCCGGAACTGCCAGGAACACTACCGGCCGGCGAAAGCGCGCGCCCTCCCGGACCAGCCTCTGCAGCGCGAGCAGGAACATGACCCCCAGGCTCTTGGTGTCGAGCGTGCCCCGGCCCCAGACAAAGCCGTCCGCGACGGCGCCGCTGAACGGCGGATAAGTCCACTGCGCCGGATCGGCGGCGACCACGTCCAGGTGATGGTTGACGACCAACGGCTTGAGCGCCTGCTCGCCAGGGATGCGCGCGACCAGCAGGCCGCGGCCGGGCAGCGGCTCGTGCACCGTCACGTCTTGCGTGATCCCTCGGCTCAATAACTGGTCGCACAGCCATTGCGCGGCGGCCATCTCCTGCCCGGGAGGATTGGTTGTGTCGAACTGGACGTAGCGACTCATCAGGGCGACAGCGTCGGCCCGCACCGTCTCCCAGTCGGCCGCGGTCTCGTGCATGCTTCTGACCTCCTCTGGCTAGGCGGTCATCATAGCACCGGAAACTGCCTCTTGAAAATCAGGTGTCGTTCTGCTACAATGTGATCATGCGACACGCAGCTACTCGTTTCAGCGTTCTCTCGCTCCAGGGGCTCCTCCTTACGAGGGGAGATCTT
>JADGQF010000260.1 GCA_017882045.1 Anaerolineales bacterium
CTATGCTGATGAACGATATGCTGGTCATGCTGGGACGCTGGCAGTTGGATGTGAACCAGGTGCGGGAGCAGGTGTACCGGGCACCCACACCCCGTGAGCGCGAACGCTGGCACGCCCTCTGGCTCCTGGCCCGCGGCTGGTCGGCTGAGCAGGTTGCCGAGGCGTTGGGGCGCGACGTGCGGACCATCACTGACTGGACGGCGGACTTCCAGCAGCGTGGTGCGGCAGGTGTGACCTTCGAGCAGAGCGGTGGTTCCCCCCCGCCCTCAGCCCGGCGCAACAAGCCGAACTGAAGGCGGCGGTGCAGGCCGCCCCGAGTGCGGCGGGCCTGGAGTTGGCCAACTGGAACTGGAAGGTGGTGCGGCAGTTCGTGCAAGAGCGTTTTGACCTCCTGCTCAGTAGCCGCACTTGCCTGAACTACCTGCACCGGCTGAGCTTCGTGGTCAAGCGGCCCAAGAAACGCCTGCTGAAGGGCAACGCCGAGAAGCGCGAAGCCTTCGTGACCGCCTACGTCGCCCTGCGGACGGAGGCGCAAGCCCAAGGAGCCAAGATCTTCTTTGTGGACGAAGCCCACTTCCGAGCGGATGTCGAACTGCGCGCCAAGTGGGTGCTGCGGGGTGAGCCAGCCTTGGTCGATTCGACCAGCCCTAAGCTGGGCGAGAAGGCCACCTACTACTCGGCGGTCTGTTTGGAAACGGGCGAAGTCGAGGTTATGAACGTGAGCGGCAACACCACAGCGGAGACCTCGGTCACGTCCATGAAGCAGTTGCGTGAAAAACATAAAGAGCCGTTGATGGTAATCTGGGACAACGGTCCGGCGCATCATGGGCCGGAGATGCGGGAATATTTGACTACGCCGGATCTCCAACTGCGTCTGGTCGCTTTGCCTGGCTACAGCCCGACTTCAACCCGGACGAGCTGATCTGGGCCTGGGTCCGTGAGGAAGTGACGGCAGATATCTGTTTTGGCACCGCAGCCAAGGTGCGCGAAAAGGTAGATGCCTTCTTCGCTGGGTTGGCCGAGCGCACGAGCGAAGTCAAGCAACGCTGTCGCCGGGAACTGCAAGCCCAGGTCGATGCGCTTGTGGCTAAAGCCAGCCAGGTGGTCGCTTGAACGCACCATACATTTTCACCTTGCGATCAGTTTAGGCTGCGTCGCCGTCGGTGTTGAGGGGTACTATCCCTCGCCTCCCGGCCCACTACCTTCACTTGGAGGTGTGCGATGTACCGTGAACTGCAACCTCTCCGTCAAACCCTGAGTGAAGAATTGCGCTCTTCACTCCTGCCTGGCCTGCCGGGGATCCAGTCCGACAAGCTGATCGACACCTACCTGGATCAACTGACCCTGTTTGTGGGTGCGGACGTGGCGGACCTCACCCTGAGCCTGCTGGCCATCGACGCACGCACGGAGGAACTGGTCTCCCTGCCCAACGTGCCAAACAACTCCAGCGAGTTTCGCCAGATTACCGCCTGGCTGGAAAAGCTGCGCGGTCAACACCACGTGCGCATGATCGCCGTCGCCTGTGGGCGACCGGCGTCTATTACTGGGGCTTCTGGGATGCTCTGGCTGAGCAACCCAACCTGGCCAGCATCCTGTACAACCCCCGCACCACCGAGCACAGGGTGAGGTCTTGTCCAGGCGGCTCCGCACGGAGCTGGTGGACGCCGACCTGCTGGCTGAGCAGCTCCGCCAGGGGAGCACGCCCGAAGTCGTCCTCAGCCAGGATGCCGACCTGCTGTCGGCGCGCTTTTGCTCGCGCAGCGCCGCGATTTGGCCCAGCAGATCAACCGCAAGAAGAACCAACTTCGCGCCCTGCTGCGGGCCTATAGCCCGGCCTTCACCCAAGCGTTCCCGGGCGACAAGTTCCACCACCCGGCCGTCTACGCCCTCTACGAGCAGTACCTCTTCCCCGACGAGATCGTCGTCGCCGGCTCGGAAGTAATCGCCGCTGTCTTGACCAGCCACTGCCACACGGCCTTTGATGCCACTGTGGCGCAACAACTCGTGGAGTTGTGCCGGACCGTCTTGCTCTGCCCGATCACCCGCTCGGTGATCCGGCAGCGGGCCCTGAACCTGGCAGACGACATCACCACCGCGCGCTCCCGACAGCGCTACTTCATCCGCCTGGGCTATGATCTGATCAAGCAGACTGCCGGCGCTGGCCTCAGCAACACCCTGGCCCTCGTCAGAGAGGTCGGCGATGTCCAGCGTTTCCCGGATGGCGAGCATCTGGCCAGCTTCCTGGGCCTGACCACCTCCAAGCACATCTCGGGCACCACCGTCTACAAGGCCAAGCACATCACCAAACAGGGTGCGCCCAACGCCCGCTATGCGGCGGTGAACCTGGCCGACCACCTGCGTCACAAGGTGCCTAACTACAACACCATGTACCAACGCATCACCAGCCGCAAACCACCCCACAAGGGCCATTTCGTCGCTCTGTTGGCCATCGCCTGCCATTTCACGACGAACGTGCTTTACGACATGTGGCGCCACCAGCGCCCGTTTTTCCTGGAGACTGAAGACTATCGCCAATACCTGATAGAGCACCCGCATACCAACCATTAGCCGTGTCTGAGCCCGGCCGCCGCCCGCCGTTTGCCTAAACTGATCGCAACATGAAACCTACATGTCCGGCGTAGGTCATCGCTTGTAGCATGACAGGTCTCGCTGCTTGAGCCGTCACGCTGAAAGCGGTGACCTACGAGATCTGCGCATTTCACCTTGCGACCAGTTTAGTATCAGAGGCCCCTGCGGCCGCTCAGATGCCGTCACATCCACTCGCCAAGGCAATCGCTTCGATGATCTTGTTTCCGGTCACCCTTATCGACGGTCTACCGCTCCCCCAAGTCTCGTTTGGGGGCTTGACAAACGATAGGACGTCTTTCGATAGTCTGGTTGTCACAAGCGCAGTCTACCTCGGGAGGTCTCTTCCTTTATGTGGTCACCCCCTAAACTCCGGGATGACTCATGTTTTGATTCATGATCGCTGTCGCCATCTGCGTAGTCGCCGACTTAAAATCCCTCGGAAGTCAACTGCGACGGGTTGAATTCGGCCAGGTGGCGGTCGCTCTTGAACTCGCCGGCCACCTGGCCGGCCGAAGCAGCCATCGCTGCCTGATTTCTATCGGATTCCTCTGGCTACCCGAGTGGATGGGCGCCTCGTCTGCCGCAAGCGCTTTTCGGCGCTTGTGTAAACCCCGTCCGAGTATGGGAAGTAACCAGGCCGGTCCGGAACCATGTAGGCAATGGGTGTGTCCAGGGCGGGTGCGCATTCCTCCGCATTTGCCGGCGAGCCCGGAACACTGTATAGTAAGGGAACGTTGAGCACATGATCTGGGGTACCTCTAGATGAATGTCCTTCTGCGCGTCCGGACCCGAAACGCGGTCCCGATCGTCCTCCTTGTTTTTTCGATCCTCACACTGCTATTGCGCACCTGGCGCCTCGAGTCGATTCCGCCCTGGCTGTGGTGGGATGAAGCCACCCAGGGTGTAGATGCACGTGAGCTGCTGCAAGGCCACTTCCAGGTCTTCTTTCCCAGCGCGCTTGGCAAGGAGCCGCTGTACATTTATCTGACGGTGCCTTTCGTCGCCGCTTGGGACGGTCATCCTGGTGCGGTGCGGCTGGCTGGTGCCCTGCTGGGTGCTCTCATGATCCCGGTTCTCTATCTCGCGGGTCGAGCTCTGTGGCGAGACCGCCGGGTGACGGGTCTCTGGGCTGGTGTAGCGGCAGCTGGCCTCTGGATGACCAACTACTGGCCGCAAAGCATAAACCGCATCGGCTTTCAAGTCAACGCCTTTCCCATCATGCTGACCCTGGCCGTAGTCGCGTGGCTGAATTGGACCCACCGGCCGTTGCGCGGGCGCGCCCTCGTTTTCGGTTTGCTTGCCGGCCTGACTCTGTTGACCTACCTGGCGGCGCGCATTACGCCCTTGATCTGGCTCGCCCTGTACCTGACTCTCTCCAGACAGCAGCGGCAAGGAATCCGGACGACCCTGCCCTGGGCGCTGCTGGCGTTTGCGGTGGTCGTCGCGCCGTTGGTGGTTTTCTTCATCCTGCATCCGCAGTTCATCTTCGAACGCATCGAGACTTTTAGCGTCGTGCAGCAGAGTAGTCCGAGCGCGAGCGAGCCTTTCCGCTGGACCTGGCATGAGCTATGGGGCAACTTCCTGGGGTGGGCGGGCGATCCAATTGACCGGCACAATATTCCCGGCCGGCCGCCGTTCAGCCCCGCGCTGGCAGCGCTGTTTGCTGCGGGACTGGCTGCAGGCCTCGTTCAGGCGATCTGGCGGAGGAGCCAATGCGCATGGACGCTCGTGATCTGGTTCGCCATCATGTGCGTGCCGAGTGTGCTGGCCCGGTCGAGCACTCCTAGCTTTCCACGGCTCTTCGGTGCATTACCGGCTGCATTGCTTCTCGCAGCGTGGCCCCTGGGCTGGGCTGCGAGCGCAGTCAGCCACCGCTGGCGCGCAGCAGCATGGGGAGCGGGCGCTCTGCTGGCCATCCTTCTTGCCTGTGAGGGTTTACGTACGGTTCAGGATTACTTCGTGAAGTGGGCGCAGCAGACCGACCTCTACGCTGCCTACCAGGGCGACCTCTGGGCTTTTGGAGATACCGTACGTCGTGCTCCCGGCAGCCTGGGGGTGGTGCCGCTCAACCCTGGTTACGGCTACCAGTTGGATTACGCCTTCGAGCATGTTCCAATTCTCCAGTGGCCGGCCGGGAATCAGCAGGCTGAGCCCTGGCTTAACGCCCGGCTGGCCCGTGCGGCAGGCAGCCTGATCATGACACCCGTGTGGCTCGAAGGCGCCAATCTGCTGGCCGACCCGGCAGGCGCACTGCCCTTTTACCTCGCAAGGGAAGGTATGCCGGAGGGTGCGCGGGACTACCGCGGCTTCACCTTGCTGAGCTACCGGCTGGATGCGCACCCGCAGTTCATAGCGGATGGGCAGCGTACGACTCCTGATCAGAGCTTTGGCTCCGACCTATCGCTAGTGGGACTTCGCTGGGGCGGGGCGGCGCCGAATGAGGACCGAAGCTCCGCAACCGCGGCTGCCGGCACGCGCATCTGGGCAATCTGCACCTGGCGCCTGATGCGCGCCCTGCCACACCGGAGGGTGGCGCTGGATCTTGTGGACGAAGCGGGACACCGTCTGGCCAGCGGCGAAAGCCCGTTGATGGACGCAAGCCAGGAAGCTGCCGCGACATGGGCACCAGGCACTACCTTTCAGACCTACCACCTCATAATGGTGCCGAAGACGCAACCTGCCGACCGCCTTAGCCTGGAAGCGCGCGTCTTCGATCAATCCACACTCGAACCATTGCTGCCTGCCAACGGCACTTCGCGCCTTAGTGCAGCTGTGGCAGTTGCTGCCATAACACCTCCTTCCGCCCCACTGCCGCTCACCGATCTTCATCTGGACCGTGACTTGCAGCTGAACTTTGCGTATGGCACTAAGTTGCTGGGCCTGGATGGATGGCCTGTCCAGGCAGACCCCGGTCAAGTGATCAGCCTGCGGTTATTCTGGCAGATTGGGGACACCGGCGCCGCAAGCAATCAGTTCACGGCATGGCTGGATGTAGCAGGCCAGCGCACAGCAAGCACCGAGGGCCGCGTTCCGGCAGAAATGCCGCCGGGGAGCGTAGTTCACACTTATCTCGATCTAAGACTGCCTGCCCAGACACCAGCAGGCCGGTACATGCTGCGGATGGCGACGAACAATGGAGGGCCGCCAGCTGACCTGGGCGAGATTGAGGTGCTCGGGCGCCCACGGCAATTCGCGGTACCAGCGCTGAGGCAGCGGGTAGACGCGCGCTTTGGTGGCACGATAGTGTTACTCGGTGTAGACGCCCCGCCAGAGATCCCCGTTTCTGCTGGTGGTTCGATTTCAATGACGGTGGTGTGGCAGGCGTTGAGCACGTCCAAGATTGACCTTGTCCGCTTTGTGCATGCTGTTGGCGCGGATGGCCGCCCGGTGGCCCAGCGGGATGGGCCGCCCTGCGACGGTGCGTGCCCCACGACATCGTGGCTACCCGGCGAGGTGTTGACAGACACCCTCGTTCTGCAGGTTCCTGCCGGCGTCGCGCCCGGCGTCTACCCACTCGCCGCAGGTTGGTACGCTCCGGCGACGGGCAGCCGCCTGGCAGCGCTCGACAAAGCAGGGCAGGTATTGCCAGGTGACATCGTGACCTTGCCTGTCAGGCTGATTATCAAGCCCTGATTGACTGCAGGAGGCATTTTCGTGCATCAAGTCCCGATCTCCCGCCCAGTTGCTGGGTCAGGAATCCTGTATAATTAGCCCCGAAAACTGGACCACGTACTAAGAATCTATCCGAGAACCTGTAAAAGTTGAGCTGGAGGCGCATCTCGCTTATAAGTGGGTTAGCTACAACTCACTGCCAGCGGAGATGCGCCTTGCAGA
>JADGQF010000261.1 GCA_017882045.1 Anaerolineales bacterium
CTGCGCTCGTAGCACTCGACGCCGCGCGCGTTGTTGTACTCGGTCTCGCATTTCTCCCAGGCGAGCTTGACGCCGTTGATGCCGCCGTCGCGCTCGTTGATCAGCGTCATGTAGTCGATCCAGCCGGCGGAAACACCCGAGCCGCCCGGCGCATACGGCCCGACCCAGTACAGGTTGACCGGCACGAACTGCTCTTTCGCCTGCGCCTGCGCTCCTCCGGCTGCCAGCGTGAGCAGCGCAGCCGCGGCCGCCACACCCAGCGGCCGCGCCGCGCGTTTCAGAATTCCCTTGATCATGTAAATATCTCCTCGAGTTGATGACTGCCTGCGCACACTGCAGCATGTTCCGGTTGGCTGAAGACAACTTCTTAAATGTGCAAGTGTTTCTCAATATACGCCAGTTCGGCGCTTTGCAAAACCGGCGCTGTTACGCAAATCTCATCGCTAAACGTTCTACCTCGCCGCGCCCGGAACGGGTTGCCTTTGCAACCCGATCGCGTGTGCAAACGGCTCATCGCGGATGCTTCATCGCCGCGCCGCTGGCACGCGCGGCGTACTCCTGGTCGCGCAGCACCCGGCGCAGCAGCTTGCCCGAAGCGCTCTTCGGCAGGCTTTCGACGAAGGCGATCTGCCGGGGGTATTTGTAGGGGGCGGTGGTTTTTTGCACGTGTTTCTGCAACTCCGTCACCAGTTCATCGGTCGGCGCGAACTCCGGGCGCAACACCACGAACGCCTTGACGATTTCGCCACGCTCCTCGTCCGGGCTCGCGATCACGGCGCTTTCCACCACCGCAGGATGCTCGATCAAGGCGTTCTCGACCTCGGTCGGGCCGATGCGGTAGCCGGCGGAACTGATGATGTCGTCTGCCCGCCCGGTGTAGAACAGGTAGCCGTCCTCGTCACGGTAGGCCAGGTCGCCGGTCAGCCAGTAGTCCGTGCCGCCGACCTGCCTGATGTTGTCCCGGGTGCGCTTGGGGTCGTTCCAGTAGCCAAGCATGAACTGCGGGTTGGGCAGCTTCATTGCCAGCTGCCCTTCCTGGTTGGCGCCCAGAAACTGGCCTTCGCTGCTGATGATCTCGAACTGCGTGCCCGGAATCGGTTTGCCCATGGAGCCGGGCTTGACTTCCATGCAGGGGTAGTTGAGCACTGTCATCAGGGTTTCTGTCTGGCCGTAGCCGTCGAGCAATTGGGCGCCGGTGAGCTCGTGCCAGCGCCTCACCACCTCGGGGTTGACCGATTCACCGGCCGAAACGCTGAGACGCAAGGCGCGGAGCTCATATTGCTCCACCGGCGCGGTGATGAGGTGGCGAAACTCCGTTGCCGGCGCGCAGAACACGCTGACTTTGTATTTCGACAGCATACGCAGGCGCTCGTTGACGTCAAACTTGCCGTCGTAGAACAGCACGCAGGCGCCGCGGCTCCAGGGACCGAACAGGATACCGGTGCCGGCCTTGGCCCAGCCGGTGTCCGAGGTGCACCACTTGACGTCGGATTCCTCCAGCGTCTGCCACCATGCGGCCGACAGGCGCCATGCATAAAGCGCGCGTGCGGCGTGAAGCACGCCCTTTGGATTGCCCGAGGAGCCCGAGGTGTAGTAGAGCAGGGCCGGGTCTTCCAGTTGCATCTCGGCGCATTCGAAATCCGCGGACTGCCTGTCGGCATCCGCGAACGGAGTCCAGCCGGCGGCCGCAGCGCCGATGGCGATGCGGGTGCGCAAGGGGCCGCAGCTGTCGAACTTGCCGGTATTGAGCAGGGTGGTAATGGCGCCGGTCGCGCCCGAGTCCTGGACGCGGTAGTTGATGTCCTTGGGCGTCAGCATTTCGATACAGGGAATCGGGATGGCTCCGACTTTGAGGCAGGCCACCATGCTGATCTGCCATTCCGACAGGCGCGGCATCAGGATGATAATCCGGTCGCCCTTGCGCAGTCCCTGTTGCACCAGCAGGTTGGCCAGCTGGTTGGTACGCCGCCGGATGTCGGAAAAGTTGAAGTGCCGCTCCTCGCCGGCCTCGTTGCACCAGATCAGCGCCGGCTTGTCGTTCAGCTCCGCCTGGCGGTCGACGACATCGCGGCCGAAATTGAAGGTCGTGGGCAAGTCCAGGACAAACTGCCGCACCGTCTCCGCGTGGTTGTGCATCTTCTCGATTTTCATTCCGGAAATCCTTGGGTAGGCAGATGATCACCTCCGCGCCGCTTTCGGCCAAGCCTCGCGCGCATCGCCAAGCCGATGCCGCGGCGGCGGCCCGTGACCGCGGCTAGCATGCCGGCGAGGTCGAGATACTTGTTCATCAACGCGCCTCCTGCGCCCGTGCGAGACGGTTAGCGATGGCCCAGCGGTGCACTTCCGAGGGGCCGTCATAGACGCGGAACGCGCGGATTTCCCGGAAGATGCGCTCGACCTGAGTGTCATGGGTGAGGCCCAAACCGCCCAGCACCTGGAGGCAGCGGTCTGCAACGCGGAACAGCGCTTCGGAAACAAAGACCTTGGCCATGCTGGACTCATGGCGCGCATGGTCACCCTTGTCCAGACGCCACGCCACGTCGAGGATCGCCAGGCGGGACATATGCAGTTCGATTTCGTTGTCGGCCAACTGGAAGCCCACGCCTTCATGGCGCATCAGGGTAGAACCGAAAGCGCGGCGCTTGCCGGCATAGGCCTTGGCGATGTCCTGGGCGCGGGTGGCGGCGCCCAGCCAGCGCATGCAGTGGGTCAGGCGCGCCGGCGCCAGCCGGATCTGCGCATAGCGCAGGCCCTGGCCGATTTCACCCAGCGCGTCGTCGCGATGGACGCGAACGCCGGCGAAGGCAACCTGCGCATGGCCGCCGGTAAAGCTGGAGTCAATCGAGCCGATCGTACGGGCAATGCGGATGCCCGGCTGCGGCAGCTTGGTCAGGAACATGGTGGGTCCGAGCTCCTGACCGCCATCGAAGGCCCGGGCCATGATGATCATGAGGCCCGCGCCTTCGGCGCCGGTAATCAGCCATTTCAGGCCGTTGATCACATAGTGCTCGCCGTCGCGGTCGGCCCGCGTCGTCAGTTGCCCGGGATCGGAACCGGCGCCGGGATGCGGCTCGGTCATGGCAAAGCAGGAGCGGACCTTGGCCTGGGCTAGGGGGCGCAGGAAGTTTTCCTTCTGCTGCTCGCTGGCGATCACCTCCAGCATGTGCATATTGCCTTCGTCGGGCGCGGCGCAGTGCATGGCAATGGGACCCAGGGTCGAGTAGCCCGCCGCTTCGAACACCAGGGCGCGCTGCAGGTGGGTCAAGCCCATGCCGCCGTAGTGGCGCGAGACCTGGGGCGCAAGCAGGCCCGCCTGGCGCGCCAGCCCGTTCAGTTCGATGCGCAGCTCGTCGGTCGGGCCGTGGCTGGTCAGGCGCTCGTCCTGCTCATAGGGAATGATGCTCTGCTCGACGAAAGCGCGGACACGGTCGCGCAGTCTGGCGTCTTCGGGCGGAATGGACAAATCGATCATGGTCTTCTTTCCTTAAGGGGTCACTCAATTTCGCCTGCGCATATGGCCCGCGTGCAGTCCAGCAAACCGGCGGAGAGCTTGCCGAAGGTTCTGAACTTTTCCTGGGTCACCTCGCCGCGCAGGTAGCGCGCATGTAACTGCATGAACACTACCGTGAGCTTGAACATGGCGAGCACCCGGTAGAAGTGGAAGCCGGAAAGATCGGTTCCGGTGCGCAAGGTATAGGCTTGCAGCACCTCGTCGCGACTGGGAAAGCCGGGCTGGGCCGTGGGCATCTGGCCCAGCTCGTGCATCGGTTCGGGGTCGCCGGGTTCGGTCCAATAGCTCAGTAGGGTGGCGAGGTCGACCAGCGGGTCGCCGCGGGTTCCCATGTCCCAGTCGATCACGGCGCGCGGCGCCAGTGAGACCGGGTCGAGGATCACGTTGTCGAGCTTGTAGTCGCTGTGCAGCAAGCTAGGCTTGCGCTCGGCCAGCCGCTGGGCGCGCAGCCAGAGGGCCACGCTTTCGATGCCGGCCGGGATGCCGCGGCCCGTGCTCGAGCAGGCCAGCTGGGCCCGTTTGGTCCAACCCTCGACCATACGCACCAGCATACCTTCTGGCCGCCCCAGGGCCGACAGCCCGACGGCGGCGACGTCAACCGAATGCAGGTCGGCCAGCAGCTCGACCAGCTGCAAACCCAGGCGCAAACGCTCCTGGGCCGTGGTCGGGCGCGCAGCCGGCAAGCTGCCGCCTATGACCAGGCCGGGCCGGTATTCCATGATCAGGAAGGGCGCGCCGATCACGCTCTTGTCGTCGCTGGAATGGATGGCCTTGGGCGCCAGCGGAAAGGCGTTGCCCAGATTGCGCAGTATGCTGTATTCGCGCCGCATATCATTAGCGCCCGGCGGCAGGTCGCCCAGCGGCGGGCGCCGCAGCACCCACGGCGTGCCGTTGATCTTGATCAGGTAGTTGAGGTTGCCCAGCCCGCCGGCAAACTGCCGCGGGTATTCGTCGAGGTCCAAGGCCAGTCCGCTGGCCGCCAAGTGGGCGCGCAGCGCAGTCCAGTCCAGGGCCTTGGTGCGGCCCGGCGGGTGGAAGAACTCGGCTGAGCCGGGCATGGCCGCTCGCGCCGCGCTACCAGGCGGCGTCAAGCAAGTTGATGACATCAGCCTGTTCCCTGATGGGCCGGGGATTGGTCCGCACCCAGATATTGCCCATGGCGCCGCTGGCGATCTTGTCGAACTGGGCCCGCTGCACGCCCGCGTCGCGCAAGCGCGTGGGCATGCCCAGACGCTCGACCAGCCGGCTGACGGCGCCTGCGCCGTCACCGTCGCCGCGCCCCAGGGCGCTCGCAATCTGAGCCAGTTTTTCGGCCCGGTGCGAGCGGTTGAAGCGCATCACATGCGGCAGCATCACGCAGCTGGTGTAGCCGTGGCTCATACCGGTCACGGCGCCCAAGCTATGGCCTATGCCATGGCTGGCGCCGAACGGCACCTTGAAAATCGCGAAACCCGAGAGCCAGGCGCCCTGCATGGATTCGAGCCGCGCCGCCAAGTCGCCGGGGGCCTGTTTGGTCTTGTCGAGCGAGCGCGACAGCAGGCGCAGGGACTGCAGGGCCGTGGCTTCGACCAGGGGCGAGGATTCGATCGAGCAGAGCCCTTCGACAGCATGATCGATGGCGCGGATGCCGGTCGACAGCCACAGCCACTCGGGCGTGTGCACCGTGACTGCAGGATCGAGGATGACCGAGGCGGCGCCGATTTCGCGGCCCGAATAGGCGTCCTTGACGCCGCGCTCGGGGTCGCTGCAGCCGGCCAGGTTGGAGAACTCAGCGGCCGAGAGGGTAGTGGAAATCACCACCTGGCGCAGCGGCGGCACCTTGATCACAGGCGCGTGGCGCGACCCGTCGGGGTTGACGCGGATGTGGTAATCGTCGAGCTGCTTAGGCTCGGCCAAGCCATGGGCCAACACGATCAGCAGCACCTTCACGGTGTCGATCGCCGTGCCGCCGCCGAAGGTCACGATCAGGTCGGGTTCGGCTGCCCGCACGGCGCGCGCCGCGGCAAACACGCTGGGCCGCGGCGTGTGTTCCTGGCACTCGTCAAAGGTGCCAACGCAGCGCGGGCCCAGGGCCCGGCGCAGGGACTCGACGGCGACGGTGTTGCGGTTCAGGGTCTTGCTCGTGACGATGAAGATGCGCCGGGCCTGTCGGCGATCGGCTTCCTCGATCATGGCCTTGGCGGCGGGCTTGCCCCAGATCACGCGGTCCTGGGCCAGGAACTCGTGCATGCCGGCGTTGCTCTGCTGTGTCATGGCCTGGCCCCCTTATCGCTTGGCGAACCGGTAATGCGGCAAGGTCACTGCGCCGGCGTCCTGGAACTCGACCTGCACCGCATCGCGAGGAGCATGCTCATCGCCCCGACCCATCACCGCATCATCAGCCCTCCTTCGAGCAGTCGCGCAGGGTGATGCCTTTCTCCTTGGCGTACTTGGCCGCGGATTCCTCGATCATCGGGCGCACGATCGACTGGTCCGAGGTGATCCAGTCGGTGATGGTGTTCCACTTCTTGCCGTCCCATTGCATGAACTTCACCGCGCCGCCACCCTCGTGGTCGGCGCAGGACACCTTCAACGCCTGCATGAAGCCGGTCGCGCCGAGTTCCTTCAGCCGCGCATCGTTGATGTTGAGGTTCTCCAGCCCCCAGCGCACCTGCTCGCCGGTGAGCGGCTTCTTGCCGTATTTCTCCTGCGCCTTACGGATCGCCTCGACGGTGATGATGCCCTCCACCACGCCGCGGTTGTAGTAGATCGAGCCGATGCGCGTCTTGTCGTCCATCTCGCCCTTGCCTTTGGCATAAAGGCGCTTCTGGATCTCCTGCACCACCGGATAGTTGGTGCCGGCTACGTTGAAACCTGCCGCGATATAGCCCTTGGCCGCATCCCCCGCGGGAATGGTGTCTTCTTCCGCCCCG
>JADGQF010000062.1 GCA_017882045.1 Anaerolineales bacterium
GGCTGCGCCGGATGGCGTCGCCACGCCATTGCTGTTGGCCTGCGGGGTCCCCCGCGTACAGGCGGCAAAGACACAGGCCAGCAACAGGAGCGGGACGACGGTACGCACGCCTCGTGCTCGGATCAGGTTCATGACGATCCCCCTTTTGAAGAACTATCGGGTATTTCCAAATCATTGTACCGGATTTCGCATTGGCCGTCAAGATATTTATGCTATTTTGATCATTGATATTTAGCATGTGATCGCGGCCGGGTGCGTGCGAAAGCGGGCCGCGTAGTTGTGCGCCGAGGGCGATGCGGAGCTATAATGTTCGGGATAAAGGAGCTTATGGAATTCATCTCGCGCACTGCCCCACCCGACGACGAACGCGCACCGGCCTATTGGTTCGCCTTTCAAGACGACAAGCTGCTTGTGCGGCCGGCCGGCGACACAGTCAGCTTGCCCCTGGTTGCAGACGTGGCGGAGCTTCGCGTCACGCCGCTGCGCACGCTATACCTGGGCTACCTGCACGAGGCGCCGGGCCGACGGATCGACTGCTACGCCGCCGAAATCGCGCCCGATAGCCAACTGCCGGAGAGTATGACCGCCGAGGGGCTAAGACAGGTCTATACGGGACTGGGCGAGACTCTCTGGACGCTGGCGGGACGGGCGATACAGATCGTGACCTGGGACCGCACGCATCAGTACTGCGGGCAGTGCGGCACGCCCAGCGAGACGCTCCCTCACGAGCGCGCTAAACGCTGTCCCCGCTGCGGCCTGATCACTTATCCCCGGCTCTCTCCCGCCATCATTATCGCGGTTGTACGCCGCACCGAAGACGGGCCAAGGCTGCTGTTGGCCCGCAACCACCGCTTCCCGACGGGACGCTACAGCGTGCTCGCGGGTTATGTCGAGCCGGGCGAGACCCTCGAAGAATGCGCGCGGCGCGAGGTGCTCGAGGAAGTCGGCGTCCAGATTGCCAACGTGCGCTACTTCGGCAGCCAGCCCTGGCCGTTCCCCAACTCGTTGATGATCGGTTTCACCGCCGAGTACGTGGGAGGCGAATTGACGCTGGAAGAAGCCGAGATCGCAGATGCGCGCTGGTTCGCGGCTAACGCCCTGCCCGAGGTGCCGCCCAAGATGACCATCGCGCGCCGCCTGATTGACTGGTTTGTGAATAGCGGTTGAGCCGGCAAGAGAGCATCGACAATTTCGTCTACAATAGCGCTGCCTCTTATCTCCTGTCCGCCATCGTGCAGAAAGTGACCGGCGTCAAAGTCGTCGACTATCTGCGCCCGCGCCTGTTCGAGCCGCTCGGCATAGCAGAGACGCCCTGGTAGGTTCCTGGCGATCCTAAGACGAGACAAAGGGCCTGGACCTAACGTCCGAACAGGATAAGCAGTCCGGCTACCAGGGCTAGCAGGCCCATGATCACGTTCAGCCCGCTAAAGCTGAGACCCAGCAACTGAATCAAGCCGGTCAAAATCAGCCAGATTGCCAATATCAACATTCCCAGGTTCTCGGTCAGCCTCACTCGCACTCTGCTTCTCGCGCTCATGATTACACCTCTCTGAAGCACACTCAACACAAGAACATATCTTTCCTCGCAGTGCTCGCGACTGATATGCAACCTTAAACCGCGCGCCGGGCTGTTGTGTGGAATCCATTCCAGCCAACGCCTGAGCGAAGATGCGCGTTTGTGCCCAGCCGCTCTTACTCGCTCACCTCTCTTGGTATATTGCCTGGCGATGTGATACATTACCCAATAGTCTCCGAGCTGCACCGTTCTCGCGGGAGGCCGCGTCACCAGGAAGGATGGTTCTATGCAGCAATTGAGGAGAGCCAGCGGCATCCTACTCCACCCCACCTCACTGCCGGGGCGCTTCGGCATCGGCGACCTGGGCAGCGCGGCCTGCCGCTTTATCGATTTCCTGGCCGGCAGCGGCCAGCAACTGTGGCAAATCATGCCCCTCGGTCCCACCAGCTACGGCGACTCGCCCTACCAGACCCTCTCGGCTTTTGCCGGCAACCCCTCCCTCATCAGCCTGGAACGGCTGGTGGAGGATCAGTATCTCGCCCCCTGGGATTTTCTGGGCGCGCCGGACTTTCCGGCGCAGACCGTGGATTACGGCCCGGTAATTGACTACAAACAGCGGCTGCTGCGGCTGTCGTTCGAAAACTTCAAGAGCCAGCAGGGCGGGCAGCACGCGGCCGAGTTCGCAGCCTTCAGCGCCGCCAATCGCGGCTGGTTGGACGACTACTCGCTCTTTGCCGCGCTCAAGGAACACCACGGCGGGGCCAACTGGAGCCACTGGGAGGGCGATATTGCGACCCGGCAACCGGCTGCCCTGGCGCATTGGAAGGCAGTGCTCTCCGACGCGATCCAGTACCACTGCTATACCCAGTTCCAGTTCTACAAGCAGTGGTCGGCCTTGAAGCGCTACGCCAACGGCAAGGGCATCCGCATCATCGGCGATATCCCGATCTTCGTGGCCTACGACAGCGCGGACGCCTGGTCACACCCTGAGCTGTTCTGTTTCGACGAAGATGGTAACCCGACGCTCGTGGCGGGCGTCCCGCCTGACTTCTTCAGCCCTACCGGCCAGCTATGGGGTAACCCGCTTTACCGTTGGGATGTGATGGCGCGCGACGGCTATGCCTGGTGGATCGAGCGCTTCAGGGCAGCCCTGCAACAAGTCGACATCATCCGGCTGGATCATTTCCGAGGGTTCGAGGCTTGCTGGGCCGTTCCGGCCGGCGAGGAGACCGCCGCCAAAGGCTGCTGGGTCAAAGGCCCCGGCGCAGATCTGTTTCACGCGCTCGAGCAGGCCCTCGGCCGGCTGCCGATCATCGTCGAAGACCTCGGCCTCATCACCCGCCGGGTCAAGGCCCTGCGCGACGAACTGGGCTTCCCGGGCATGAAGGTGCTCCAGTTCGCTTTTACCGCTGATCCCGACGATGCTTATCTGCCTCACAATTACGAGCACAACTGCGTGGTCTACACCGGCACTCACGACAACGATACAACTCTCGGTTGGTGGAACAGCCTGGACCAGCGAGCACGGGCACGCGTGCAAGTCTACCTCGGGCGCCATGGGGACGACATCAGCTGGGACATGATCCGCCTGGCCCTGATGTCCGTCGCGGACCTCGCCATCTTTCCACTTCAGGACGTCCTGGGCATTGGCAGCGAGGGCCGCATGAACACGCCCGGCCGCATGAGCGGCAACTGGGGCTGGCGCTACACCGATGGCATGCTGAACGACCGGGTGCGTGAGCGGCTCAGGGGCCTGACCGAGATCTATGGCCGGGCGCCACATGCCCTCAAAGAGGAGACCGAGGAAGACGAGGATGGCGAGGCCGGCGAGCAGCCATCATAGCCGATGGTGGTTTGAGAGGGATAGGCTGCGCAGACGAGGAGGTGATACCGTGGCTGATCCGCAGGCGAGCAAACTGTCCCTCAAAACCAAGCTGCTCTATGGGGTAGGTGACGTCGGCAACGCGGTCGTAAACTCCGCGGTCCAATTCTTTCTGCTGATCTTCTATACCGATGCTGCCCTCCTCTCGCCGGCGTTGGTGGGTAGCGCGCCCTTCGTCGGCAAGTTGTGGGATGCGATCAACGACCCGATCGCCGGTTGGCTGACCGACCGCATGGCCTCGCCACGTTTTGGCAAACGGCGCGTCTTCATGATCTTCGGCGCCGTGCGGCTGGCCATCAGCATCATGCTGCTATGGTTCGTGCCACAAGGCCTGTCGCCGACAGCCGTCTTCGCCTGGATTATCCTCACCTTCATCTTGTTTGATAGCCTGTGCGGGAGGTGCGCCCGGACGCGCTGTGATCACTGACCCGAACTGAAGTGATTTGCCCGGCGCGCCCTGGGTTAGTATCGACTGCAGAGGGTAGCCGCGAGACCGCTACCCTGCCTGGACCCCCCACTCTTCCCCGCAGACTAATGGTTGCTTTCAGGCCGCTCCTGTGGCACCATAGCTTCACTCAATCCAACTGATCTGCCTGAAGGTATTGACTGTGGTTACTAATAACCAAACGCCCTCGCCCGCCGGCCCGCCCTATATCACGCTGGAGGACGTCGCACGCTGGCCTGCGCCCGGCACGAATATCCCCAGCGCGATCGCCTTTAGTCCCGACGACCGGCTGGTGACCTACTTGTTCAGCCCGGACGATGATCTCCGCCAACAACTGTTCGCATTCGATCCGCAGACGGGCCGGGAAATGCCTCTCGTCATGCCGCCCGGCGGTGGCGCGACCGAAGATAACGTTTCGCTGGAAGAGGCGCTGCGCCGCGAACGACAACGCCAGGCGGGGCTTGGCGTGACCCAGTACGCCTGGGCAGAACAGGTAGACCGACTGCTCGTGCCCTTGCCCGACGGGCTATACGTGCAAGACGGGGCCACCGCGCCGCTGCGTAAGGTCATCCCGGCAGCCGGGGCTCCGAGGCTGGACCCACAACTCTCACCTGACGGCCAATGGATGGCTTACGTTCAGGACGCCGAGCTATATGTCGCGCCCGCCACGGGCGTGCCGGCGACCGGCGTGCCCGGGAAGCAGTTGACCACGGGCGCACGCGGCAGCGGCAAGACCCATGGCCTGGCGGAATATATCGCCCAGGAAGAGATGGGCCGCAGTCATGGCTTCTGGTGGTCGCGCGATAGCCGCCGCCTGGCCTTCGCCGAGGTCGACGAGACGCACATTCCCGTTTACCGGATCGTGCACCAGGGCAAGGACCAGGTCGGCGAAGGGGCGCAGGAGGACCATCGCTACCCATTCGCCGGACAGCCCAACGCACGCGTGCGGCTGGGCGTGGTGTCCGTCGAGGGGGGCGAACCGGTCTGGCTGGACCTGGGGAACGACGCAGATATCTACCTGGCGCGGGTCAGTTGGCTGCCCAGTGGCCAGGTGGTCGCGCAGATCGAAAACCGGGCACAGACCGCCCTGGACCTGGTGCGCTTTGACCCGCAAAACGGGGCGCACACACGGCTGCTGCTGGAGACCTCAGCCGTCTGGATCAACCTTCACCACATCTTCAAGCCACTGGAGGCGCCCCAGCACGGCGGCGCTTTCATCTGGGCCTCCGAGAGGAGCGGGTTCCGGCACCTCTACCTTTACGCCAGGGACGGCGAGCTGATTCGGCCCTTGACCGCCGGCGAGTGGATGGTGGACGGGCTGGCGGGCGTGGACGAGGCCGCGGGGCTGGTCTACTTCACGGCGACGCGCGAGACCCCCACCGAAAGCCACCTCTACGTCGTCCCGCTCGCCGGAGGGGAGCCACGCCGGATCAGCGCCGAGCCGGGCACGCACGGAGTCATGATCGATCACGCCTGCCGACGTTACGTGGACGTTTACCAGAGCCTGCAGCAACCACCCAAAGTGACCTTGCGCAGCCTGGCCGATGGTACACAGTTGGCGACCCTCTACGACCGCCGAGACCCGCGCATCGATAGGCTGCATCTGGAACCGCCCGAGTTGATCAGCTTGCAAAACCGGGCGGGTGTTCCGCTCTATGGCTTGATCTACCGGCCGCCGGCCGTCTACGGACCGGGCCCCTATCCCACCCTGGTCTACGTTTACGGAGGGCCACACGCGCAGTTGGTCGTCAACGCCTGGGGTCCGACGGCTTCGCTGCGCGCGCAGTATCTGCGTCAGGCCGGCTACCTGGTGTTTGTGCTGGATAACCGCGGCAGCGCGCGACGGGGGCTGGCTTTCGAGGCGGCAATCCAGGGTCATTTGGGCGAAGTGGAGGTAGAGGACCAGGTCGACGGCGTGCGTTGGTTGGCGGCCCAGGGTCTCGCCGACCCGGCGCGGGTGGGCATTTACGGCTGGAGCTACGGCGGCTATATGGCCGCACTGAGCCTGGCGCGCGCTCCGGAAACCTTCAAAATCGCGGTGGCCGGCGCACCGGTCACCGCCTGGGACGGCTACGATACGCACTATACCGAGCGCTACATGGGCTCCCCGCAGTCCAACCCGCAAGGTTACGCCGCCAGCAGCGTGATGGCGCACGTCGACAGGCTGAGCGGGAAGTTGCTCCTGATCCACGGGCTGATCGACGAGAATGTGCATTTCCGCCATACGGCGCGGCTGGTCAACGCGCTGATCCACGCCCGCAAGGCATATCAGTTGTTGGTCTTCCCCGACGAGCGCCACATGCCGCGCCGTCTCGCCGACCGCGTGTACATGGAAGAGCAGATGCGCGATTTCATCCTGAGCAATCTTTAGCGCGGGGTGATGGGAAGGAATAGCCCGCCGCTAACGCACTGGGTGCACGCTGATGTATTGCTTGAGGATCTGCTCCGGCGCGTCGAGGATCTCGAAAGACTCCCAGCCCGGCGAGGCGCCCGCCACGAAAATCGCTGCGCCCAGCACATATTTATCGGCCTGCAACTGTGCGTCATACCAGGCCAGTTGCTCGACGTAGTTGCCCGGCGCGTCAGACCCCATGCCGAGCTCGTCCCAGTACCCCGCAAAGTCTCGCCAGCCTTTGCCGGCCGGACCAGGCCGGTTCGACACGGTGCCGTCGATGCCGGCCTCAGTCATCAGGATCGGGATGGCGAGCCCGTTCGGCTGCAAGAACTGCCGGTAGACCTTGCGGTAGCGCAGAGTCAGCCAGCCCTCCTGGGCGGGATCGACCCCCCAGCCGAGGGGATCTTGCGGCGTCCCGAATTGCATCGTCGGCGCCGAATACTCGTGCAGGCCCAGGTAGCCCTTATAACGGATCGCCATCTCGACGGCGGGACGGAAGGCGGGCCACAACTCAAGGGCCGGGCTGCCCGTGCCGAAATTGCCGATCACTGAGCGGACGCCGGCCTCGCCAAGCAGACGGGTGCGTTCGGCTTCAAACTGGGCGAGACGCCCCATATGCTCGGCGTTGTCGGCCACAGGCTCATTAAACGATTCCCAGGCATCCACCAGGCCCGTCCGCCGGGAGTCTGTGGCGATGGGAAGCAACTGATCGACGAACCCACGTGCGGCCGCGACAGGATCGGTCATCGCGCTCAGGTCTGCCTGCGGCAAGGTAAGGCGCGCGATCAGCAAGGCGTTGGGGGCCCGCTGCTTGATCTCTTGCAGGAAATTGGGGTCATATTCCAGGGTCTTGACCAGGGCGATATTGCGCGTGTCGAGCAGCTCGCGCATCTTCGGATCGTTGCGCGTGATGTATAGGCCCAGCTTGGTCGGGGGTCCCGGTGGGAACGGCGTAGCCGTCGGCGTAGGAGTGTTTGTCGGCCGGGGCGTGACGCTCGGCTCAGGTGTGCCGGTCGGGGTGTCGGTGGGCAGCAGTGGCGACACAAAGGCCTGCGAAGCCGGCGTGGGCGTCTCCGAGGGCATGGGCGTTCCGGTGGGAGTTTGCACGGCGGTATGCGCCACCGAGGGTCGCGGGGTGCGAGTAGGCGTCGGGGTCGGGCCAGGGCGACGCGGCTGGCAGGCGGAAAGGACCGCCGCCAATCCGGCGCCCGCGGCAACGCGCAGAAAGCGCCGCCTGCTGAGTCGCGAAATTGGTTTACTCCCAGGTGATTGGCTCATAATCATATTACTCCGTTGCCAGTGAAGCGCAACACAACCTCCCGAACAGTGGGGCTATGACATCCTGCCAGCCGGTACCCCCGGCCACAGGATATCCCAAGACATATCCCAAGATATCCCAAGCGGACGGACGGAAACTCTCCACACAGTTATCCCAAACGGATATCCCAAACACGACCTTTGGGATATCCTTGGGTTATCCGGGCAACAGCGGGACCAACTTGCCATCCGCCAGCCAGCGCGCCTGGGCCGCAGCGCCGGTCTCACCCAGCAAGTCCCTCAGCGCGCGCTGGAAACGCACCCGGTCGCCGGTCGTGTAGAAAGTGCTGGTTTGCGGAGCGCCGTCGTCCGCCAACCAGCCGTGCTGGAACAGCACGCGCCCGGCCTGGCGCGCCACAGCAGGCGCCGGATCGATGATCTCGACACCCGGACCGGCGACCTGCTCAATCATAGGGCGGAGGAAAGGGTAGTGCGTGCAGCCAAGAACCAGCTCATCGATGCCGGCGCTCAGCAACGGCTCCAGATAGCGCTCGACAGCCTCTCGGGCCCGCGGCGAGTCCAACTCACCCGCCTCAACCAGGGACACCAGGTCTGGACAGACTTGCGTACGCACCTCGATGCCGGCCGCGTAGCGATCGAGCAGACTGGCAAACAACTCGCCCTGAAAGGTAGCGGCGGTGGCGATGATGCCGACCCGGCGGATGCGCGTGCGCTCCGCAGCCGGCTTCAGGGCGGGCTCCATGCCGACAAACGGCACGTCCGGGAACGCAGCGCGCAGCCCGAGAAGCGCAGCCGCCGAAGCAGTGTTGCAGGCGATCACGATCAGCTGCGCGCCCTGCAACAGCAGGAAGCGGGTGATCCCAGCGGCCAGGCGCCGGATCTCGGCCAACGGTCGTTCTCCATAGGGCGCGTGCGCCTGGTCTGCCAGGTACAGGAGTGACTGCCCCGGGTATTGGAGCATCAGGTGGCGCACTACCGAGAGCCCGCCCACACCGGAGTCGAAAACGCCAAGCATCCCGCCTCACCCGGTCGCCCTGTCATCTGCTGAGCACTCCATGCGTCAGCCGGGCGTCTTGCCGCCGGCCGCGGCTTCGATGAAGGCGGCAAAGAGCCGTCTCGAGAGCGCGTCCGTGTCGTACATGCCTTCCGGATGCCACTGCACCGCCAGGGCGAATGGCTGATCCGGCGCCTCGATACCCTCGACGATACCGTCCTCGGCCCAGGCGACAGGGATGAAGCCGGGCGCCGTTTGCTTGACCGCCTGGTGGTGAAAAGTGTTAGTGCGCAGCTCGCAAGCTCCGAAGACCTGGGCCAGCCGGCTCCTCTCCGCCAGGCGCACCGACTGAGTGCGCCGCTCCCAGGGTGAGTCGACCAGGTGGTAGTCATGCCGCAGGGCGCCGGGCACTTGCGCGGCGACGTCCTGGTAAAGGCTGCCACCGGCGGCGACATTCAAGAGCTGGATGCCCCGGCAAATGCCCAGGATCGGCAGCCCCGCAGCCAGCGCCCAGCGCGAAAGGGTCAACTCGGTAGCATCGCGCGCCGGGTCGATGCGCCCCAACCTGGCGTGTCGCTCCTCAGAGTAGAATTCCGGGTCTACATCGTCCCCACCGGCCAGGCACAGGCCGTCCAAGCGCTGGAAGATGGCGCGCAGCGCGTCCTCGGGCAAGTCCAGGGGAATGGCTATGGGGGCGCCACCGGCATCGGCCAGGGCGTGCGTGTAATTGCCGTTATAGCGATAAAGCGGCCGGCCTGGAGTGCTGGGAGGCTCATAGCTGGCGGATGGGATGCCGATCAGGGGTCGGCGGGTGACTTGTGACAACGCAAGCTGCTCCTACGGAAAATCGACCGGCTGATTATACCGATTTAACGCAGGCCTGGCAAGGCAGCGGGTCTTGCGCCTGAGTACCCCTCTCGCCGGCCAGGCAAAACGCCGGTTTTGACATCCCGGGAGTGTGCGGGTATATTGGCCGCGCAGGGGGTAGCGTTGAGGCAGGCAGAAGCCAAAGAGACAGGGGAAGAAAGCCTGGCCCCACCGCGGGGTGGGACAAGCCGGGTTTCTGCGATCCGCGGCCGGCGCCTGGCGATGGACGCGTCCCAGTTGGCGGGCCTGCTCCTCGTCCTTGCGGCAGCCGCCCTTTACCTGTTCACCCTGGACAACGGCCTGCGGCCGGGCGAACTGACGGGCGGCGACCTGATCACCCATCAATATGCGCAGGTGCAGGGCCGTTTCAGTAACGCTCCGGGCTACCCGCTCTACACTATGGGCGGCTGGCTCTGGTTCCATGCCGGCCGGCTGCTCCTCGGCCCGGCGTTCAACCCGATCTCACTGCTGTCCTCTTACTCGACCTTGTGGGCGCTGCTGGCGCTATGGCTCCTCTATTGCCTGATCCTCGAAGCCACGGACCGGGGCAACGGTGGAAACTGGCAGGCCGCCCTCCTGGCCGGCGGCTTCTATGCCGTCACCTTCTTCTTCTGGTACTATGCCGTCACGACCGAAGAGTATACTTCGGCCGTCGCCTGGACACTGGCCGTGCTCTTGTTAGCCTTCCGTTGGCAGCGCGGCCGCCAGGATCGTTACCTGCTGGGTATCTCATTGCTGGCGGGCGCCGGCCTGGCACACATTCTCACCATCTTGATCCTTATTCCGCCGCTGCTCTGGTTCGTGCTGCGCGAGGAGCCGCGCCTGTTGCGCCGGCCCAGGCTGATCGCGGTCGCGATCAGCCTGGCTGCGCTTCCGCTGCTGAGTTACGCTTATGTCTACATACGCGGCGCCCAACATCCGGAGTGGCGCGGCGCAGGGCAATGGGCCACTGCCTGGCAATGGTTCTGGAGTTTCATATCGACGCAGCAGGGACGCGCCGAGCTCACCTGGTCCTGGCGCCCCTTCCTGACCGCCCAGTTCCCGGCTCTCATCGTCCAGGAATTGACCCCCATCGGCCTCCTGGGCGGGCTGGCCGGTCTGCGCTGGCTCGGCGGAAGACGAGCGATCGCGGTGTATGCGACCCTGGTCATTTACATCGCCTTCTGCTGGATCGATCGCCTGGGCAATTGGTTCCAGGTGATCATGCCGGCCTACGCATTGGTCGCGCTGGGTCTCGGCGCCGGAGCGGACCGGTTGTGGAGGGCCGGTCGAGCTGCTGACAGGCGCAACCTGGACGAGACGGAAGAGCCGGTTGCCGGCCGTGATCGTGCAGTCGTTGCCTCCCCCACCCCGTCGCCGGCGCTCTCGTCAATGGTGCTGCGGGTGGTCGTCATGGCCGCGTTCGCCGGGCTGATCGTCGACAGGGCCGTCGTATCCTACCCGCAGGCGAACTCACGCGACCGGGCCGGTGACACGGGTCTGGCGCCCGGCTGGGCCATCCTGGCCGACAACCCGCCTCTACATGCGGGGGTATTGGGGACGCTGCCCGAAGAGTTGGCGCTGAACTATCTCACCGAGATCTGGGGGCTGCGCCCCGATGTAGAAGCGATCACCAGCGACCAGGCGCGCCAAATGCTGGCCGGCGCTTCCCGTCCACTGGCAGTCACAGCCGCGGCCCTGCCGCTCGTGCCACAGGAGGTCAGTCCAGACGCCCATTATAGTGCGCTGGGCAGCACCCTGGTCAGCATCACCGCCCGACCGGCGACGACGCTCCCGACGCCTGAGAGAAGCCCGCTCCCCGGAGTAGGGCTAGCGGCGAGCGATGCACAGGTTCAGAGCTGGGAGCACGATTTCGGCGACGGACTGAGCCTGGTGGGCGGACGGGTGACCCACAACCCGGCCGGCGGCGACACGGTGGTGTGGCTGGCATGGCATGCCCGCGCGCGCCCCGCGCAGAACTGGTCGGTTTCGGTGCGGCTGATGCAGGGGGACCGGGACACAGGACAGGAGGACCAGGAGATACCGGTGGCCGGCGCGTATCCCACCGGCCGCTGGTCGGCCGGGGAAATCGTGGGCGATGCCTACTCTTTCACGTTGCCGGCTGGGACCCGGCCGGATGGGGTCAGAGTCATCCTCTACCGGCGGGCCGGCGACGGAAGCTTTGTCAACTTGGGAGAAGCGCGCTTTCCCTTGCGTTAAACGCACGCTTCGGAAACCGCGCACGCTTCAGAAGCCGGACCAAACCCGATCCGGCTTCTGAAGTCTCAATCCACCTGCCTAGCGCAGCCTGGCCCGCAAGAGGGCCTTGAAGGCGCTACCCAACCAACCGTTCTTCAGCCCCTGCAATAACCAATCGCCCCTGGTCTGTGTTATCCGTCCAGACTGAACGGCCTTGCTAACCGCCTGGGCAGCCGCATCCTGGCGTACGGTCGTGACCGCCTGCTGCACCGTCTGCAGATTCACCCCTTGCGCCTGAGCGATCTGGGGGAGAGTCTCGCCGCTGTGCAAGCGCTCGAACAGCTGCGTCGGGGTCAGCTTGAGAGCGTCAGCGGCTGCGTCAAAGGCTTTCCAGCCCACCCCCGGTATGCCGAAGCGGGCCAGAGCCTGCGCCTTAGGCGTCTTAGCCACGGGGGCTGCCGTCCCTGCGGCCGGGGCTGGGTTGGTCCCCTGCGCGGGGGGTGTGCCCTCCTGCGCGTACACCACGCTACCTGCCACGACGAAAACCGATAAAAGGACAACGGCCACGGATAGTAACAGTTTCTTCTTCATCGCCACACTCCTTTACGCGTGCCGGCCTCTATTGCCGGCTACCGCGTTTGATCGATCGCTAACCTGATGCGCAGTATAGCGGCCGATTCTGAGAAATGGATTAGAGCGGCAGCCGCACGCTGAAGCAGCTTCCGCGCCCCAGCGTGCTCGTTGCCGTAATCTGCCCACCGTGGGCCTGCGTGATAGCCTGGGCAATACTCAGGCCCAGGCCGTGGTGGCTGTGGCCGGCGCCGGTGCGAGCCGTGTCGGCGCGATAGAAGCGATCGAAGATACGCGGGAGGTCCTCGGGGGCGATGCCTACTCCGTTATCGCTAATGTCGACGATCGCCTGCCCGCGCTCGTCCGCCGGCGCGCCACGACGGCCCTCGCGGACCGGCAGCTCGGCATGAGCGGCCACGCGGATGACGCCGCCGCGTGGGGTGTATTGCATCGCATTGTCCAGCAAGTTGAGGAAGACGCGCGTCAGCAGATCGCGGTCGCCACGCACGATCAGGCCCGGCACGATATCGCCGCTCAGTGTCTGGTTGTACTCTTCGGACGCATAGGCTGACGATGTGTCGCAGAGGTCGCTCAACAACTCGCTCAGATTGACGGGCTGATAATCATGCTCGAGCCTGTCTGCGTCGGCGCGCGCCAGGAGCAACGTAGCATCCAGCAGGCCGGCCAACTGGTCAACCTGGTGGTCGACATCGATCAGCACCTGGCGCAACTCATCCGCACTGCGCGGCCGGTTCAAGGCCACGCCAATAGTGCTCTTGGCCAGCGCCAGGGGCGTGCGCAGATCGTGCGACACGTCCGCAGTGAAGCGGCGCTCCCGGCCAAACGCGGCTTGCAGGCGGTCCAGCAATTGGTTGAAAGTGGCAGCCAACCGGCCGAGCTCGTCGTTCGGTGTGGAGACCGGCAGGCGGCCGGCCAGGTCGGTGCCTTCGATATCACGGGCGGTTTCGGTCATCGCACGCACAGGAGCCAGGGCACGCCCTGCCAGCCACCACCCGCCCAGGGCAGCCAACGGCAGGCCCAGCGCCAGGGCCAGCAGGAGAGTAGTGACCAGGAGACCATCCAGGCGCTGAACATCGTCCGTGAAGCGGGCAACCTGGAGTATAAAGGTCGGCGGCTGGCCCAGGGGAACGGTCAGAACGCGCACGCTGCGCAGGGCGGCCCGCGGGCGGTTGATAAGAGCGGGGCCCACAGGGTTGAGGGCCAGAGTTTCACGGCGGGTCTGGCCGTTCGCCGCCGCCAGAATAACGGCAGGGCTTGCCGGCACGCGCGCGATGGCCGTGCCGGACGAGCGCACCACCTTCCCGTCCGGCCTCAGCAGTCGGTATGAGGTATCGACCGCCACCGGTTCTTCGTTTTGAGAGAGAGCCTGGGCCAACTGCCGCGCCGCCTGCGCCAAATCCTGATCGGTGGTTACCTGCAGGCGATACGTTCCGCCGACAAAGATGACGGCGGCGAAGCTCAGCAAAATCACCACCAGGACCAGGGTGTACCACAGAGTCAGGCGCTGACGAATGGAAAGCACAGGTAATTGTCCTATTCCGCCTCAGCCAGCTTATACCCTACGCCGCGAATTGTGTGTAGCAAGCGACTCTCTCCCGGCCCCTCGATCTTGCGCCGCAGGTAGCGAACGTACACGTCCACGATATTTGAGCCCCCGGCATAGTCATAGCTCCATACCTGGTCCAACAAGGCATCACGCGAGAGCACCTGGCGTGGATGCCGCATCAGGCAATGCAGCAGACGGAATTCCAACGGACTGAGGTCGACCGGTCGTTCGCCGCGCCGGACTTCGTGAGTACCTTCGTTGAGCGTCAGATCACCCACGCGCAGGGGTCCGATCTGAATATCGCGCGTGCGCCGCCCCAGGGCGCGCAAACGAGCCAGCAACTCCTTGAACGCGAAGGGTTTGGTGAGGTAATCGTCCGCTCCACTGTCCAACCCGCGCACCCGCTGATCCACGTCGGTCAGCGCGGTGAGCATGAGAACATGCCCGGTCATGCCCGCTTCGCGCAAACGACGACAGACCGTGAAACCATCCAGACTCGGCAGCATGACGTCGAGAATAATGGCGTCGTAGAGAGTCGCGCGCGCATAGTCCAACGCATCGCGCCCGTCGCCGACCACGTCGGCTACGTAGTGCTCTTCTTCCAAACCCCGTTTCAGGGTTTGAGCGAGCGTAAGCTCGTCTTCGACGATGAGAATCCGCATACTGACCAGTCTAAACACCCAAGATGAGAACTCGATTGGACCCGAAGCCGGCCAATCGCAAAAACCCCGCCAGCGGAATAGGCTGGCGGGGCGAATGTGAGTTCAATTTCGTCTCTGGTCTCTTTTTGTCAGCGGGCCGGCTGCTCTTCTTCGTCTTGCCGTTCGACACGCACCCGAATCTTGGCGGTTGCGCCGGAGGCGACCTTGACCGGCACCTCGTGCTCGCCCAATGTCTTAATGGGGTGCTCGAGGACAAGGAATCGATGATCGACCTCGGTCCCGGCTACCTTCGCCAGCGCCTCCGCCACGTCATGGCCGGTGATCGAACCGTACAAGCGATCGCCTTCCCCTGCCTTGGCCTTAAACACGACGACCTGGCCATCTAGCCTGGCAGCCAGCTCCTTGGCTTCGTCGCTCTTGCGCTGCTGGCGGCGTTCCGTCGCTTCGCGAATCGTCTTGGCCTGCTTAAGGGCGCCCTCGCTGGCGGGCATGGCCAGGTTGCGGGGGAAAAGAAAGTTCGAGGCGTAGCCGCCGGCTACGTGTTTGATATCGCCGGCGTGTCCAACCCCCTCAACATCCTTCAACAAGAGAACCTGCATAGTAGCCTCTCTCCTCAAATCGATCCATCGACCAGCGGACCCCATGATCAACCGATCGTGCGATCCTAGTTCTGATTCAGTGGACAGTATGATACCTCAGATGCAGGTAAAGCTCAAGTTTTCTGAACCCCTATCCTGTGATATACTCGCCGCGCGTTCAACGCGTGACTTTCACGGGAGTTGGGGAGGCAAGGATTATCACTATTAGCCGCAGACTGGCCGGCACGCTCTTAGGGGCTCTCGCCGTTCTGGTCGTGGGCATCCTGGCATGCTCGCTGTCAGCCAGCCAGATTTTGGCCCGCCGGACGGCGCCGCTGGTAACACCGACGCGCACGCCACGCCCTACCTGGACGCCCGCTGTTCAGGGGATGCTGGTAGCCTCGCCGACCGTCGACTCCACCCGTTTCCCGAACTTGATCCCGACGACCGCACCATCCACACCTCAGATCCTGGTTGCCGGTTCGGCGCAAGGGATCGTGGTGCCCCAGGGTGGCGCTGCCCAGGGCGTGCAGACGGTAGTGGTGATCCTGGTGACCGCCACTCCCGCGCCTCCCGCGATGCCGCGCCCGTCGGGGCCGACCTACACGCCCGGCCCGACCAACACACCCGGCCCGCCGACGGCCACCCCGACGGCTACCTCCACCCCGTCGCCGCCCGTGGTGGTACACGTGAAGATTAACCAGGCCAATGTGCGCCAGGGCCCGGGGGAGACATACCCGCTGGTGACCCGGCTAGATATTGGCACGACCGTCACAGTGGTCGGGCGTAACCGGGCCGGGAACTGGTGGAAAATCTGCTGCGTGAACAACAGCGACGTCTGGATTGCGGATTCGGTGGTGACGGTGGAGGGACCGATCTGGACCGTGGCGGAAGTGACTGATATCCCACCTGCGCCACCTGCGCCGCCCACACCCGCTCCCTCACCAACGCCTTCGCTGACGCCGACGTATGCCTGGGGCTTCCACCTGCAGCAAACACCGCAGGAATTTCCGCTCGGCCAGAACTTCTTCCAGGTATCCGCGATCATTTACGACGGAGCGACGCCCTTGTGGGGTTATAAGCTCAAAATCCGCAAGGGCTCAACGGGCCAGGAATGGCTGAGCAGCGGCTCCGAATCATATTGGAAGGGCGACACTATCCAGTGGAACCCGCCGCCGACGCCCAATGTCGATGTGAAGCGCAACGTCAAGTGGGATAGCAACAGCGTCTCGGTGCCTATGGGCGACGACGTGTGGGAAGTCACCGTGACTGACGGAGCAGGGAACCCTCTCTCGGCCGCGGTCCGTCTTAACACCAGTGTCGCCAAATCAAAGTGGTACTACGTTATCTTCACGAAGTGAGGGACAGCTTGCATCACGGGCCGCCACCCGGCCGGCCGCTATGGCCGGTTCTCATGATAACCTTTCTGCTCGCCGCCGCCAGCGTGAGCTGTTCGGTCGGCCAGTTTCTGGCCGGCGACGGGGGCGCGCGGAGCAGCGCGTCTCTCACCCAGACCCCGCGGCCCACTTTCACGCCGGCCCGCGGCGCGGTTCTCACCATGCTACCGGGACCGGGGCAAGGGGTGCTCGGCGCGCTCCCACCGGGAGTGACGGCAGTTGCGCCGGACGCCCAGAGCGGGCAGCCCGCCGGAAACACAAACGTGATCCTTTTTGCCACGTCTACGCCGGGCCCCCAGCCGAGCCAGTTGCCCACGGAGACCAGCGAGCCGACCATCACTCCGACCTCTGCGCCGACCCTGACGCCCTCGCCGACGCCTTACGTCGTCGTCAGCTCGGCGACGGTCAATGGACGGCGCGGTCCGGGCACAAGCTACGAGTTGATCGGTCAGGCCAAACAGGGCCAGGCGTTAATGCTGATGGGGCGCAGCGCGGCGAGCGATTGGTGGTTGGTATGCTGCATTTCCAACCAACCGGCCTGGGTCAACGCGGAGGGCGTCACTCCCAACGGCACAATCGAAGGCGCACCGCTGCTCACGCCCGGTCCCACGCCCTCGCCCACGCTGAGACCGCCGCCTAGCGCCACTCCCTCGATCACGCCTACGCCTCAGCCGCCCTTTGACATCGCTCAAGGTCCACTTTACCCGATCCAGCGTGACGACGGTGTCATGACCATCTGGGTGAAAGTGTTTGAGGGACCGCCCGACAATCAGAAGCCGCTGGCAGGCTACGTGCTCAAGGTCTTCCGCAATGACGTTGATGTCAGCAAGCCGGCCCAATCGTACGCGCATATAGATTTTGATCATACGAGCTGGAACGACCCGATCAACGATCTGAAGTACAACTTAAAATTCGAGCTCAACAACGCCGGCGAAGTAAAATGGAAGATCTATCTGGCCCGGCCCGGCGGGGACCGTGTATCTCCGGTCACTGAATTCACCACCCTCGGTGACGCTTATCGGAACCTCGTGGTCTATGTAGCCTATTGGCTCGCTCGATGACAGTTAACCAACGTATGATGCGTGAATACGTGATCTGAGGCAAAGGATCACGTGACGCGCGGCACGCATCAGCGAAGATGCAAAGGAGAATCTCACAAAATGCGTTCTCGTATTTGGGTTCTGATCGCCCTGCTGGTCGTGGTATTGGCAGGGGCGGCGTGCGGCGGGACCGCCCAAACGGGCGCGACGCCGACGCCGGTCCGGGTCGCGCGCGCCCCAAGGCCGACCTTTACGGTCACTCCGACCAAGGCCGAGGCACAGCCAGCCACACAAGCCCCAGAGCCGACCCAGGCAGCCACCCTCGTGCTTTCGCCCACCATTACTCCCACCGTAGCGGCAGCGGCTACGTCCGCCCCCGCGGCGGCCGCCTTCACCGTGAACAATCCCACGGTGAACGTGCGCCAGGGACCCGGCACCGCCTACCCGATCATCGGCCAGGTCACGCAAGGCCAACAACTGGCGATTACCGGTAAAGATTCCTCGGGAAGCTGGTGGCAGTTCAACTACAACGGCGATTCCGGCTGGGTCATCAACGACCTGGTGACGGTTAACGCCGGGGCAGCCGGTGTCGCGGTGGCAGCGAATATCCCAATCGCCCCCACGCTCGCGCCCATCCCGACCGCGCGGCCCGCGCCGCCCGCGCCGCCCGCGCCGCCGGCCCAGCCGACGAAACCGCCGGCGCCGGCCACGCAGTTCGCCGTCAATGGCGCCAACCCGCGTGTCAATACCAACCCACTCGTCACGGTCTTTTGTTTGGTCTGGAATTCATCGCGGAATGGGGTT
>JADGQF010000063.1 GCA_017882045.1 Anaerolineales bacterium
TGGTAAGACTCATCGCCGGTGAGCAGGCCCCACATGATGCGTGACTGGACGCGGCGCTTGACCGGCAGGCCGGTCTCCGCCTGCATGCAGGCCAGCCAGGCCATCGCCAGGTTCGGGAGGCGCAAAGCGCGCGACGAGAGGGCATACAGCGCAAGCCCGTAGGCGTTGTCATGGGCCACATGCCGCACGTAGGGCCCATAGCCGGCGCGCAGGTCCTCGCTGCCGACGCCGTGTTCGAGAACGGTGCGCATCGCGGCCTGCGCCGTGAGAAAGGCCGAGTTGATGCCATCCTTATACAGGCGGGCGACGGCTGCATCGCCCACTGCCACCCAACGCGCGCCACAATAGCGCGGCGCCGGCCGCACCACAATGCGCGGGTTGCAGCCGCACATACTCTGCGGGCCATCCGGGAAAAAGTGCAGAAGGGAATCTTGCTGGGCGGCGTAGAAGCGCTCGATCGCGCCTGCCCCGGCATCCGGCCACAGCAGCGACACGTTGAGGTAGTCATGCTTCGGCACCATCACGCCAAACACCAGGCCGGACGGCTGTCCGAAAAAGCCGGCGACTTTGGAATCCGGCCAGTCGGGCGGCCGCACGACCTCGTCCTGTACCATGACGAGGGTCTGGGGCGCCGTGTAGCCGAAGGCGTCGTCCAGCGGGGGCCGGCTATTGACGCCCGTGGCGAGAACCAACAAGTCGGCCGGGAAGGACCGGCCATCGACGTGCACGACGGGGCGCCCATCCTCCAGCGTCACATGGCGCACGCGCGCCGCCACGTGGCTTGCCCCGCTACGGCAAGCGCTGGCCAGCAGGAAACTGTCGAAGCTGGCCAGGGACGAGCCGGAATGCCGGCGCGGTCCCGCGCCGCGGTAAACGCTGAGGATGCGCCGCGCCGGATCGGGCTGCGAAACCGTGGTCACCTGGCCGAACATGTAAATGACGTAGGCGTACAACTCAGACTGGATCACGTCCGGCGGCACCGTGAGGCCAAGCGAAGCGAGGTTGTGCACCAGGCCGGAGGAAACGATGCCCGCGCAGCCTTTGCAGCTGTGGGGCCCGGGCGGCGAGAAGGGATCGTGCGGCTCGAAGATGACCACGTCCAGGGTCAGCCCGCGCGCTTTCGCCATCTTTAACAGATGGAGCGCCGCGAAACTGCCCGACGGTCCCCCGCCGACGATGCAAACCCGACCGCCGTCCTGCAACGGCACACCCATGCTCTGCCTCCTCACGCTGGCACTGCGCTCGAACATTATATAGCAGCGGGCGGCGGTAACCAAAGCAGCCTGGGGCCCGGTCGGGCGGCAGGCGCGGCTGCGGCGCCCGAGCGCCTCGGGGGCACTTCATTCTGGGGGCAAGGGCCCGTCCGGCTGCAAGCCGGACCTACGGGCGAACTACGGCCGGACGTAGGGCACGCTTGCAGGACGTAGGGCACGCTTGCAGCGTGCCAGCTCCGCCATGGCATGATCTTTCTGCCCCAAATCCGAAATGCGCCCGAGCGCCTCCCGGAGTTGGTCGTTTGCGCGAGCAAATGCTATGATGATTGCTATTCCGTTTTCAGGGAGCGCTTATGTCCTCTCGCCTCATCGACGACATCCGCGGCAGCTACCGCTCAGAGAGGCACTGGTAGAGTTCAAATGAACGAGGTCGATCTTCACACCCACACTACTGCTTCCGACGGTGTGCTCTCACCCGCGCAACTGGTGGCGCGCGCCGCGCACCTGGCGCTCAAGGTGCTGGCCATCACGGATCACGACACCACGGATGGCGTGACCGAGGCCGCGGAAGCCGCCCGAGAAGCCGGCATCGAGCTGATCCCGGGCGTGGAGATCAACACCGATATTCCAGGCAACGAAGTCCACGTGCTCGGCTACTATGTCGACGTTGCCCGCCAGGCCTTCGTGGAGGAGCTGGCGCGGCTGCGGGAGGGACGCCTGGGGCGGGCCCGGCGGATGGTCGAGGTGCTTGGCAAACTGGGGGTCCCGATAAGCATGCAGCGTGTGCTGCAGTTGGCCGGCGAGGGCTCGGTGGGGCGGCCGCATGTCGCGCAGGCCTTGATCGAAGCCGGCTACGTGATGTCCTTCAACGAGGCCTTCGATCGCTATATCGGACGCAACGGCCCGGCCTACGTGCCGCGCATGAAGTTCAGCCCGGCGGAGGCCTGCGCGCTGATCAGGAGCGCCGGGGGCGTGCCGGTGCTGGCGCACCCGGTGTACTTCGGGCCCGGCGGCGTGATCAAAGCGCCTTTCGACCTGGATATGATGCTCCCGGACCTGCTCGCAGCCGGGTTGTTGGGCATCGAGGTCTACTACCCCGGCTATGACGCGACCACGACCGAATATCTGATGAATATCGCGCGCCGTCACGGGCTGCTGCTCAGCGGAGGCAGCGACTTCCACGGCATTCAGGTCGAACACGCCGACCTGGGCGGGGTCTACGTGCCGATGAAGGTCGTGCGCCGCCTGCGCGCCGCCTGGGAGGGGTTGCACTGAGCGAAGAGAAGCTGGCTTTCTACCTGCTGAAGACGATCAACCGGGCGATACGCGAGTTCGACATGATCCGCGCCGGGGATCGGATCGCGGTAGCTGTCTCGGGGGGTAAAGATAGCCTCTCGTTGCTGCGCTTGCTGCAGGCACGCCAACGGATCGCGGCCGAACCGTTTGAGCTGGCCGCGCTGCACGTGCTGGGCGATGCCACCGGCGTGATCGAGCCTCACGCGCCATTGCTGGACTGGCTGGCGGGGTCAGGTGTGCCATATCGGGTAGTAGAGCCGGAGCTGGCCGCCGATGAAGCGCTGCCCCTGAATTGCCAGCGCTGCACCTGGCAGCGGCGAAAGGCGCTGTTCCGCGCGGCGGATGAGCTGGGGTGCAACGTGGTCGCCTTTGCCCATCACGCCGACGATGCCGCCCAGACGACGCTGCTCAACGTGCTGTATTCCGGCACTACCCGCACTCTGCGCCCGGTGGCCGACTATTTCGGCGGCCGGTTTCGCCTGATCCGGCCGTTGTTCTACGTCGCCCAAAGCGAGCTGACGCGCTTTGCGCGTGCGGCCGGCCTTCCGCCGCCGCCGCCGGCCTGCCCGCGCGCGGCCGGGTCTCGCCGTGCGCGGGTCAGCTCGATGCTCAAAGGACTGGACCGCGACTACCTGCTGCAAGTACGAAACAACCTCATTCGCGCCGGCTTACGCGGCAATCAAGACGGAGGGGACGAGCTTTGAGGACCACCCTTTGAGGACCACCCATTGAGGACCACCTGCCATGCGTGAATTCGCTCTCGACCTGGCAATGCGCGCCGGGGAACTGCTGCTGGACTATCAACGCCGCGGGCGGTCGCGGCCGTTGCGATCCAAGAGCAGCCATATGGACGTCGTCACCGAGGCTGACCTGGCCGCGGAGCAGCTGATCATCGCTGCCATCCAGGAGCGTTATCCCGGCCATGCAATCTTCGCCGAAGAAAGCGCGAGCGCCCCGGGCGCCACCCTGCCCGACGCCGAGTGGGTCTGGTATATCGATCCCGTGGACGGCACCACAAACTACACACACGGGCTGCCGATGTTTGCCGTCAACATCGGCGTCGCCCATCAACGCGTGCCCGTGCTCGGGATCACGCATGCCCCGGCCCTGAAGTGCACCTATTGGGGTGAGCAAGGCGAGGGCGCCTGGCTGCGACACGACGGGGGCTGCCGGCGTCTGCGCGTGTCGAGGATCCCCAGCCTGGAGCAGGCGCTGTTGGCGACCGGTTTCCCGTATGACCGAGGCACTTCGAGCGACAATAACCTGGCGGAGTTCGCGAGCCTCGACCTGCGCTCCCAGGCGGTACGCCGGCTGGGCACTGCGGCCCTGGAGATGGCCTGGGTCGCGGATGGCTCGCTGGACGGTTACTGGGAGAACCGCGCGCACGCCTGGGACTGGCTTGCCGGCACGGTGTTGGTGCGCGAGGCCGGCGGAAAGGTCACAGACTTTGCCGGCCGGGCCTGGGAACCGGGCATGCGGCGGATGCTGGCCAGCAACGGCCAGGCGGGGATACACGAGCAGATGCAGGCGGCGATCACGACTGCGCGCGAATAGCAGTTGTGTGCTATACTTCATAATCGAAATCCACCCGACGGAGTCCCTATGTATATTGACCGGCGGTATCGCTTTCGGCGCCGGCGGTCGCCCTGGGCTGCTATCCTATTGCTCTTCATCCTGGTGGGCGCGGGCTACCTGGTCTTCACACGCACCGACTGGCTGCCCGCCAACCCGCTTATTTCCAGGCTACCCTCCCCGACCCCGACGCGCTCGGCGCTGAGCTTTCTGGCTGAGGCCGAAGACCTGTACAGAGCCGGCAAGTTCGGCAGCGCCATCGCGGCTTATGCGCACCTCGCGCAACTGGAGCCGGGCAATGACGAGGCCTACGCGTGGCAGGCTCGGCTGCAGGTACTGAGCGGCCGGGCAGGGGATGCCGTGATCCTGGCCCAGAAAGCGGTGAATATCAAAGAATCCGCTTTCAATCTGGGCGTACTGGCCATGGCCTACGACTGGAACAACCAGTATCCGGAAGCGATGGACAACGGCCTGAAAGCCGTGGACAAAGACCCGCTGCTGGCCGAAGCGCACGCGATCCTGGCCGAAGTCTATGCCGACAAAACCAACTGGGACCGGGCGCTGGTCGAAGGCCAGGCTGGCGTCAAATTGAACCCGAAGAGTGCCATCGCGCAGCGCAACCTGGGATACGTGCTGGAGCGCCAGGGGAGATTCGAGGAAGCGATCGCGGCCTACGAACAGGCCGCCCAGATCGAGCCCCAACTGGGCTACATTTACGTCGGCCTCGGCAATTGCTACCTGGCAAAGGGCCAGGACGAGCAAGCGCTGGCCCAATTCCAGAAGGCCGCGGCGGCCAATCCCGATAATCCCGCCATTTTTGACCAGGTGGGCTGGGGAGCGTACCAGGCGAAGGACCCGGACCAGGCGGTATCCGCGCTGAAGAAAGCCGTGGAGCTGGACCCGCAGAATGCGTCGGCGCATGCCCACCTGGGTTTCGTGTATTACACGCAGCTCAACTGGGAAGCCGCCGCCGAGAACCTGAAGAAGGCGGTCGACCTGGGTGTGAAGAGCGAAGAGTACTACTACGAACTGGGGCTGGCCTACGTACAACTGGACGATTGCGCCAACGCCGTCACCTGGCTGCAAAAGGCCCTCGAAATGAACCCCCAGTCGCAGCCGGCCAGGGACGGGCTGAAGCAGTGCGCCAAGGGACTACGCATTCCGGATCTCAGGTTATAGATTACGGGAATTATGGAACTAAGCAGGGCTTTGGAACGTCGGTTACCTTGTCATCCCTTCGTTTGGCTGACTGGGGCGGCCTGGTATATAATGCGACCGGTTGCGCCCCAACGCACAGAAACCGGCCTATCCAGGCATCTCCTGCATTACACACATCCCGGGCTGCGCTTAGGCGCCGGCCCCCAAGAGGTGGATCTCTCATGAGACGAAAAGCATTCCTGTTGGCAGCATTCATCGCGGTCGTGGTCTTTGCCGCGAGTTGCTCCACGGCGGCGCCGAAAGTCACGTCGCCGGTCCCAACCAAGACTCCCAAGCCGACGTTCACGCCGACGCCGAACTGGACGCCCACGCCGCTGGTTATCCCCACGGCGACGCCGCTGCCCGCGACTGCTACGCCGCTGGCCTCGCCGACGCCGGTCCCTCCCACGCCTGTTCCGCCGGCCGCTACGCCCCAGGCTTCCAGTATTACGGCCGGCCAGAACGTGAATATGCGCCGGGGACCGGGAACCGCCTATCCGATCATCGGGCAGTTGACCGCCGGGCAAAAGACCGTGGTATCGGCCAAGAACGCCGACGGAACCTGGTACGAATTCGCTTTCAACGGCGACGTAGCCTGGGTTAACGCCAGCCTGGTCAGCCTGAGCGGCGACGCCGGCGCCATCGCACTGGCGCAGAACGTCCCTGTGCCGCCGCCACCGCCGCCACTGCCGCCACCGCCGCCGACCGCCGTGCCGCACCCGACCGCGCGGCCGCAGCCGACCGCCGTGCGGCAGCCGACCGCACCGCCCGCACCGCCCAAACCCAGCTACGCGTGGTCCCTGGCCTCTGCCGGAAGTCCGGCCCCTAACTGCGGCACCGTCCACTTCGACGGCAAGATCCAGTACGCCAACGGGTCAGCGCAGAACGGCGTTTGCGTGTACCTGGGCTACTATGGTCCGCGCACGATCAAGTTCTCGGGCGCCAGCGGGGCGGGCGACGGCAACTGGAGCTTTTCGCCCTGCGGCGGCAACGCCTGTACCGGGCCGGTGGAAATCTACGTTGTGGCCTGCCCGAGCAACATTGGCTCGCAGCCAACCGGATTGACCCTAGATCCGGGCAGTTCTCCACCGATTCCGCAGTCTGACAAGTTCACCGTTAACATCACAGACCGCTGCGTGACCGGACAGTGGACGGACATCATCTTCAAGGGCTCGCAGTGACCGGGGACCGGGCCGGTCAGCCGTAGCCCCTTTCAGGAAGGTACAGATGGAGGCCGGGCGCGCTGTGGCCCGGCCTCACTACAACCCACCGATGACCAACCCTAAGCATGCATCGCACTTGGGTCAGTTTGCCGGCCTGGCAATTGTCGTGGCCGCGTGCTTGCTATTTGGCTGGCAATTGAAGCAGCCGAGCGTACAGGCCCGGCTGTTCTACCTGACCGGAGAAGAGCGCCTGGCGTCGCAGCTCAAGGGTCTCTCCGACCTGCTGGTCGACGGCTTGCGTCCCCGGCTGAACCTCGCAACCGATGCGCCGGTGCGCTATGCGGACCTCAACCCCTTCGGCGTCAACGTCTTTCTGAACGAAGAAGTGGACCCGGCCAAGCGCGAGCAAACGGTGCAACTGGCCGCGGCTGCCGGTTTTCACTGGCTTCGCCAGGAGTTCCCCTGGCAGGACATCGAGATCCACGGCAAGGGCGACACTCAGGACCGGCGCAACCCGCCCACGAGATCGGCGTGGGACAAGTACGATCAGATCGTCGATCTGGCCGGCAAGTACCACATGGAGCTGATCGTCCGTCTGAGCACTCCACCCGCCTGGTCGCGAGCCATGACCGATACGGTCGGCACCTTCGCCCCGCCTGACAACTATGAGGACTTCGGCGACTTTGTCTACCAGGTTGTCAGCCGCTACCGCGGCCGCATCCGCTTCTACCAGATCTGGAATGAGCCGAATATCTACCCCGAGTGGGGCAACTATACCATCAGTCCCGAGAAATACACCGAGTTACTCAAGGTCGGCGCCACCCGCGCGCGCGCCGCAGATCCGAACGTAGTCATCATCTGCGGCGCCCTGGCCAGCACGATCGCGCTGCAGCCGGCTGCCCCGGCTCCTACCAACGCGCTGAACGACCTGATATTCCTGCAGCGGATGTACGATGCCGGTGCGGCGCCATATTTCGATATAATGGCCATGCAGGACTATGGCCTGTGGTCGGGGCCGACTGATCGCCGCATGCAGCCCCGGGTGATGAACTATGGCCGGCCGCAGTTCGTCCGCGACCTGATGGTGAGCAACGGAGACGCCGGCAAGCCGATCTGGATCAGCGAGATGGCCTGGAACGCGGTGCCCGACAAAGTGGAGGACAAGCGCTTCGGACAGGTCTCACTGGAACAGCAAGCGGGCTATGAACCGCTCGCCTATCAGCGCGCACTGGCAGAATGGCCCTGGGCGGGCGTGATCAACACCTGGTACTTCAAGCGAGCCGGCGATGATTGGGTCAAACAGGGCAAACCAGAAGCCTATTTTCGCCTGGCCGACCCTGATTTCACGCTGCAGCCCGTCTACAACAGTCTCAAGAACTACATCACGTCCTTTACCCCGACGCTCTATGCGGGGACGCATGCGCCCGCGGGTTGGGCCGTCCAGGCTACTGGCCGCTGGGAAACCGTCACAGCCAGCGCCGCGCCCTACGGGCAGTTCTGGCAGAGCAGCCAGCCGGGCAGTAAACTGGAGTTCACCTTCAGCGGGAACAGCCTCTCGCTGGACGCGCGCTGCGGCGGGCCACCAAGCGCCACGGTGGGCGGCCAGGCGGACGGCCAGGCGGGCGGCCCGCCGAGCACAGCTACGTGCGGGAGCTTGCGCGTCAGCGTGGATGGCCAGAAGCCCGTCAGCCTGCCGGTCGGCGGGCCGGTCCGCCGGGCCGGGGGCATCCTGGACCTCCTTCCCGCCCGCCCGTCAAACGCTGGTTCGGTAGTGGCAAAGAACCTGGCCCAGGGTCTGCATCGCGCCGTGATCGAAGTAACCGAGACATCGGCCGCAACGCCGGTCGCCCTGGCGGCCCTGGCCGTGAGATGAAAGTGGCTGCGCTGTGAAGTACTCGCGACAGGATTTTGCGCTGATCAGCCTGGTGTTGGCAGTGATCCTGGCCATCGCGGCCGGGATCCGTTTCTATAACCTGGGCAGCCAGAGCCTCTGGTCCGACGAAGGAAACAGCGCCGCCCTGGTCACGCGCTCTTTTGCGCAGATCGCGCTGGATGCGGGGCGCGATATTCACCCGCCGCTGTACTACTGGATCCTCAAAGCCTGGACCGGGACCTTCGGTCGGGGCGAAATTCCCCTGCGTTCTCTCAGCGCCCTGCTCGGGACGCTGCTGGTGCTGGCGGTGGCCGAACTGGCCCGCCGCCTGTATGGCGAGCCGGCCGGCCTGGCGGCCGGCTTTGTATCCGCACTCGCGCCTTTCCAACTCTACTATAGCCAGGAAGCGCGCATGTACATGCTGCTGGCGACAGAGTCGGCGTTGGCCATGCTCCTCCTGTGGTCGTTCATCCAGCAGGAGCACCGCCTGCTTGATCCCGCAGGCAATGACAAACGCAGACTCAGCGGGGAACGGCGTGCGCACAGGCTCGCTCTCCTGCCACCGCTCGGGCTGGGCCTGGTCGCGCTCTGGGCGGCCGGCCTCTACACACATTACGCCTTCCCGCTCATGCTTGGCCTGATGAACGTGCTTTACCTGGCCTGGCTGTGGGCCAGCCGGCGTCGCGGCGAGGTGCTGCGCCGGATAATACGTTGGACGCTCCTCCTGGCCCTGACGCTGGCCATCTTCGCCCCCTGGCTGCCGACGGCTTACCGCCAGCTAACGGTGTGGCCCACCGGCGGCGCGACGGTTAATCCCTGGCAGGCGCTGCAAACCACTTTGGCCACCCTTGGCCTGGGACCGACCGGACTCGACCGGGCCGGACAGGCGCCCATGTGGATACTGACCGCCCTGGCGCTGTTGGGCCTCTTCCCCTGGCGCCTGGCCATCGGCCGGTCGACCAGGCCTGAACGCGCCGCGGCCGGCGATGCCGCTTCGCTCCCGCCCACGGCCGGCGGCCCGGCCGCCAGCCTGGCCGCTGGCGCGCCTGCCGTCGCCCAGCCCGCGCCGCTGGGTTCACCGGCGAGGGACCGGCAAGGCGCGCGCCCGTGCAGCGCCGCTCTCTGCGAGCGCTTCCAACCCATCTGGCTCGGCTGGTTGATACCGGCGCTGTGGGTCGTCGCCCCGCTGGCGATGATGCTGGTTCTGGGGCTGTTCCGCGACGCGTACCTCAAATTCCTGCTGGTGGCCAGCCCGGCCTACTCCCTGCTGCTGGCGCGCGCCATCGTCCTCCCCGCCTCGGCTCTGAACTTGCCGGCGCCGCGGCCGGCGAGCCCTCTACACGCCCGGCCCGGCTCTCTCCCCCTGCAGGGGGTTTTTGCCGCGGCCTGGGTAGTGGGCGCGCTGGCCCTGGTAGGCGCTCTCTCAGGTGGGACCATTGTCCGCTATTTCAGCGACCCAGCGGTCGCCCGCGACGATTACCGGGGGATCGCGCAGTTCATCACGGCCACCGCGCAGGCCAACGACGCGATCCTGCTGGACGCGCCGGGGCAGTCGGAAGTGTTCAACTACTACTACCGGGGCAATCTGCCGATCTATGCGCTGCCCGCCCAACGCCCGGCCGATCCTGCCGATGTGCTAAAGCAACTGGCGCAACTGCTGCAACACGATAAAGTCTACGCCATCTATTGGGCCAGCGCAGAGGCCGACCCCGACCATTTGATCGACAACTGGATGAATAGCCGCGGCTACAAGACGCTGGACCAGTGGCGTGGGAACGTGCGGCTCGCCGTTTATGTCATGCCGGAGCGGCGAGCGGCCGATGAGACCGCCGACGGCCTCAACCTGACCCTGGGTTCGGATATCATTCTGCGCGGCTATCGCGGCTGGAACCTGGCGCCCGTTGCCGGCGAAGTGACCCAGATCCAGCTGCTTTGGCAAGCCAATAAGACCCCGGCGCGGCGTTACAAGATCTTCCTGCAGCTACTTGACGCGCACGACCAGGTGATCGCGCAGCAAGACGCCGAACCGGTGGGCGAAAGCCGGCCAACCGATGGCTGGGCGCCCGGCGAGCTGATTATCGACAACCACGGCCTGCTGATCGGGCCGGGCACACCGCCGGGCACCTACCGGCGCATCCTGGGGATGTACGATCCACAGACCGGCGAGCGGCTGCGTCTGCCGGATGGCAAGGATAACATCAGCCTGCCGCCGATCACGGTCACACGCAACAACAAGCCGCCGACGCTGGCCGCCCTGGACATGCAATACACGCAGACGTTCGATTTCGGGGCCATCACTTTGCTGGGCCACGATAGTTATAAACGCGGCTTCCGGCATGCGCCCGACACGCCTCTGCACCCCGGCGATCAGCTGCACGTCACCTTCTACTGGCAGGCCAACAGCCTGCCGCGCGCGGATTGGTGGTTCAGCCTGGCCCTCAACGACAGCGCCGGGCACACAGTGGCCGCCGTGCAACATCCGTTGGTCAGCGACAGCTACAGCACCATGTTGTGGCAGAAAGGCGAGGTCGTACGCGGCGAGCACGATCTGATGATCCCGGACAACTTGCCGCCGGACACCTACCGCTTGAGTCTGACACTGCTACCCGACACCGATACACAGGCGGGAGTAGCGTACCTGGGCACCGTGACTGTTACGAGGCCGGAGAAGTGATATCAGATGTAAGTTTCGCTACCGGGATGGCTCGGGCTGAGGAGTAGACTACCTGCCATGATCGTCGAATCCATCGTAGTCGGCGCCCTGCAAGTCAACTGCTATGTGTTGGGCTGCGAGCAAACACGCCAGGCCGTGGTGATCGACCCGGGCGGCAACGCGCGCGCTATCCAGGGGACTCTGCGTAAGCACGACCTGACGCTGACTCAGATCCTGGCCACGCACGCCCATTTCGACCATATCCTCGCGGCGCGGGCTCTGCAAGCAGCCACCGGCGCCCGCTTCTACTTGCACCCGGCCGACCGGGAACTGCTGGCCGGGATGCGGCAGATGGCACGCGCCTGGGGCGGCGTCGACCCGGGTGAGCCGGCCCAGGTGGATGCTGACATCGTGCCGGGAACGCCCGTGCTCTTCGGCGAGCAAGTGCTGGAAGTACGTGCGACGCCGGGACACTCGCCGGGCAGCGTCAGTTTCATCGATCAGGCCGGACGGCGCGCTTTCACAGGCGACGCGCTGTTTGCGGGTTCCATCGGGCGGACAGATCTGCCCGGCGGAGACATGGACACGCTGCTCCAGTCCATCCAGCGCGAGTTGCTCAGCCTGCCCGACGACTACGTCGTCCTCTCCGGTCATGGGCCGGCCAGCAGTATCGGCCGCGAGCGGCGCAGCAACCCGTTCCTTGAAACGCAGGTATTCGACCCCTGGAGCTGACACAGTGCCCGGCATGCCCAGATCGCTCCGCCTTCTACCCGCGGCGGGTCACGAGATCGTCGAACACGCCCGCGCCGGATACCCAAACGAGGTCTGCGGGCTGATCGCGGGCAGGCAGGGGATGGGCCTGGTTGTCTTCAGGGGCCAGAACATAGCGCCGGCGCCGCGGGTGAGCTTCGAGCTCGACGCGCAAACGCTGCTGCGGCAGATGGAGTTCGAAGAACAGGGACTGGAACTGGTCGCAATCTACCACTCACACCCAGCCGGACCAGAGGAGCCATCTCCAACGGATGTGGTCTGCGCTTTCTACCCGGAGGCGGCGGCGATCATCTGCAGCCTGGCAGGCGCGGATCCCAGGCTGCGGGCTTTCAGTATCGTGGACGGCCAGGTGAGCGAGCTCGAACCGGCATGGATCTCTGAGGCCGGGGGTGGGAGCCAAGAGACTGAGCCAAGAGGCTTATGCAAAAGTCACACAAAGTATTGACAAGTCGCCGGAGATTAGTTAGACTTGTCCGTAATAAGAGGTAAGCCTTAGTGAATTCACGGCATACGATGAAGGGAATCTGCTCACTCACCTGCTCGTGTCCCAGGCGGGCGTGAGTTGGCAAGGCGCCAACCATACCCGCTACCCCATCAGGACACGGCGATGAGGCGCGCAGGCATGCCGGGCATTACATAGAACCCCACCGTAATGGGCCCCACCTGGGCCGACCGTCAAGAGGTCATATTGACGGGGAGCTAACCCAGGAAATCAAGCTCAAGACGGCTTAACCGCCCAGGCAGACCCTCGGGCGAGTGCGTTGGTTTGGCATATATGAGTGTACTCGCGGCTCATCGCAGGGCTACCGGCCCGGATGAGCCATTTTGTTGTTTGAGTTTGGCACTATCACGTAAGGAGCTTTCAGGATGGCGAACATTGCGGACAACGTGACGGAACTGATCGGCAATACACCGCTGGTGCGACTGCACCGTGTGACTGAGGATGCTAAGGCGGAAGTGCTGGTCAAGCTCGAGTTTCTGACCCCAGGCGGCAGCGTCAAAGACCGCATCGCGCTGAGCATGATTGATGCCGCCGAAGCGGCGGGCAAGCTGACACACGATAGCATTATTCTCGAGCCGACGAGCGGCAATACCGGCATTGGCCTGGCCATGGTCGCGGCGGCGAAGGGTTATCGCTGCGCCCTGATCTTGCCCGACACCGTCAGCCAGGAGCGGCGGAAGTTGGTACGGGCCTTCGGCGCCGAGTTGATCCTGACGCCCGGCGCGGAGGGCATGCAAGCCGCCATCGCCAAGGCGAACGAAATGGCGGCCGCTGACTCGCGCTACTTCATCCCGCAGCAGTTCGAGAACCCGGCCAACCCGGCAATCCATCGGCGCACGACGGCTGAAGAGATCTGGCGTGATACGGAGGGCAAGGTTGACATCCTCATCTCAGGCGTCGGCACGGGGGGCACGCTCACCGGGGTGGCCAGCGTTATCAAGGAACGCAAGCCAAGTTTCCGGGCCATTGCGATCGAGCCGGCCGATTCGCCGGTGCTGTCGGGCGGCAAGCCCGGTACGCACAAGCTGCAAGGGTTGGGCGCAGGCTTTGTGCCCGCCGTGTTGGACACGCGCCTGATCGACGAGGTAATCCAGGTGACCACCGAGCAGGCCTTCGCTATGGCCCGGCGCCTGCCGCGCGAAGAAGGGTTGCTGGTCGGCATCAGCTCGGGGGCGGCGGTGCATGCGGCCGTACAGGTGGCTTGCCGGCCGGAGAATGCCGGGAAGCAACTGGTGGTGATCGTGCCGTCGTACGGCGAACGCTACCTGAGCACGCCGCTTTACGCGGACCTCGCTTAACATGGACCGGGGCTAGAAACCGGGTTTCGGGCCGGTAGGGCGTTCGGAAACCCGGTTTCTAGCCTTCCCAGGAGACCAACCATGCTGAGAAATGTACGCCAGGACATCCAGTCGGTTTTCGATCGGGACCCGGCGGCACGGAGCGCGTTGGAAGTCGTGCTCCTTTACCCTGGCTTGCACGCCGTTTGGCTGCACAGGATCGCGCATGCCCTGTGGCGCAACGGCTTCTTTCTGCTGGGGCGCGCCGTCAGCCAGTTCTCGCGCTGGCTGACGGGCATCGAGATCCACCCAGGCGCGAAACTCGGCCCGCGCCTGTTCATCGACCACGGCATGGGCACGGTGATCGGCGAGACGGCGGAGATCGGCGCCAACGTGACGCTCTACCACAATGTAACGCTGGGCGGCGTCAGCTGGGAGAAGGTGAAACGCCATCCCACGCTGGAAGACCACGTGGTGGTGGGCGCCGGCGCGCAGGTGCTGGGCCCGATCACCATCGGCGCGTATAGCCGCATCGGCGCCAACTCGGTTGTCGTCAAGGACGTTCCACCCCATTCGGTGGTCGTTGGCGTGCCCGGCCGAGTGCACATCCTGAACGGCGAGCGCATGCCCGAGGTGGAGCATGAGGACCTGCAGCACAACCGCCTGCCCGACATCACCATGGAAATGCTGCGCCATCTGACGGCACGCGTGGTCGCCCTGGAGGCCACCCTCAACGAGTTGCACCTGGAAGACGACGCGCAGACCGCCGATGCCTGGGTTGAAGCAGTGGAATCAGGGGGCAGCAGCATCTGAGACCCCTGTGCTATAATGGGCCCATGCGCGTTACAGTTATCTCGACCGTGCTCAACGAAGGCGAGTCTGTCCGCCGGCTGATGGATAGCCTGGTGGCGCAGACACGGCCGGCGGACGAAGTCGTCATCGTCGACGGCGGCTCGCGTGACAATACCGTCGCCGTCCTCAGCGAGTACGGGGGACGCCTGCCGCTCAAGGTACTCGTGGAGCCGGGAGCGAACATTTCCCGAGGGCGCAATGTGGCCGTGCAGGCGGCCGGCGGCGACCTGTTCACCTGCGCCGATGCAGGGGAGTGGCTGGAGCCGGGCTGGCTGGAATGCCTGCTCGCTCCCTTCGAGAATCCACCGTCCGGCGAACCGTCTGACCGGTGGGGCGGCGGCCGGCCCCAAGCGGTGGCCGGCTTCTTCGTTCCCGACGTCGCGTCGCCTTTCGAGATCGCCATAGGCGCAACGGTGCTGCCTGCGCTGGCGGAAGTCAACCCGGCGACGTTTCTACCTTCCAGTCGCTCCGTCGCCTTCACCAGGGCAGCCTGGCAGGCGGCAGGCGGCTACCCCGAATGGATCGATTACTGCGAAGACCTGATTTTCGATCTGCGGGTGCGGGCGGCCTGTGGACCATTTGGCTGGGCGCCCGGCGCGTTGGCGCATTTCCGGCCGCGTGGCTCGTTGCGTGCATTTTTCAAGCAGTATTACCGTTACGCGCGCGGCGACGGCAAAGCCGACCTCTGGCGCAAGCGGCACGCCATCCGCTATGCGACCTACCTGGTGGCGCTGCCCGCCATGCTGGCGCTGAGCGTGTCGCGCAGCCCGCTCTGGTTGCTGGCGTTGGGCAGCGGGTTCCTGGCCTATTGCCGCACGCCCTACCGGCGCCTGCTCCCCTATCTGCCCCATCTCGCGACCAGCGGCCGGCTGCGCGCCATCCTGCTGATCCCTCTCATCCGTGTCACGGGCGACGTGGCCAAGATGCTTGGCTACCCGGCAGGGTGGGCCTGGCGCATCCGCAACTGGCGACGCGCGGAGGTGCATTGGCAACAGGCGGAACCTGGAGCGCCAGGCGTTAGATAAAGGCGGCGTGATTTACGCTTTCGCCTCTTCGGCGCTACAATGTTCATCCATAGCGACGGCAAGCAAGCTGCGCTTGGGAGGAAGTTGCGCTATGGAACTACTCAAAGAACGAATCGTGCGCGAGGGCGTCAATCTGGGTCATGGGATCCTCAAGGTGGACAGTTTTATCAACCACCAGGTGGACCCGGCCCTGATGCTCGCGGTGGGTGGGGCATTGGCGGCGCGCTTTGCGCACCTCGGCGCCAACAAGATTGTCACCGCCGAGATCAGCGGGATCGCGCCCGCTCTCACCACCGGGCTGGCATTGGGCATCCCTGTGGTCTACGCGCGCAAGACAAGGCCTGTCACCATGCATCCGAACGCGATGCTGGCCAGTGCCCCATCACATACCAAGGGCGTCATGACCGAGCTGATGATCTCGCCCGAGTACCTGGGGCCGCGTGACCACGTGCTGGTGATCGACGACTTCCTCGCACGCGGCGAGACGATCCGGGCCCTGGTCCACCTGATAGAGACGGCGGGCGCGACCCTCGTGGCCATCGGCGCGGTGATCGAAAAGCGCTTCGAGGGCGGACGGGGGTCCCTGGCAGACCTGAACGTGCCCATCGAGACGCTGGCCGTGATCACGAGCATGGACAACGGCCGGATCATCCTGGAGTAGCATGAGCCTTTCCACGGCGCATCACGATTCGATCGCCATCCTCGACTATGGCTCGCAGACCGCGCAGCTGATCGCACGCCGGGTACGCGAGCTCCACGTGTATTGCGAGCTCATCCCCTGGGACGCCCCAAAAGAGCGTTTCGCGGCCTTGAACCCCAAAGGCTATATTCTTTCCGGCGGGCCGGCCAGCGTCTATGCCGCGGGCGCACCATCGCTGCCCGATTTCGTGCTGCAATCGGGCAAACCGGTGCTGGGTATCTGCTACGGGATGCAATTGCTGGCGCTGAACCTGGGCGGAAGCGTCGATCCGGCCGAGCAGCGCGAGTACGGCCATGCGACGCTGGACGTAGTGGCGCCTGACGCAGCCTTATTGCGCAACCTGCCGCCGGAACTGGCCGTGTGGATGAGCCACGGCGACCGCGTCAGCCAACTGCCGCAGGGTTTCGTCATCCTGGCCCGCACGCCTTCCGCCATGGCTGCCGTGGGCGACCCGCTGCGTAACGTGTATGGCGTCCAATTTCACCCTGAGGTGCGCCACACGCCACAGGGCCACCAGTTGCTGCACAACTTTGCGGTTGACGTTTGTGGCTGCCGGCCCGACTGGACGCCGGCCAGTTTCATCGAGGAGACCTGCGCCGGCATCCGGGAGCAAGTGGGCGACGGGCACGTGGTGTGCGGACTGAGCGGAGGCGTCGATTCCGCGGTGGCCGCGACCCTGCTCTACCGGGCCATCGGCGACCGGCTGACCTGCGTCTTCGTCGATCACGGGCTGCTGCGCCAGGGCGAGGCCGAGCAGGTGGTGGACACCTTCCAGCGGTACATGGGCCTGCGCCTGATCGCGGTAAACGCCAGCGAAGAGTTTCTGTCCGACCTGGCCGGCGTGACCGATCCTGAGCTCAAGCGCAAGCGCATCGGGGCACGTTTTGTGCGCACCTTCGAAGCCGCCGAGGCCCAGGCGGTCGCCGCGACCGGCGCCGCCCACGCGGCCTACCTGGCGCAGGGCACGCTTTACCCCGACGTCATCGAATCGGCCAGTCGTTCGGAGCAACGCACGGCGCACACCATCAAGACGCACCACAACGTGGGCGGTCTGCCCGCCGATATCCAGTTCAAGCTGATCGAGCCGCTGCGCATGTTGTTCAAGGATGAGGTGCGCGCGGTTGGGGAAGCCTTGGGGCTGCCCGAGGAGATCGTCTGGCGCCACCCGTTCCCGGGGCCGGGCCTGGCGATCCGCATCATCGGCGAAGTGACCTGGGCGCGGCTTGAAACGCTACGCCGGGCGGACGCCATTTTCTTGAGCGAGCTGCAGGCGGCCGGGCTCTATCGGAGCGCCTCGCAGGCGTTCGCCGTGCTGTTGCCCGTGCGTTCTGTAGGAGTGATGGGTGACGGGCGCACCTACGCCGACACGATTGCGCTGCGCGCCGTGACCACCGACGACTTCATGACCGCCGACTGGGCGCACCTGCCCTACGAGTTGCTGGCAAAGGTCAGCAACCGGATCGTCAACGAAGTGCCCGCGGTCAATCGGGTGGTATATGACATCAGCTCCAAGCCGCCGGCGACTATCGAGTGGGAATAAACTACACCTGATCTATGCGTAGATTGCTCATAAGCCTCCTCATCGTCATCCTCATCCTCGCCGCTTTGCTGGCCCGGCCCTGGTGGTTATTTCAACGGGCGCAGGGGGCGGTGCCGGCCGGGGTGCAGTTGGCCGGCATGGACCTGAGCGGGGCGGACGCCGCAGGGATCACGGACGCCCTGGAGCGGGCCTTTGATGAGCCGATTGCCGTCTATTACGCGGGACAGCGCCTGGTCCTGCGCCCGCAGGCAGTCGGCTTCCATGTAGACGCCACCAGCATGCTGGCCGAGGCGCTCCGGCACAAAAGCTTCTTCCTGGACCTGCGCACCTTCCTGGGTGAGCTGGTGCGTCACCCGCCGGCGCCCATCAACGTGCCGCTGCGCTATTCCTTAGATACCGTCGCCCTGGACAACTGGCTG
>JADGQF010000262.1 GCA_017882045.1 Anaerolineales bacterium
CTCGCTCCTGACGCGAAATATGCCGGACTACTCTCTGCTCCTTGCGCAAAACGTTTGTTCTATGATACACTGAAGGTGTGAGGATCAAGCCATCGTACCGTCGTACCGTCATACTGTCGTACTGTCGTACTGTCGTACCGTCATATTGTCAAACGTCAAGCGTCTTCCCTGCGACGATCCCTTGTCCCTTAAATCTGCTGCCCCTTGAACTGGCTGATATACAGATGGTGGTAGAAGCCGCGTTTGTCCAGCAGCTCCTGGTGGCTGCCCTGTTCGATGATCTCGCCGTCGTTGATGACGATCACCCGGTCGGCGTCGCGGATCGTGCTCAGGCGATGGGCGATCACGAAGCTGGTCCGGCCGCGCATCAGACGCAGCAGCGCCTTCTGGATGTGGGCCTCGGTGCGTGTGTCGACACTGCTGGTCGCCTCGTCGAGGATCAGGATGCCGGGATCGGCCAGGATGGCGCGCGCGATCGACAGCAACTGGCGTTGGCCCTGGCTCAGATTGCTGGCCCGCTCGGAAAGCACGGTCTGGTAACCCTGGGATAACTGGCGGATGAAGTGGTCGGCGTCGGCCATCCGGGCGGCCTGGACCACCTCGTCATCGCCGGCGTCCAGCCGGCCGAAGCGTATGTTCTCCATCACGCTATCGGAAAACAGATAGGTGTCCTGCAGCACCAGCCCCAGCTTACGCCGCAGGTCCGCCTTCTTGATGTCGCGGATGTCGATGCCGTCCACGCTGATGCTGCCGCCGTTGATCTCATAGAAGCGGGTCAGCAGGTTGATGATGGTCGTCTTGCCGGCGCCGGTGGGTCCCACCAGGGCGATGATCTGGCCGCAGTCCGCCGCCAGCGACATATCCTTGATCACCGGCGTCTGCGGCCGGTAACCGAAGCGGACGTGCTCGAACAGAACATTGCCCTGCAGCGCTACCAGGGACTGGGCATCCGGCGCGTCCTGCACCTCGGGCGGGGTGTCGAGGATCTCGAAAATGCGCTCGGCGCCCGCCAGCGCCGCCTGGATGGTATTGTACAGGTTGGACAACTGGCGCAGGGGCTGGATGAAGTTCTGGCCGTAGTTGATGAAGGTGGCGATGACGCCGACGGTCACCAGGCCTTGCAGCGCCAGGTAACCGCCCAGGCCGGCCAGCACGATCACGAAGAAGTTGCCCAGCACGTTGGTCAGCGGCATCAACAGCAGCGCGTAGGTATTGGCGTAGATGCCCGCCGTGTAGACTTCCTGGTTGCGCTGGCGAAAGGCCTCGACCACCGTGTCGTTGCGGCGGAAGGCGCGCACCACCTTCTGGCCGCTGAGCGACTCCTCCATCACGCCGTTGAGCCCGCCCAGGTCCCGTTGCAGCACCTGGAAGCCCTTGCGCGTGTAGGAGGCCACGAACTGTGTGAACCAGAGCATGATCGGCACGACCAGCAGCGAGGTCAGCGCCAGCCAGCGGTCGAGCACGAACATCGCGACCACGATGCCCACCATGGTCAGCACGCTCGCCACCAGTGAAGTCACGTTCTGCGAGACGGCCTGGTTAATCGCGTCGATGTCATTGGTCAGGCGGCTCATCAGCTCACCGGCCGGGTTGCGGTCGAAAAAGGCCAGCGGCAGGGTTTGCAGACGGCCGAAGAGGTCTTTGCGAACCTGCTTGAGCGCCCGCTGCGAGATGCCGGCCATGACCCAGTTGCCCAGGGCGGTGAAAAGGTTCGTCAGCAGGTAGACGGCCAACATCAGCACGGCGATGCGCGCCAACCCAGCGGCCTGTTTGGTGACGATGAACTGGTCTATCGCCCGGCCCATCAGGTAAGGACCGGCCAGGCCCAACAGGGTGTAGATCACGACCGAGATCAGCACGAAAATCATGCCGCCGCGGAACGGGCTCAGGTAATTCACCAGCCGCAGCGCCGCGTTGCGCGGGTTGCGCGCCTTCTCGAACCGGGCCGGCCTGCCTGCCCGGGGCTGCATCACCGCGCGCACGTTGCCGGTATCGCGGCTTGTGCCGTCGCTCGAAGATTGGGCCGTCATGCTCCGGCCCTCCCTTCCTCTGCCGCCGCCAGCTCCAACTGGTGACCGTTCCCCAGCTGCGAATCATAGATCTCGCGGTAGATCGGGCTGGACTGCATCAGCTCGCGGTGCGTGCCCTGGGCCACTATGCGCCCCTTGTCGAGCACCACGATCTTGTCGGCCTTGAGCACCGTGCTGATGCGCTGGGCGACCACCAGGCTGGTGCAGCCGGCGCAACCGCCGAGCAAAACCTCGATCGCGTCCTGGATGCGGGTCTCGGTTTCCACGTCGACCGAGCTGGTGCTGTCGTCCAGGATCAGGATCTTCGGGCGCAGCAAGAGGGCGCGGGCGATGGCGATGCGCTGCTTCTGCCCGCCCGAGAAGTTGGCGCCCCGCTGCTCGACGTGCGTGTCGTAGCCCTGCGAGAGCTCCATGATGAAATCGTGCGCCTGCGCGGCCCTGGCCGCGGCGATCACCTCATCGTCGCCGGCGTCCGCGCCGCTGGCGTCCGCGCCGCTGGCGTCCGGCCGGCCGTAGCGGATGTTGTCGCGCACCGTGCCGGAAAAAAGGACCGTTTCCTGCGGCACGATGCCGATCTGGCCGAGCAGCGCGTCCTGCCTGACCCGCCGGATGTCGACGCCGTCGATGGTCACCGCGCCCGCGTTGGGGTCGTAGAAACGCGGCACCAGGTTGATCAGCGTGGACTTGCCCGAACCGGTGGCGCCCAGAATGGCGACGGTCTGGCCGGGCTCGATCGCCAGGTTGATGTCCGCCAGGATCGGCTCGGGGCTGTCCGGGTCATAGCTAAAGGTGACATTCTGAAAAACGATGCGCCCATCGCCGTTTGCCGGCAGTTCGAGCGCATCCGGCGCGTCCTGCACCTCGGGCACGGTCGAAAAGATCTCGTCGACGCGCTGCGCCGAGGCGATCCCGCTGGCCCAGGTATTGGCCAGCATGGTCATCATGATCAGCGGCGACATGGTAGTCATCAGGTAATTGGTAAAGGCCACGATCTGCCCCACGGTCAACCCGTCGCGGATGGCCTGCAGCCCGCCGGCGTAGATCACGATCACCACGCCGATGTTCACGCACATCGTCAGCGCGGGCGTCATGCTCGACATGAAGCGCATCACGCGCACGGAGCGGGCCGTCACGTCCTCGTTGGCCCGCTCGAAGCGCTCGCCCTCGAAATCGGCCCGCACGAACGCCTTCACCAGCCGTACCCCGGCGATATTCTCCTGCAGCACCGTGTTCAAGCGGTCCAGCTTCTGCTGCACCGTCATGAAGAGCGGCTCCATCTGGTAGATGAAGAACACGATGATCGCCGACGTAACCGCCAGCAGCGGTAGCATGGTCAACGCCAACTGTTTGTCGGTGTTGATCATCAGGATCAGGCTGCCGATCATCAACAGCGGGGCGCGCGTCCCTATGCGCAGGGACGACTGGGTGAGAGTCTTGAGGGCATTGACGTCACTGGTCAGGCGGACAAGCAGGCGCCCGGTGCTCTGGCGGTCGAGGTTCCCGTAGGCATAGCCTTGGATCTTGAGGAACAGGGCCTCGCGCAGATCACGCGCCAGGCCCTCGCCGACCTTGATCGACGCGTTGTTGTTGCCGATGGCGACCAGGGTCTGCGCGGCGGAGATAGCCAGCATCAAGAGGGCCGTCTGGATGACGAGCGGCTGGTTATGCCCGGCAATGCCCTGGTCGATGATCCGCTCCGTCAGCTTGGGGATTGACAGGTCCATGAAGACCTGCACAACCAGGAGAAGAAGCGACAGGTAGGCCAGCCCGCGATAGGGCCGGATAAAACGAATCAGTTTGAAGACGTAGCGCATAGACTATTCACGCCGGCTTGAGACAGGTTAGGTACTGACAAGGCACCATTATCGCCCCGACCGGCGCGATAACGCAAAACAGCCTCACGTGCTATAATGCTCCTATCGACTGACAGTTACCCGTCGAGATGATGAATGACGGACTATCTGATTCTCGTTTTCTGGAGTGATGAGGATCATGCATACATTGCCGATATCCCCGATCTCAAGACGTGCTCTGCCTGGGGAAACACCCCGGAGGAGGCCCTCCGCGAGGTTCTGTTGGCGAAGGAAGCATGGCTTGAGGTCGCCCGGAAACACGGTAAGCCGGTCCCTGAGCCGCGCCTGACGCCCGCGCTCTGCCAGGACGCAAATGCCTGATCCTTAGCTCTGCTGGGAGCGAGTTGCCTGCCGGCCCCCACCCCCGCCGATGCGGAAGCAAGAACGAGACCATCTGCTTCCGCCGGCCGTCTGCGCCCTTAACGGCGTCCGGCACTGACTGAGGCCGATGAGCTACACCTACAGCCCGGCCATTGTTGCTCAGGATTCCCAGCAGGCCTATCGCCACCACAGCTGCGGAACCTCAGGGCGGACGAAGCCGTTTAAGAGGCATCAGGACTCAGGAGGTCCACCATGCGCTTGACTGCCGCCCTTCCTCTCATCGCAAGTCTGGTCCTGTTGGCCGCTTGCATTTTGCCCGCCACAGGAACCCCGCCAGCATCTTCAATCACTTCCGCAGCGACCGCAACCACACAGGCTCCACCGCCCGGCTCGCCGGCTGCCGACTCCGCAGCGATGCCGACCTCGACCATTGCCGTCACAATACCGGCTGCTACTCCGGCCGCGCTGGAGCAGACTCCGCCTCTTGGTACACTGGCCTTTGTGCGCGATGGCTCGATCTGGATCATGGACGTGCCGGATGGCGAGCCGCACCGCATCGCGCCGACCGACCGGGACGCGACGCTCCGCTGGTCGGCATCCGGGCAGTGGCTGGCCTACAGACACGCCGGCGGCCTGTGGGTCGCGCGCAGCGATGGCCGCGACGCTCACTCGGTCGAAGATTGCCCACTGCCCTACGTCAGCCAGCCCTGGTCCCCTGCTGCCGATGAGTTGGTCTGCGTGGGTACGCTTGGGTTGGACATTGTGCAGGCAGATGGATCTGGACGCCGGCAGATCGTTTCCCGCAAGTCCGGTGGGCCCGGCACGGGTATCTCCAGTGTGGTCTGGAGTCCGGACGGGAAGGTTCTGGCCTATGCTCAGGAAGACGACCTCAAGCCGCGCACGCCATCCGAGTTAGTAGCCAGCCTATCGCGCATCAACGCCGATGGTAGCGGGGCGATGGAACTGCTCAATGCCGGCACGCCCTCGAAGGACGGCCTGATCGCTGCCGGCTGGTCTGCGGACGGGTCGTATGTCCTTTACCGTGTCATCGAGGGCTTCTCCGGCTCCGCCCTGGCCGACGGCACGCCGGTCTGGGCTGTCCCTGCAACAGGTGGCACCCCGGTTCAGCTTGGGGCCAATCTTGCCGGCGATGCCCGGCCGAGCCGGGACAAGGTCCTTTATTACTCCGATTTCCTGGCTAGCCCAGAAGCCCAAGGCTCAAAGCCGGGCCTGTTGGCCGCGACCTTCGGCGCCTACCGCGCCACCTGGACAAACAAGCGGGTGGGCCTCGTGGACGTGAAGACGGGCCAGGCCCGGCTCCTGTCGCCCCAAGACATGGCGGCTTCCTCCCCCAACTGGTCGCCGGATGGCCGTTACCTGGCCTACTCTGCGATGCCGGATGCCGGCGACCTGGTGGGCGGCGAGCCGGCGCGGCAGGGCCTGATGGGCCGGCGCATCTACGTGGTCGACGCCCAGGGCGAGTCCACCATCCGGAGACTGACCGACGATCCGGCCTATCGAGACGAGCTGCCTATCTGGTCAGCCGACGGGAAACACATCCTGTTTGCGCGCATCGACGAGCAGTCCAGGGCATCGCTGTGGTGGATGAACGTGGTAACGGGGGAGCCCCGCCAGCTCGTGGACGGGTTGGCGCTGGACCCGCAAACAAGTGGGTTTGGCTATTACGGGCACATAGACTGGCAGATGCAGTTCAACTCGTGGCGAGGATCGAAAGCCGACGCTGCCGCGACGCCGGTGCCGGCGCCAACAACAGCTTCATAGGCCGGCCCAAAGTTTGCCGGCAGGCTGGGTAGTCGCGAGAAACGGTGCTGCCACACAGTATGGGCTGGGGGACGGCGCGTGTCAAAGGGAGATTTGCCGAGGTCCGAGCTTAAGTTGGGACAGGTGAGCAGACGAGAGCAGCGAAGGCTGGCAGGACCTGATCGATGAGCTGACGCAAGCGACCGGCGAACAGCGACAGCTTCTATTTGGATGGCAGGCACTCTACCCCGGAACGCAGCCTGGCATCCCCTGGCTCTGTCGCTCTTCAGCAATACCTGGAAGGTCACAATCGGACCTCCTGCTAAGGCTGAGACTCGGGCATCGTCTGCATCATTGCGCCAGC
>JADGQF010000064.1 GCA_017882045.1 Anaerolineales bacterium
ATCGCAGCTCTGGTGGTCGCCGTTTTGGCACTGGCTGTAGCCTACGTGGCCCTGCGCCACGCCGGCGCGATCGAGGGTCGCCTGACGCAGAGCGAGGCCGATCTGCAGCACGCCAAGACCGAATGGACCGAAACCCGCACCAAGCTGGAAGCCCGCCTGCAGGAAATCGGCTTGGACGTGCGCCGGCACGAAGGCGGGCTGAAATTTGCCCCCAACATGACCATCGCCGAAGCGCTGCAGGTCCACCCCGGCGTGGCGGGGGTGTTAGCCAGGTTCAAGCTTAGCGGGTGCTCCAACTGCTCGATCAGCGATGTAGATACCCTGGAAGGGGCCTGTCGCAGCTATGGCATCGATCAGGCGGCCCTTATGAAGGCCATTGCCACCCTGCTCGAGCCGGCAGGCAGTGACCTGCTGCAAATGGCACGCGCGGGCCGCAACTGAGTAGAAGCGGTGATTTGAGAAAACTATGTATCCAAAGGCCGAACTGCTTTTTCCACCCAGGCTGGTGCCGGTGTTACGCAGCCTGCGTGGCCCCGACTGGGCTGCGCTGATAGACCGCGTGATCGCCCTGCCGGAAACCGATCCGGACAGCCTGGCTTTCACTTTGTTAATGATAAGATTGGACGACTGCGTGAAATGCCACGAGGGCAGCTTCAAATACATGCGCGGCTGCCATTTGTGCGCCACGCAGACGGTCATGCAATTTAAGGGCAGTGACGCGGACCTGCTGGAGCTCTACGGCAAAGCCCGCCGCGATATAGAGGCCTACCTGGCAGGCGAACCAATCGTAGTCGTCGAGGAAGAAGAGCCCGAGGCGCTCATCGAAGAGCCCTGAGCGTGAAGATGGTGGGCATGGCAAAATCCGCAGCAGAAACGAGTAGTTCCGAGTCATGACAGGCAAGCGTATCGCGATAGTCGGCGCAGGCGTGGCCGGGTTGGCCGCGGCCTATGACTTGGCGCGTGGCGGGCACCAGGTGACAATCTTTGAAGCTGCACCGGATGCCGGTGGGCTCGCGGCGGGGTTCAAGGCGGCGGATTGGGACTGGAGCCTGGAGAAGTTCTACCATCATTGGTTCGCCTCCGACAAATACATGCTTGGGCTGATCGATGAACTGGGCTGGCGCGACCAGGTGATCTTTCGCCGGCCGTATACGGTGGTTTTCTACGACGGCAAGTTTCAGCCCCTGGATTCGTATGTAGAGGCCTTGAAGTTCAGCCTGCGCCACTTCTCCATTCCGGATGTGATTCGCTTCGGGGCCGTGGGCGTTTACTTACGGCTCACGCCCTGGTGGCGGCCTCTGGAGAAATCGACCGCAGATGCCTGGATGCGCAAATGGGTTCCGGCGCGCGTCTATGATACCATCTGGCGACCGATGCTGGTCGGTAAGTTCGGCGAGCAGAACTTACCCGTCGTCAACATGGCGTGGTTCTGGGCCAGGCTCAAGGCCCGAACGACCCGGCTTGGCACCTTCCAGGGCGGGTTTCAAGCCTTCATAGACAAGCTGGCCGACGTAGTGCGCGGCCAGGGCACCGAAATCCGTCTGAACTGCCCGGTCGAGAGCATCACGAGAACTCAGCCGGGCCGGCCCGGCACACTGGTCGTCACAACTGCTTCCGGTCCCGAGACCTTCGATGCCGTTATCTCCACCAGTTCTCCCGCCCTGATGGCCCGCCTGGTGCCCGACCTGCCGGCAAAGTATACCGCCAGCCTGCGCGCACTCAAGTCCATGGGTGCGGTGGTGCTGGTGATCTCCCTGAAGCACCAGTTGACCCAGTGGTATTGGCACAACTTGCCCAAAGAGGCCGGATTCCCGTTTCTCGCCCTCGTGGAACACACGAACTTCATGGATGCGGAACATTACGGGGGCGATCACCTGATTTACTGCGGCGACTATCTGGATGCGGGCCACGAATATTTCCGGCTGAATAAAGAAGAGCTGCTCGAAAGGTTCCTACCCGCGCTGCAGCGTGTCAACCCGGATTTCGAGCGCAGCTGGGTGAAAGAGTCCTGGCTGTGGAAAACACCTTACGCCCAGCCAATACCGCCGGTCAATCACTCGCATAATATCCCGCCTCTGCAAACACCCGTGCCCGGCCTTTATTTCGCGAGCATGAGCCAGGTTTACCCATGGGACCGGGGCACCAACTTTGCGGTCGAGATCGGACGGCGTGTTGCCCGTCTGGTGGCGGAGCAGTTGCCCGCTGCCGCTTGAATGTTGCAGATTGCAGGTTGCCAGTCCAGGCGCGACTAATGCCAACCGAGGACTGCCGACCTGCAACTTTTTTGGAGGAATTAACAGCATGTTTGGCAAATTAGAGAACCGTCTGACCAAGGACGCGGTCCTGCTGGCCCTGGGCAAGGTCCAGGAGCCGGAGCTGCACCAAGACCTGGTCACGTTGAACATGGTCAAGGATGTCCAGATCGAAGGCGGGGATGTGTCTTTCACCGTCGTCCTGACCACCCCGGCTTGCCCCCTGCGAACGCAGATCGAGCAGGAAGCCAGGGCAGCAGTGACCCGCTTGCCAGGGGTACGGCAAGTGAATATCAAGATGGACGCCCAGGTGCGTGCCGATAACCGCATTTCCAGCAAGCTGGATATTCCGGTGAAGAACATCATCGCCGTCGCCAGCGGCAAAGGGGGGGTAGGCAAGACTACCGTCGCGGTCAATCTGGCAGTGGCGCTGGCGCAGATGGGCGCGCGGGTGGGCATCCTTGACGCCGACATCTACGGCCCCAACGTGCCGATGATGATGGGCGTGCTGGAGATGCCGCCGCCGCAGAACGAAAAGCTTATCCCACCGGTCGCGCATGGGGTTGAGGTCATGTCGATCGGCTTCCTGGTGCCCGACGGTGAGCCCCTCATCTGGCGCGGTCCAATGCTACACAAGGCGATCCGCCAGTTGCTCACCGACGTAGCCTGGGACAACCTCGACTATCTGATTGTGGATATGCCACCCGGCACCGGCGATGCTACGCTCAGCCTAGCCCAGTCCGTCCCGATGACCGGCGGCATCATCGTCAGCACGCCGCAGGCCGTCGCATTGTCTGATGCCACCCGTGGCCTGACCGCCTTCCAGCGGCTAGAGGTGCCGGTGATGGGCATCGTCGAAAACATGGCGGGCGACATTTTTGGCGTGGGAGGCGGGGAACGGGCCGCTCAGCAGCTGGGAGTGCCCTTCCTGGGCCGCATCTTCCTGACGTCGTCTATCCGTGTCGGTGGTGATTCCGGACAGCCCTCGGTCGCCTTCGAGGCGGACTCCGAGCAGTCAATCGCTTTCCGCGCCCTTGCCGAGAAGGTCGCCGCGCAGGTGAGCGTGATGAATGCCAGGCGGCCTGCGCCGCAGAAGGCGCCGATCAAGCTGGACATGGGGGTATAAGGAGCGTCCGCCCCGCAATTGGAAGCCAGAAGCTAGAAACTGCATAGTCTAGACTGGATACTAGCGCTGATGTTGACGCTGTCGTTGCTGTCGTTGCTGTTGTCGTCGTCATCGTCGCTGTCGACGCCGTCATCAGGTGTCCGGTCAAACGCCAGCCTGGTTATAGACGGGCATCAGAAGCCGCGTGCCTCTGGTGCCCGTTTTCTATCTGCGGAGTAAGCGTCTTATGCCTGCCCTCACAACTCAGGAGTTCATCAGCCAGGATCACTCGGCCGGCTTGGGAGAGGACCAATTGCTCGCCATGTACGAGAGCATGCTCCTATCACGCAAGCTCGACGAGCGCATGTGGATCCTGCATCGACAGGGAAAGGTGGCCTTTCACATCTCAGGCCTGGGGCAAGAGGCTTGCCAGGTCGGGGCCGCATTCGCGATGGAACGCGGCAAAGACTGGTTGCACCCTTATTACCGTGACATGGCCTTCGTTTTGGCCCTTGGGCTGACCCCGCGTGATCTGATGTTGGCGCTCTATGGCAAGGCTGAGGACCCGAGTTCGGGCGGTCGCCAGATGCCCGCGCATTACAGCTCGAAGGCTTTGCGCATTATCACCGGTTCCAGCCCTGTCGCGACCCAGGTGCCACAGGCGGCCGGGGTCGCCTTCGCCAGCAAGCTGCGCGGCCTGGGCGAGGTGACCGTGACCTGTCTCGGCGAAGGGGCCACTGCGCAAGGTGATTTCCACGAGGGTCTGAATTGGGCAGGCATCCACCAGCTGCCATTGGTCGTGATCGTCCAGAATAACCAGTACGCCATCTCGGAATCGACGGACAAGGAGATGGCCGTGTCCAACGTGGCCGACCGAGGCGACGCTTATGGCCTGCCCGGCGTGATGTACGACGGCAACGACGTCATGGAAAGCTACAGCGTGGCCAAAGAAGCCATACAGCGCGCCCGTAGCGGAAGGGGACCGAGTCTGCTGGAAGCGAAAACCTACCGCCCGGTGCCCCATTCATCCGATGACGACGATCGGACATACCGCAGCCGCGAGGAGGTTGAGAAATGGAAGAGGCGCGATCCCATTCTGCACTGCGCAAAGGTGCTGCGGGAGCGTAACATCCTTAGTGACGCGCTGGCGCAGAGCCTTCTGGAGCGGGTGATGGCCAAAGTGGATGATGCCGATCAATACGCGCAACAAGCGCCGTATCCACGCCCCGAGGAGGCCCTGTGGCCGGTTTTTGGCGACCAATCACACGCTGCCCAAAGCGCACCGGCGCGGGAGGTGGCATATGCCCACCAAGAATAACCTTGAGGCCTTGCGCGAGGGGATGGCCCAGGCGCTACGCCGTGACCCGCGGGTCATCATCACCGGTGAAGATGTCGGGCCACGCGGCGGCGTATTCCGTGCCACCGAGGGCCTGTACGCCGAGTTCGGTCCGAGCCGCGTCATCGACAGTCCGCTCTCAGAGCTGTCCATCGTGGCCGTGGGTATCGGCATGGCGCTGAACGGGCTGCGCCCGATCTGCGAGATCCAGTTTGCCGATTTTATCCATCCCGCGTTCAACCAGATCGTCAACGAAGCCGCCAAGATCCGTTACCGCTCTAATGGCGACTACTGTGTCCCGCTGATCATCCGTGCGCCCTATGGGGGAGGGATCAGCGGAGGACTTTATCACTCGCAGTCGATCGAAGCCATTTTTGCGCACACACCGGGCCTGTACGTGCTCGCGCCCAGCACCCCGTATGACATGAAGGGACTGTTCAACGCTGCCCTGCAAGTCGACGACCCGGTGCTTTTCCTCGAGCACAAGCGAGCCTACCGGCTGATCAAGGGCGAAGTGCCGGGCGATGACTACGTAGTGCCGATCGGCAAGGCCGAGGTCAAGCGAGCAGGAGAAGATCTCACCATCATCGCCTATGGCATGATGCTGCATGAAGCGCTGAAGGCTGCCGAAGCGCTGGCCGGAGAGGGTGTCGCGGCTGAGATTCTGGACCTGCGCACGCTTTCGCCCCTTGACAAGCCGGCCATCCTGGAGTCGGTCAAGAAAACCGGCAAAGTTCTGATCGTCCACGAGGACAACCTGACCGGCGGGCTGGGCGGCGAGATCGCGGCCCTCATAGCGCAGGAGGCCTTCGAATACCTGGATGGTCCGATCACCCGGCTGGCCGCACCCGACGTTCCGTCAATGCCCTTCAGCCATCCGCTGCAGGACTTCTTCCTGCCCAATGCCGACAAGATCGCCGCCGCCGCGCGCAGACTGGCGGCCTATTAGACGGAGTTCCCATGCCCACCAAAGTCATCATGCCGCAACTCGGTGAAACAGTTATCGAAGGCACCGTCGGCCGCTGGCTGATCGGCGAGGGCCAGCCGGTCAAGGAATACGATCCTCTGTTGACCGTCACGACCGATAAGGTGGACACCGAGATCCCTGCGCCGGCCTCAGGCATCGTGCTGAAGATACTCGTCGCCGAAGGGCAGACCGTGGCTGCGGGAACGCTGTTGGCCATCATCGGCCAGCCAGGGGAAGTCGGCGGCCAATCGCCCGCGTCACCTTCAGCGGAAAGAGCCGCGCGCGAGGATCAACCGGCGAACGGCGAACGGCAGCCAGGCGTGACCCCACTGGCCCAGCGCATTGCCGGTGAAAACGGCGTGGATTTGCGTCAGGTCAGAGGGACCGGGCCGGCGGGGCGCATCTCCAAAGAAGATGTAGAGGCGCACCTGGCAGCCAGGCCGGCGGAGACAGGGCTCAGGCGTACGGGCGGCCGGAAAGGCTTCATTTCGCCGGCAGTGGCGCGGCTGGCCGAGGAGTTTGACGTGGACCTCAGCCAGGTAGTGGGCACCGGCGAAGGAGGGCGGATAACCAGGAAGGATATCCAGGTCTACATCGCGGCGCCGGTGCCGCCGGAGATACGGACGACTGCGAGTCGCGAGACGGCGGTGAGCCAAACTGGGGCGGTATCCGAGCCAGAACTGCCGGCCTGGGAACAACCGGGCACGGGGTCGCTCTTCAAGCCTACCGAGGAGATGGGCCCGCCCGCCGCCGATGGTACCCAGACGGCAGGCCAAGCGGCTGGCGCCGAACGGGACACGGAGACGGCGCCGTTGACGGCGATGCGGCGCAGCATCGCAAAACACATGATCCTCAGCAGACAGACCTCCGCGCACGTGACCACGGTCATGGAGGCCGACATGACCCAGGTCGTGCGGGCACGCGAGCGGCAGCGGGGAGAATTCGAGCGCCAGGGTACCCGGTTAACCTTCACACCCTTCTTGCTCCAGGCTGTCGTCGCCGGTCTCAGGGCCATGCCGGAAGCCAACAGCACCCTCCAGGGAGACAGCCTGCTCTTGCACCGGCGCATTCACATCGGCCTGGCCGTCGCGATCGCGGAAGGGCTGATCGTGCCGGTCGTGCGCGACGCCGACGAGAAGAGCCTGCTGGGCCTGGCGCGCGCGGTCAACGATCTGGCCGAGCGGGCGCGTGCCAAGCGGTTAGCCCCTGAAGAGGTACAGGGAGCGACGTTCACCCTGACCAACCACGGGACCTCGGGCAGCCTGTTGGCCACGCCCATCATCAACCAGCCACAGGCAGGCATTTTGGGTGTCGGCGCGATCCAAAAACGCCCCGTGGTCATCAACCGGAGCAACACACTGCTCCCCGATGTCGAAGATTACCTGCAGATCCGCCCCATGGTCTACCTGAGCTTCAGCTTCGACCATCGCATCTTGGATGGGGCCGAGGCAGACCATTTCTTGGCAACTGTGGTACAATTCTTGGAGCATTATTCGGCGTGATTAGCAGGCTGTTTTTGTCTCACGCTGTTCCTGGAAGGAGTACGCAGTTCCATGACTGAGACCAGAGAGTACGACGTCATCGTCATTGGTGGTGGGCCGGGCGGCTATGTGGCCGCGATCCGGGCCGCGCAATTGGGCCAGAAGGTTGCGATCATCGACCGTGAGTTTTTGGGCGGCGTCTGTCTGAACATCGGTTGTATCCCAACGAAGGCGTTGCTGCGGAACGCAGAAATCATGAACTTGTTGCACGACGGCAAGGAATTCGGCTTCAGCTTCGAGAACCTGACCGTCGACTATGCCGTCGCCCAGAAGCGCAGCCGCCAGGTAAGCGACCGCCTGGTAAAGGGCGTCCAGTTCCTGATGGGCAAGAACAAGGTTGATGTCTACCAGGGCGCGGCCAAACTGCGCTCGGCTACTCAAGTGGACGTGAGCGCAGTGCAGGATGCGCCTGCCGTTAGCGGGCAGAAGTTCGACGGCACTCTGCAGGCCAAGAAGATCATCATCGCGACCGGCGCCCGCTCGCGCTCCTTTCCTAACATGCAGATCGACGGCAAGAGAGTCATCGCTTATCGCGAGGCGCTGTTTTTGACCGAAGCACCCAAGCGACTCGTGGTGGTCGGCGCCGGCGCGATCGGCATGGAATTCAGCTATGTCTTCCGCAGCTATGGCAGCGAGGTGACGATCATCGAGATGCTGCCCCATCTGCTGCCCCTGGAAGACGAAGAGGCCGCGGCCGAAGTAGCCAAGGCTTTCAAGAAGCAGGGCATCAAGACGCTGGTAAACACCCGCACCGAAAATGTCGAGACTACCGCCAAAGGCGTTTCGGTACACGTCAAGGACCAGGCCGGCGGCCAGGAGCAAACCCTGGAGGCCGATGTGGTGCTGGTTGCCATCGGAGTGCAGGCCAATAGCGACAACCTGGGGCTCGAGGCGGCCGGCGTGAAGACCGACAAGCGCGGCTTTATCCTCGTGGACGAGTACATGCGCACCAACGTGCCCGGCGTTTACGCCATTGGCGACGTGACCGGCAAGCTGCTGTTGGCCCACGTGGCTAGCGCGATGGGCCTTGTCGCCGCAGAGCACGCTTCCGGCCACCAGGCCAGGCCAATCCACGAAGGCGATTACATTTTCATGCCCCGCGCCACCTACTGCCGCCCTCAGGTCGCGAGCATGGGCATGACCGAGGCACAGGCTCGCGAAGGCGGGCGGGAGATCAAGGTCGGCAAGTTCCCCTTCTCGGCCAACGGCAAGGCGTTGGGCCTGGGCGAACGCGAAGGCTTTGTCAAGATCATCGCCGACGCGCGTTACGGCGAGATCCTGGGCGCGCACCTGGTTGGTCCGGATGTGACCGAGCTGCTCCCGGAGCTGGAGCTGGCACGCACATGGGAACTGACCACCGACGAGATTGCGCATAGTGTGCATGCTCACCCGACGCTGTCGGAGGCGCTGATGGAAGCCGCCCACGCCGTGAACGGGGAAGCGATACATATTTGACAAGGACCAGCATGCAATCAAACGTAATGATTGACCCTATCCCACTGACCGAGAAGCCGAATCCCCAGCCGGAGCCGGAGGCGGGGCTGACACGGGGGCGACGGCCGGATTGGCTGCGGGTCAAGATAAACCAGAACGACGAGTACTGGAAGCTCAAGCGCCTGATGCGCTCGCAGACTCTGCACACAGTCTGCGAAGAGGCTCTCTGCCCCAACCTGGGCGAGTGCTGGGGGCGCGGCACGGCTACTTTCCTGCTGATGGGCGACACCTGCACGCGCTCGTGCCGCTTCTGTAACATAAAGACAGGCCGGCCGGCAGCGCTAGATGAAGAAGAGCCGCTGCGGGTGGCCCAATCCGTAAAGGAGATGAGCCTGCGCCACTGCGTTTTGACCAGCGTCGACCGCGACGAGCTGCCAGACGGTGGGGCGCACATCTTTGCCAACACGATCCGCGAGATCCGGCGCCTGCAGCCCGGCTGCACGATCGAAGTCTTGATCCCCGACTTCCGCGCCAACCGCCCCGCCCTGCAGTTGGTGATGGATACTCACCCGGAGATCCTGAACCACAACGTCGAGACGGCGCCGCGGCTCTACCGGCAAGTACGCCCGCAGGCCAGGTACACCTGGAGCCTTTCGGTCCTGCAGATGGCCAAAGAGATGGATCCGCAGGCGTTCACCAAGACCGGTTTCATGGTCGGTCTGGGCGAGCAGTGGGACGAGATGCTGCACATGATGGATGACCTGCGCTCCGTCAACGTAGATATCTTGACTATCGGCCAGTATCTGCAGCCGACCAAAAAGCACCTGCCCATCGAGCGCTACGTTCATCCGGATGAGTTCAAGAAGCTGGCCGAAGAAGGCTACGCACGCGGTTTCAAGTGGGTTGAATCGGGCCCGCTGGTGCGTTCGTCGTATCACGCCGACGGACAGGCCCGCATGATCACCCCGCGCGGGGACGCGTAGGACGGAAAACGTGAAACGTAAAGCAGGCAGCCATGCAAATCCTCACCATCGACATCGGCACCGGCACCCAAGATATCCTGCTTTTCGATAGCGAGCGCGCGCCAGAGAACTGTTTGAAGCTGGTCATGCCCTCGCCCACCCTGCTGGTGGCCCAGCAGGTGCGGCTCGCAACGGTAGCCGGTCTGTCGCTGGTCATCAGCGGACCGATCATGGGCGGAGGGCCGTGTAGCTGGGCGGTCGAAGACCATCGGCGGGCGGGGTTGCGCGTCGTCGCGACAGAGGATGCGGCCCGCACCTTCAACGACGATCTGTCACTTGTCCGCGCCGAGATGGGCGTGGAGATCGTGAGCGAAGCCGAAGCTGCGCGCCTGACCAGGCAGCCGGGATTCGTCCACGTCCGCTTCGGCGACTTCGACTACACTTCTATCCGGCAAGCCTTTGCGGCCTTTGGGTTAACGCTCGCACCCGACGCTCTGGCCCTGGCCGTCTTCGATCATGGCGCCGCGCCGCCCGAGATCAGCGACCGGCAGTTTCGTATAGACTATCTACGCGCGCGGCTGGGCCAGGATCGGCGCTTGAGCACTTTTGCCGTTCGGGCGGGCGATGTACCCCCCATCATGACGCGCCTGAGCGCCCTGGCCGCCTCGGCCCGCGCGCAGACGGGCCTGCCTGTAGTCGTGATGGATACCGCACCGGCAGCCGTGCTCGGCGCGCTGGAGGATCCAGCGGTCGCGTCACAGCCCGATGCGCTGATCGTGAACCTGGGAAACTTCCACAGCCTGGCCTTCCAGTTCCGCGGCGGGCAGTTCGTGCGCCTGTTCGAGCACCACACCGGACTGCTAGACCCGGCCAGCCTGGCAGGCTGGCTGCGGGCGCTGGCCGATGGGACGATCACGCACCAGGCAGTCTTCGCCGACCACGGGCATGGCGCGCTCTGCCTGGACAACGAGCCCGTGCCGGTCGGGTTCATAGCCGTCACCGGCCCACGACGGCAGATGGCGGCGGCGATGGCGATGAATCCCATTCATTTCGCCGTGCCGCACGGCGACCAGATGCTGGCCGGCTGCTTCGGCCTCTTGCGCGCCTGCGCCGACCTGGAGCCGGCCTGGGGCGCCGCCATCACGCCGGCCCTGGCCGGGCAAGTGGACCACGGTTTATGGTGATCAGAACCGTTTTCGCGCAGCCAGGGAGCGCTAGACCGGCGCCGGGTTGACTGCTAGAATAGCCCTGCCAAGCACAGTCTATTCCTCTATCAGGAGGGTTCTCCCATGACTCTCGACGCACCTGCCGACGTCCGCCTTGACGCCCTGCACATGCTGTCGAACGGCGTGTACGTATTGACTGCCTGTGTGGGAGAGACGGTCCATGCTGTGACCGTAACCTGGGTTAGCCAGGTTTCTATCCAGCCACCCCTGGTGCTCACGGCTTTGCGACGCAACTCACGCGTCGCCGGAGCCGTGCGCCAGGCGCGTCGCTTCGCGTTGAATGTCCTCGAAGCCGGACAGGAAACTCTGGCCGAGAGGTTTTTCGAGCATACAACGGTGCCAGAAGACAGTCCCGCTCTCTCCGGCCTGGCGTTTCGCTCCAGCCCCGCGCGTTGCCCATTGCTGATCGATGCCCTGGGCTGGGTGGAATGCCGCGTCGCCGCAGAACCGGCCACGCCGGGAGACCATTGGCTGATCCTGGGCGAAGTCACCGGCGCGGGCGTTCGCCGCCAGGGCCGTCCCCTGGTCCTGCACGATACGCCATGGTCCTACGGCGGCTTGAGGGCTACGTCTGAAGCTTCGGCTTGAGACGAGCGGCTCTGCGAGAACTCCGGCACGAGAGGGGCCTGCGACATTGACGAGTCATCCCGATTTCCGCTCTGAAGCCGATGCAATGCGCCGGGCGCTCGTCGACTGGCGCCGAGATCTGCACCGGCATCCCGAACTGGCATTCGAGGAAAAGCGCACCGCGGCCTTGGGCGCACAGGTGTTAGGTGACCTGGGCCTGGAGGTGCGGGCGGGCACTGGCAGACCCGGTTCCCGAGGCAGCTTTCGCATCATAGCCAGCATTTTGACTTCGACGAGGGGGCGCTTCCCATAGGCGCCGCGCTGCTGGCAGCCAGCGCGACTCGATTCCTGGCCGAGCGGGCCGCTCGACCTGGCACAAATAAACCGGCGGCGAGCCGCGTGTAAAGGTAGCGATGCCAACGATCAACCTGATCTTGCTCTACGGTGCTTTTATGCTCATCAGTCTCTCCGGCGCCCTCTCGCCCGGCCCGCTCACCGCAATGGCGATCAGCGAGGGTGCGCGCGCTGGGCGTTGGTCCGGCGCCCGCCTTGCCCTGGGCCACGGACTGGTCGAGATACCCCTGGTCTTCGGCATTGCCTACGGGTTGGGTGCCTGGCTGCGGCAGCCGCTGGTCAGTGGCCTGATCGGGCTGGTCGGGGCCGGCGTGCTGCTGTGGATGGGTTACGGGTTGACCGTTGGCGCCTGGAGCGGGCGGATGCGCCTTTACGGCGGGGAAGGGCCGGCCCCCGGAGCATTGCGTTTCGGGCACGTGCCCGGCGGCATGGCCCTGACCATTTTCAACCCGTACTGGGCTATCTGGTGGGCGAGCGTGGGCGCGCTGTATGTCGGCCGCGTCAGCGTGTTAGATTCGGGCTTGTTGGCAATTGGCGGCCTGGCCTTCACCCATTGGCTGACCGATCTCGGCTGGCTGGGCGGTCTCAGCCTGGTTGCCGGCTCCGGCAGTGGCTCGATCGGCGAGCGCGGCTACCGGGCGGTGCTGCTGGCGTGCGGGGTCTTCCTGCTGGCTTTTGGCGTTTACATGGCCTGGAGCGGCATCGGCTTCCTACGCTCAGTCTAGGCCGGGTGCCTCGTACGGTAATCCCACGCGACAATCCGTAACCTCGCTCGCGCGAATACTTTCCCCCAATTTGGGGCTTAGCGCAAAGGTTATGCTATAATCGGGCTGTCTGTGGGACAATGGCGACCCTGGGCCAGGTCCCGCCGCTATGTTCAGCCGCCGGCTGACTGGCGGCGTTCTCGCGATAAGGACCCGCCAGTTGCAACCGCGGGCAAGTGGCCCGCGGCAGCCAGGGATTATCAGGAGTTTCTCATACGGGAAGTCATCCGAGAAACAGAACACACAAAGGAGTGGACCATGTCTTTGCCAAACAATCCATTTGAGATCGCCCAGCGCCAGCTCGACGAAGCGGCAGCAATCCTGGGCCTTTCGCCGGCCATGCACGCATTCCTGCGCGAGCCAATGCGCGAATTGCACTTCTCTATCCCCGTTCAGATGGACGACGGCAGCTACCAGGTCTTCCAGGGTTTCCGCGTACAATATAACGACGCCCGCGGCCCGGCCAAGGGTGGCATCCGCTTCCATCCGGATGAAACGATCGACACTGTCCGCGCCCTGGCGGCGTGGATGACCTGGAAAACCTCGGTCGTGGACATCCCGTTGGGCGGCGGCAAGGGTGGCGTGATCTGCGATCCGAAGCACCTTTCGGAAGGCGAGCTCGAGCGGCTAAGCCGCGGTTTCATGCGCCGGGTTGCCCATTTCATCGGGCCTGAGAAGGACGTGCCTGCGCCGGACGTTTACACGACCCCGCAGATCATGGCCTGGATGATGGATGAGTACGAAGTAATCACCGGCCGCCATCTGCCCGGCGTTATCACCGGCAAACCGCTCAACCTGTTCGGCTCGCTGGGCCGTGGGGACGCGACCGCGCGTGGTGGCGTCTACACCGTCCGCGAGGCGGCAAAGGTACTCGGGATCGACCTGAAGGGCGCCCCCGCCGCGATCCAAGGCTTCGGCAACGCCGGGCAGTTCGCCCATCAGTTGGGCCGGGACATCCTGGGCCTGAAGACGGTCGCTGTCAGCGACACGAAGGGCGGCATTTACAACGCGAACGGCCTGGACTACGAGGCGGTACTCGCCTGGAAGCACGAGACCGGCAGCGTTATCAATTTGAAGGGCTCGGATAACATCACCAATGCCGAGTTGCTCGAGCTGCCTGTCACTGTGCTGTTCCCGTCTGCCCTGGAAGGGATCATCACCGCAGACAATGCCATGCGCGTCAAGGCCAAGATCGTGGCCGAGTTGGCGAATGGCCCGACGACTCCGGAAGCCGACTGCATCCTGTTTGAAAACGGCGTCTACGTGATCCCGGACTTCCTCTGCAACGCCGGCGGCGTTACGGTGAGCTATTTCGAGCAGGTACAGGACGCCTACAACTTCTACTGGCCGCTCGACGAAGTGCAGGCCCGCCTGGACGTGAAGATGACCAAGGCATTCCATGCGGTGCACGATATGGCGCAGGCTCAGCACGCGCACAACCGGCTGGGCGCCTACCTGGTCTCTGTGAAGCGTGTCGCGGAAGCCGTGGCAACCCGCGGTTGGGTACGATAGGAGCGTAGAACAAAGCTCGCCGGGGAGTAGACCTCCCGGCGAGCTTTTGTTTAATCGTCGACCAGATTGCGGCTCGGTTTCAGGTTCTGCGGTTCCGCTCTAAAGCGTGGCCATCAGCGCCTGGAGCGCTTCGCGGCTCGGGCGCACTCGCGCCTCGTCCAGCGTAGCCAGTGGCTCGTCGGTCAGCTCGAGCAGCTCGAGGAGGTGAGGTCGCTCTTCTTCGTTGACATAGATCAGGCCGGTGATGAACTGCTGCTTCGAGCGCGCTTCCTCCAGGACACGGAAAGCCAACGCCTTGTCCGTGGGATCGTAATCGGGGTCGAGCTTCTTCAGGCGGATCTTCGACTTGTCGTGCATCTCTACCTCGACCTCGCCCTCATAGTCCGCGATCCGGATCTCCCGCTCGGCGGGCACAAAACCCAACAACTCGTTCAAGGGCTCTTCGTGCTCCTTGCCCCAGCTGTAACCCTTCGTGGACTCTTCATGGTTGTTAAAGGTCACGCAAGGACTGATAATGTCCAGGACCGCTATGCCGCGATGGCGCAGCGCCGCATGTAGCAGAGCCTCCACCTGCTTGGGGTCGCCTGCGAAGCTGCGGGCCACGAAGGTCGCCCCGGATGCCAGCGCCTCGATGCAGACATCCAGCGGGGGCAGGTTATTGACACCCGCGTACTTCAGTTTCTGCCCCAGGTCAGACGTGGCGCTGAATTGGCCCTTGGTCAACCCGTAGACCCCATTGTTCTCAACGATGTAGACCATCGGCACGTTACGGCGCACCACATGCTTGAACTGGCCGATGCCGATGGAGACGGTATCGCCGTCACCACTCACCCCGATCGCTTTAAGGGTATGGTTGGCAACAATCGCCCCGGTGGCCACCGAGGGCATGCGACCGTGAACGCTGTTGAAGCCGTGACTCCAGCCCAGGAAGTAGGTGGGCGACTTGCTGCTGCAGCCGATGCCGCTCATCTTGATGACCTTCGTCTGGTCCAGCCCGGCTTCCCAGGTCACGTTCATGATGCGCTGGCTGATGCTGTCGTGGCCGCAGCCCTTGCATAGAGTCGAAGGGGCGGCCTGGTAGGTTTTCTTATCCAAACCGAGCACGTTCACCTTGGGTGAGCGCACGGGGCTTTCTGCTATGGTACCCATTTACCTGGCTCCTTCCTGGCGCCGAATCGCGTCGCTGATCCAGGCCGCGGCGAGTGGTAAGCCGTCTCCCCGAGCCACCGACATGATGTTGGGAGCATGCGCCTGCTCTTCGCTCAGCAGAATCTTGTGCAATTGGCCGTCGTGGTTGTTTTCCACGACATAAATCCGCTCGTAGCGGCCAATGAAGTCGCGCACCGCCTGGCTGATGGGCAGAGCCCGCAGGCGCAGGTAACCGGCTTCAATCTTTGCTTCACGCAGCAGATCGAGCGCTTCGAGCACGGCCGGGTCGTTTGAGCCCAGGCTGAGGATACCGACACGCGCTCCGGGCGCCTCGTGCACCACGGGCGCCGGCACTAACTCGCGCGCCGTCTCGAATTTGCGCCCCAGGCGATCCATGTTTCGCTCCCAATCCGTTGACTTCTCGGTGTACTGGGCGAACTCGTTGTGACCGGTGCCGCGCGTGAAATAGGCCGCCGCGTGATTGGGGTTGCCGGGCAAGGTGCGATAGGGGATGCCGTCGCCATCTACATCCTTGTAACGTCCCCACGAATTGCCCAGCCTCTGCAGGTCGGCATTGCTCAAGACCTTACCCCGGTCCATCGGCTTGTCCGGGTATTCAAATGCGTCGCTGATCCAGGCATTCATGCCCAGGTCCAGGTCGCTGAGCACGAACACCGGCGTCTGCAGCCGCTCGGCAAGGTCGAAGGCCTGCACGCCGAAATCAAAACATTCCTTGGGACTACCGGGAAACAGGATCACGTGGCGCGTATCGCCGTGACTGAGGTAGTAAGTCGCCAGGATGTCGCCCTGGCTCGTGCGCGTCGGCAAGCCGGTGCTCGGCCCGATGCGCTGTATATCCCAGATCACAGCGGGAACTTCGGCAAAATACGCCAGACCGGTGAACTCAGCCATCAGGCTCAAGCCAGGGCCGCTGGTGCTGGTCATCGCGCGCGCCCCGGCCCAGCCGGCGCCGATCACCATGCCCAGCGCAGCCAGTTCATCTTCGGCCTGAATAACGGCGAAGGTCGCCTTGTCGTCGTCCGGACTGCAGCGCACCTGCGGCAAGTATTTATTCAGCGCTTCGGCCAGGCTGGAGGCCGGCGTGATGGGATACCAGGCTGCGAAGGTGACTCCCCCCCAAATGGCCCCCAGCGCGCCGGATGTGTTGCCGTCGACCAGCAGCTTACCCTCGTTGAAGCCGGTCATGCGCTCGACGCAGAAACGATCCTGCTTGATCAGGTGCTCCTGGGCCCACTTGTACGCACGTTCGACCATGTTCATGTTGAGCGCAACGGCTTTGGCCTTGCCACCGAAGTTCCAGTCCACCGCATTCTGGATCTCGTCCAGATCTATGTTCAGCAGATGAGCCATGACCCCTACATAGACCATGTTGGCGATGTAGTCCTTCAGGTCATACGGCAGGCTGGCTTCCTTGACAAGCTGGTTGACCGGCATCGAGTAGTAGGTGACGTCGTCACGACGGGCCGGAATGGGCAGCGAGTCATCGTACAAGACGACGCCGCCGGGAGCCACGCCAGCCATATCGTCGGCGAAGCTACGAGCATTCATGCAAACGACGATGTCGTAGCCATCGCGACGGGCCAGATAGCCCTGTTTGCTTAGGCGGATAACGTACCAGGTGGGCAGGCCCTGGATGTTGCTGGGGAACATGTTCTTGGCGGTAACCGGTACACCCATCTTGAACAGCGCGCGCAACAGCACGCCATTGCTGGTCTGGCTGCCCGACCCATTGACCGTTGCGATATTGATCGTAAAGTCATTTACGATCAGCGGGCGTTCGCCGATCCCGGCTGGGACCTCTTTCACTGCGATAGTCATAAAGTCCTTCCTCCTATGAGAAAAGCTCACTCACCGGCGCCCGGCCTTGCACGCCGTTCGCATCCGCCACGCCTTGCTGGGTCCCGGGCACCCCGAAGGCCTCTGTCACCGGCGCTTCGTGAGAGTTGCCCATTTTGTCCAGCAGATGATGGTGTTCGGCCAGCAAGGCCTTGCCGGCTTCGAACTCCCCGTCGCAGATGGCTGCCACGATGCGCTCGTGATACGTCCAAACACTCTGCAGATAGCCAAGGTCGGCGTAGGTGTTCAGCTCGACTGCTTCGTAAGCATCCCAATACGCCTCCAACAAACCCTGAACGAAGGGGTTGGTCAAACGGCTGTAGATCGTCAGGTGAAATTGCCGATGCTCGGCGTGGGGGATCTGAATGCGTTCCAGATTGAGCTTAGCCCAGGCTCGTGCGACCAGTTCCTGCAACGAATCCCGATCGGCTTCCGTCAACAGCGCCACGGCCTCTTCCCAGAAGGCGGCCTCAAGGTGAATGCGCAGCGTGCTGAATGCCTTGAACGTGCGCCGGTCGAGGGAAAGTGCGACCATCAGGCTGAGCCGGACGGCGGGCAGGAACTCGTAAGCCCGGCAGCGGATACCCCGCCGCGGGCTGACTTCGACAAGCCCAAGGGCGCGGGCCACCTCGAGTTGCTCGCGTAGCTTTCCGACGCTGATGCCAGTTTGCGCGCTGATCTCGTCCAGGGCCGGCAGGCGCGCGCCCGCCTCAAACCCCTGGGGCTCGGCAGCCTTCGAAAGCAGATAACGCAGAAAATCCGAGTCGATTGCGGAGAGAATCACAGCATCATCCTGGCTGATTAATCTAATTCATCGGATTAATCAGACATTGCTCAGGATAGCAGAAGCCCGCAGAAAAGTCAACAGATAAAGTGGCCTTCTGTTGCTGCTCAGGGAAAATGTCCGGGTTAACTGCTCAGGGAAAATGTCCGCATACTTGAGGTATGAGGACAATCACCTTGAACCGGCAACAGCAACGC
>JADGQF010000263.1 GCA_017882045.1 Anaerolineales bacterium
AGGCGCCCTTCCACTTGTTCATCACCTTCGTCCTCACCTACGGGACCGACAAGCTCAACATGGCCAAAGGTGAGCTGCTCAACTACACCATGATCGCCGCTGCGCTCGGGCTGATCAGCGTTCCCTTCTTCGGCCATCTGTCCGACCGGTTCGGCCGTCGACTCATCTACGGCATCGGCATCGTCTGTACGGGGCTGTATGCCTTCCCGTACTTCGGCCTACTGAACACCCGCAGCTCTGGGCTCGTGCTGCTCGCGATCGTGATCTCCATGGTCGTGCACGACATGCAGTACGGCCCGCAGGCGGCGCTGATCGCCGAGAGCTTCGGCACCAACGTCCGCTACAGCGGCGCCGGCATCGGATATCAGCTCGCGTCCGTCATCGCTGGTGGACCCGCGCCACTGATCGCCGCGGCAATTCTGAAAACCACTGGCTCAAGCATCGGGATTAGCTGGTACATCGTGGGTTGTGCAGTGATCTCCTTCGCTGCGCTGATCCTGATGCCCCGCCACCCGTCCGAGGCGGTCACCACGCAGCTGGCAGGCGTCGCGAGCACTACGTCCAAACAGCAGGTCGGAGTCTGACAGCGGCAGAGGTGGATGCAGATGGCGGCGGCGCCAGATCTGTCATCGGACAACTCGGGAGCCACGTGTTCCGCATTGCCCTCGCGGAAGCCCCATCTGCCTAAACCAACCAGACGCAGTAGCGCCCCCCACCTTGCGGCGGAGGGCGCTACTCATGTCTTGTCAGTTGGCTAGGTCCTCTGCCCGTCGACCAGCGTGAGGATCTCTAGGGCGAATCGCCGGGCCTCTTCCAAGGTGGCTGATTTGCCGGAGCGCCCGCCGTAGCCGACGAACACTCGGGGAGCTGTGTCGTCGGCTTGCCGCAGCAGATACGTGTTGAGGTACTGCTGTCGCGTGTTCCCGTCGCTCAGGAACTCAGTCGCCTCGGTCGACAGATGGACCCTGTGCTCGACCCCGAGACACCACTGGTCTTCGCGGGCTCTCTCGTTAGGGTGTCCGTCGCCATCCTGACACCACGGCTGGCACTTCAAGGGCGAGCACATCGTGCGAGCGGTCAGGTCGGCGTGGGTCATACCGTCGCCGACGCACGTAGCGCCTCGTGTTGCTCCTCAGCAAGCTGGCCGGAGTAGTCGATAAGCGACTCCTTGCGGTCCTTGTCCAGCATTGCGAAGATGTCGAGGATTTCGGTGACGAAGTTCATGGTGCCCACGCCCGTGGACGGGGCTTCGTTAGAAATGGTGCTCACAACTGGTTCTCCTTCGGTTAGGCGAACGAGGTTCAGGCCTTGATCGGAGACTGCTGGGGCGGGTTGGGGTCAGACCTCGAACCCATCGACGCGCGTGAGAATCTCTAGGGCGAATCGCCGTGCCTCTTCCAAGGTGGCCACCTTGCCGGAACGGCCGCCGTGGCCGACGAACACCCGGGGCGCGGTGTCGTTGGCCTGTCGCAAAAGGTACGTGTTGAGGTACTGCTGCTGGGTGTTCCCGTCGCTCAGGGGCTCAGTCGCCTCGGCCGAAAGATCGACGCGGTGCTCGACCCCGAAGCACCACTGGTCTTCGCGCGTCCGCTCGTCAGGGTGTCCGTCGCCGACTCCACACCAGGGCTGGCAGTTGATCGGGGCAACAGCCGGTGGGGGCAAGGGGCCGCTCATGACAAGTCTCCGTTGATGTAGCCCTGGGCGTTGTTCAGCTCATAGCCGGTCTCGCGGTCTCCAGGGACGAGCGTGTCGGTGTCCATGTCCACCGGCAAGTACGGGCCGAAGTCGCCCGCGGGTGGGTCCCGTCTTCGAGATCTCGCAAGCAGCAGGTCCTGCCTCTGGGCCGCACGTCGTAGCCGGTTCTGCCTGACCTGCTCAGCCTCGCTCATGCACAGGAACCATGCCACTAGTGATGCCAAACGGCCAAAACGGCGACCGGCTCCACGTGGCGTGACCTACCTGTTTGGACTGCCTGACCGCCGGCCTGCTCCGGTCCGCGCCCGAGCGTGGACGTCGCCCAGCAGCACGAGAGCCTACTGAAGGGCACGGGCTCACGGTCCGCCACAGCGCCCGTTCGCTCAGCCACCCTCACCCCATGCCGTGCTCACCGCCAGGGCCCGAACACAATCTTGACAATTCCTTGGCTGGGTATACATCCAGGCGCAGCAGGGTTGTCGACGTAAGACCACCCACACCATGAAACCAGGGAGGACATCATGTGGAAGACAATCGCCGCAGTCGGTGCAACAGCCGCCATCATCGGCGGAGCCGGAACGGCCGCATTCGCTGCGGCTGGGACTCCTACGCCTACCCCGTCCGCGTCGTCGATCAGCCCGGCATCGGACACCTCGGCGAGCACGCCAACGACAGCGGCGGTCAAGCACCCGGGCGTCAACCGGCTACGCCGGGCGGTGCATGCGACCTGGGTGACCGAGAACAAGAAGACCATTGTGTTCACGACCCACGACGCCATTCGAGGTCAGGTGACCGGCGTGTCGGCCACGTCCATCACCGTTCAAGCTGCCGACAGGCTCACCCAGACGTACGCCATCACCCTAGGTACCAAGGTGCACACCAGGGCCCTCAAGAGCGCGGCGTCGATCTCTGATGTCAAGACCGGGGATCCGGTGTTCGTCGGGGGTACCGGGACAACCACGCTGACCGCACTCCGGGTCGTGGACACAAAGAAGTAGTAGTCCGGCTCAGCTGGCGGCCGGTCCGCTGGCTGGCAAACGAACGGTGAAGCGGGCCCCTCCCTCCGCGGAGTGGCCCGCTTCCACAGTGCCACCAAGGCGACGGGCTAGTCCGTCGACGATCGCCAGCCCCAAACCGGTGCCGACCTGACGGATTCCCCGGTAACGCTCATACAGCACGGACCGCTCGAATGCCACAGGCAGATCTGCGTCAGTCAGACCCGGGCCGCCGTCGCGCACCTCTAGCAGCACGATCTGTCGATCCGCTTCGGCCCGCACCGACAGGATGATCGGAGCCCCGGCTGGCGTCACCCGCAGGGCGTTCTCGAACAGTCCGTCCAGGATCTGCCGCACGCGGGACGGATCTGTATGGCACCAGATAGGCGTCGAGGGAGCCTCCAGCCGAAACGCGACGTCCGCCGCCCGGCAGCGGTTCCGCCACACCTCGCCGGCAGCCCGCGCCAGTTCGATCACTTCTACGGAGGCAAGACCGATCCGGAACTCTTCGGCGCCCAACCGTGCCAGATCGAGCAGATCGGCGACCATGCGGTTCAGCCGATGCGCCTCGGTCAGCATGACCGCGCCGACCGAAGACGCCTGCTCAGGTGGCACCACCCCGTCTGCCAGGGGGTCGGAGAACGGAATGCCTAGCTCAATCAAATCGACCCCAGCGCCAGCAATGGCCTTTACCACATCCAGGGAAGTTTCTGGAGTGGGATAACCCAGGGTCATATAAGGCATCAAGGCCGCCCGGCCTTCGTCCTTAGCCCGCTGAAATGCGTTCGCAATGCGTTCAATCCCGTTCATTCTTCCCTCCTGGAAGTCGGCGTCAGATCGCTGCCTAAAGCTTTTATCACCGTATCCAGATCTTTGTCACCCCGCCCGGAAAGGTTGACCAACAGGATCCGGCTCGGATCCAATCCAGGGGCGCGGCGGATGGCTTCGGCGACCGCATGCGATGATTCGAGCGCCGGCAGAATGCCTTCAAGACGCGCCAAAGATTGAAAAGCTTGCAGGGCCTGTGTGTCTTCAATGGCCGTGTACTCGACCCGGCCGGTCTCGCGCAGGTAGGCATGCTGTGGTCCGACCGCCGGATAATCCAATCCGGCTGAAATGGAGTGGGTGGGCAGCACCTGGCCATCCTCATTCTGGAGCAGGTAGGTATAGGTGCCTTGCAAAACGCCTGGCCGGCCCAGCCGCGGATCGCTGAAACGAGCCGCGTGCCGCCCACTGGCAATGCCTTCTCCCCCTGCTTCGACGCCCACCAACTGAACTTCAACATCTTCAAAAAAGGCCTGGAACAAACCGATCGAATTGGAGCCGCCGCCCACGCAGGCGATTGCCTGGTCAGGCAGCCGGCCGGCCTGGGTCAAAATCTGCCGGCGCGCCTCGTCCCCGATGACGGATTGAAAATCGCGCACCATGCTTGGGTAAGGATGCGGCCCGAGGGCCGACCCCAGCAGGTAATGCGTATCTTTAACATTCGTGACCCAATCGCGGATGGCTTCGTTGACCGCGTCCTTCAAGGTGCGGCTGCCGCTGTCCACCGGGCGCAGCTCTGCACCCAGTAAACGCATGCGCAGTACGTTGGGATACTGGCGGGCTATATCCACACTGCCCATGTAGATGACGCAATCCAGGTTGAGCAGTGCCGCTACAGTCGCGGTAGCCACACCATGCTGCCCGGCGCCTGTCTCGGCAATCACGCGCGTCTTGCCCATACGTTTTGCCAGGAGACCCTGCCCGAGGGCATTGTTGATCTTGTGCGCCCCGGAGTGAGCCAGGTCCTCGCGTTTTAAGTATATCTGGGCGCCACCCAGGGACTGGCTCAGATGAGCCGCGTGAAATAGAGGTGTCGGACGGCCCACATACGTGCGCAGCAGCAGGTCGAGTTGGCTCTGAAAGGCAGGGTCAGCCTGACTGGCCAGGTAAGCATCTTCCAGCTCTGATAGAGCCGGCATGAGGGTTTCGGGCACAAACTGCCCTCCGTAAGGGCCAAATTTGGACGGCATTCTGTCTGGCTTCATAGCTTGAGCATCTCCTTAAGCACCGTGAGCGGATTGGATAAAAGCGGTGATGCGGGCGGGATCTTTGATTCCGGGGGCAGATTCTACCCCGGATGCCACGTCCACACCCCATGGCTGCACCCGGCGCACGGCTTCCGCAACGTTTTCCGGCGTCAGCCCACCGGCTAACAAAATGGGGGCCTTGCCTGCCAAATTTTGCGCCAGGCGCCAATCGGCATTCTGGCCAGTTCCGCCGTAACCACCTGGCCGGTAGGCATCCAACAGCCAGGCCGGTGTGTTTGTCGATGGGGTGTACTGATCCAGGTCATCCTGCAGATCGGCCAAACTGGCTGGCCGCAAAGCCTTGTAGGCGCGCCCCGGGAGGGCTGCCAGGGTTGCGGGGGGTTCATCACCAGACAGTTGGGCCAGATCGAGGTGGCAGTGATCCAGCACCGCGGACATCCACTCAGGCGCGGCATTGACGAATACCCCCACCAACCCGCCCGTGTACCCTCGTTGGCGCAGGATGGCCACGAGCGCCTCGCAATCAACAGGCGCAATATACCGCGGACTGGGCGGGTAGAAATTAAAACCCAACAGGTCAGCCCCCGCATCCAGGGCAGACAGGGCACTATCCAGGGTCTTTAGACCACAGATTTTAACCTTCATCTCGCTCAGCTCCTTGCAAGGCTCCTAACTTTAGCTGACGGGTCAACTGCCGTGACCAGGGCTTCCCCAACCAGGACAGCGTCGACCCCGGCAGCCATCAGCTTATCCACATCCGCCGGGGTGTGAATACCACTCTCGGCCACCAGGCAGACGCCAGGGAGAATCAAATCTCTCAGCCGAATGGTGGTGGAAAGGTCGACTGAAAAATCGGCCAGGTTGCGGTTATTGATCCCCAGAAGGGCTGGCTGGCAGGCCCCCTGCGCTTTTTCCAACTCGGCCTGCGTATGGACTTCAACCAGCGCCGCCATCCCCAGGTCACCAGCCAGGCTGTGCAGGTCCCTGAGAAGACCGGCCTCAAGATAAGACGCGATGAGCAAGATGGCATCTGCGCCGGCCGCTCGCGCTTCGTACACCTGGTAGGGGTCGAGGATAAAATCTTTGCGCAGCAAGGGCAGGCGGAGGTCCAGGTGGGCAACCTGGCGCAAAATCTCCAATGACCCCTGAAAATAGCGGCCTTCAGTGAGTATGGAGAGGGCGCTCGCGCCGTTTTCACAATACAGACGGGCCAGACCCAGCGGGTCGAAGTCTGGCGCCAGCAGGCCGCGCGAAGGGGATGCGCGCTTGATTTCAGCAATTAAGGCCGGGCGCTGGCCTGGAGCGCGGCGCAAGGCAGCCGTGAAGTCTAAGGGGGCCGGCGCCTCCATGGCCTGAGCGCGCATCTGAGCGACCGGACAGGTCCGTTTTAACGCCTCAACTTCAACTGCCTTGTGGGCGAAGATCTCGGTGAGGATGCTCATTTTATGCCGAGGTCTGGTTCAGGACGAGTGCCTGGCTTAATGCAGCCAGTTCTTCCAGCCTGTCCAGGGCCGCACCGCTGTCAAGCGAGA
>JADGQF010000264.1 GCA_017882045.1 Anaerolineales bacterium
GCACCGCCAAACAACAAAAAAACACTCCAATAAACCTCTAGCCTGAGCAGTTACCAAATAACTTTGTCAGGAAACTACGTTTATTGTGATTTTAAACAGAATCGAGGGCATGCCGCAAGCCGGTTTGAATGCCCGGCAGAGTGGGTCACCGTTGGCGGTTAGTTCGGTAGTCCCGGTTTGGTGAGCTTCATAAACGCCCTGAGCTCCTTTAATCACGGTAATGTTGACCACCCGGCTGAAGCTGAAGTCACCCGGGCTGATGATGCGGGTCAGGTGGCTGCTGAAAACGCCGCCCGCCGCCGCTAGCATCGCGCTGAGGACAAAGACGACCAGCTTGACGTAGACCGGGTTGATCCCCACGCTCGCCGCGCCGATCTCGTCCTGGCGGATGGCGGACATCGCGCGGCCGAGGCGCGAGTCGTTCAGGCGCGCCATGAAGTAGCCCGCCACCGCCAGCGCCAGCAGCAGGTGCCATGTCTTTGTGCTGGTGGGGATGCCCTTGATGCCCAGCGCCCCACCGGTCAGGGTGACGCTGTGCCCCACGAGCGAAGTGGCCAAGCCGTCGAAGTTGAGCCAGAAAATGCGCACGATCTCGCCGAAGCCGATCGTGGCGATGGCCAGGTAGATATCGCTCAGGCGCAGCACCGGCGCGCCCAGCGGCAGGGCAATGGCCGCGGCGACAAGCATGCCGAGCGCCAGCGCGGATCCCAACGGCAGCCCGAAGTGTTGGGTCGCGATCACCCCGACATAGGCGCCGATGGACATGAACCCGGCGTTGGCCAGCGAGAACATGCCGCTGTGCAGGGTCAGGTAGATGCTCAGGGCCAGCAGGGCGTCGACCAGCATGAACTGGACCACAGATTCGCGCAGCCCGATGGCGTTCAGTACGCTCCAGAACACGCGGCGATCTCCCCGGAGCCCGGCGACCAAGGTCACGGCAACCATCGCAAAGTCCACCTTCGTGGACTCCGGAGGCCTGCGCTGGTGCGCAGGCTGGTCCCAGTCTCCGTAGGGAGACTTTGCGAGGGTTGCCGCGGTTTCCAACCGCCAGGCAAATAAGCGAGATGAACTGCGGTTGTAGTGTTAGGCCCGCGTGGCGGCCCGCGAGCCGAGCAGCCCTTGCGGGCGGACGACCAGGACCAGGAACAGCAGGAAGAACGTCAGCGCATCGCGGTAGCTGCTGCCGCCGAGCGCTATGCTGAAAACCTCCAGACCGGCGACGATGAAGCCGCCCAGCACCGCACCGGCGATGTTGCCCATGCCGCCGAGGACGATCACCGTTAGCCCCTTGAGCGAGACGGCATCGCCAATGAACGGCGTGATGGAGTTGTACGACAGGGCGTAGAGCATGCCCGCCGTGCCCGCCGAAGCGCCAGCGATGAAGAAGGTTAGCGCATAGACCCGGTCGACGGGCACACCCAGCAGGGCGGCGATCCGCTGGTCGAAGGCGATCGTGCGCATGGCCTGGCCGAGCTTCGTGCGTTGCACCAGCAGACCGAGGCCCCCCATCATGGCCAGCGCCAGCCCGAAGGTGATGATCTGCACCGGCGTCACACGCAACGCCAGGCCGGCCAGGGCCGGGATCGCGTGGTTGGGCACCATTTCCAGCGGCAGGTTCTGCGGATCGGCGCCGAAGCTGAGCTGGGCCAGGCTGACCAGCACGGCTGACGCGCCGATGCTGCTGATAAGCTGGGCGACGCGCGGGGCGTTGCGGCGGCGCAGCGGGTAGAAAGCCACCCGGTCCAGCACGACCGCCAGCAGCCCGGCGCCCACGACCGCGATGGCGAGCGCGGGCGCCAGGGGCAGGTGAAACACGAGCACGCTCGCCCAACCCAGGTAGGCGCCCCACATGAACACGGCGCTGTGGGCGAGGTTGAGCAAGCCCAGGACGCTGAAGACCAACGCGTAGCCCAGGGCGAACAGGCTGTAGACTGCGCCCAGGGACAACGCGTTGATCACTTGCTGCGGGACGTTCATCCTAACGAACCGGGTTCGCCTTCGCCGTCTCCGCAGTCAGCACTACGAACTTGCCGCCGCGCACGATCTGCGCCACCGGCGAGTGGATCGGGTTGCGGTCCGGCCCGAAGCTGAAATTACCCAGCGGCGTGGCAAAGTTTTGGATGCCGGCCAGCGTATCGCGTAGGGTCTTCGGGTCGACGCTGTCGGCGCGCCGGATGGCGGTGGCGAACAGCCAGACCGCCGTATAGGTCTGGACGGCGAACTGGTCGGGCGCGGCCTTGAAAGCCGCCTGATAGGCCGTGATGAAGTCCTGGCTCAGCGGCTCGGAGCTGGCGATGTTCCAGGCCGCGCCGACGATCAGCCCCTCGCCAGCCTGTCCGGTCTGTGTGATCACTGCCGGCGAATTGAAGCCGTTGCCGCCGACGAGCGGGCCGGTGAAGCCCAGGCTGCGCGCCTGGGTGATGATCAGCGCCCCTTCCTTGGCCAGGGCGGAGACGACGATCGCATCCGGTTTTTGGGCGATGATCTTGGTCAGCTGGGCCTGGAAGTCGACGTCGCCGCGCGCGAAGGTCTCGTCATCCACGATCGGCACGTTGTTGTCCTGCAGCGCCTGCTTGAAGACCTTGTAGCCGCCGACGCTGAAGTCGTCGTTGTTGCCCCACAGGATGCCGACCTTCTTGACGCCGAGCAGCGACAAAACCTGCTTGACCGTGCCGGGGATGACCGAGGATTCGGGCAGACTGTCACGGAAAATGAAGTTGCCCATCTCCACGATCCCGGCCACGGTGTTACTGGGCCCGATCACCGGGATGCCCTTTTCCTGGGCGATCGGGTCGGCCGCGAAGGCCTGCGCCGAGAGCGTCGGCCCGACCACGCCCACCGCCTTATCGTCGTCAATGGCCTTCGTCATCGCCGCGATCGCGCCTTCGTTCGTACCCGTGCTGTTCTCGATCGCCGCGACCAGCTTGCCCTTCCCCAGGTAGCCGCCGGCGTTGATCTGGTCCACCGCCAGTTGCACGCCGTTCTTCTGCGACTGGCCGTACACGGCGATGTCCTGCGTCAGGCCGAGGACGAAGCCCAGGGTGACGTTGGCCGGCAGCTTGGTTGGCGCCGGGCTGCTCCAGTCGCCGATCTTGGCGCTGCCGCTCGGCGTGGTGGCCCCGCCCAGTGGGGACACCTGGGGGAGCGGCGACTCCTGCGTCAGCGTGCCCTCAGTGGGCACAGCCGCGACGATGGCGGCAGTGGCGACCGCGGCCGCTGCGACCGCCGCGGTCGCAGCCGGGGCTGAGGTTGGGGCCGCTTCTGTCGCCGCCGGGGCAGCCGGGGCAGTGGTCGGCGCGGCCGGCGCGGGCGAGCCGCAAGCGGTCACGATCGCCAGGACCAGGATGAGCGCGAGGGAACCGGGAAATGACCTGTGCATAGCTTGTCTCCTACAAATGCGAGCTTTTTGACCTTCGAGGACGCAACACCGCACTATAAGTACGGGCAAACGACCCGGTCTGTTACTTTACACACTTTCCGGGCCAAGTGTGAGCAAGATTCTCAGTAGCGCGCCAGCGAACGGGCGGCCTGGTAGATTTTCTCGGCGTCGGGCCGGTAGGCGTCTTCGAGGGGCGGACTGAAAGGCACGGGCGTGTCCAGGCCGCCGAGCCGGCGGACCGGGCCGTCCAGCCACTCGAAGGCCCGTTCGACGATCAGGCCGGCGACCTCGCCGCCCAGCCCGGCCAGTTGGTTGGCCGCGTGGACGACCAGGACCTTCGAGGTTTTGCGCACGCTGCTCAGGATCGCCTCTTCGTCCAGCGGCTTGAGGGTGCGCAGGTCCAGCACGTCGCACTGGATGTCCTCTTCGGCCAGGCGCGCGGCCGCCGCCAGGGCCTGGTGCAATTCGGCCCCATAGGTGATGATCGACAGGTCATCCCCCGTGCGTGCCAGGTGAGCCCGGCCGATCGGCACGCTGTAGTCGCCCGCCGGCACGTGCCCTTTGAGCGTGCGGTAGAGGGGCTTGCTCTCAAAATAGATCACCGGGTTGTTGTCGCGGATCGCGCTGAGCAGCAGGCCCTTGGCGTCGGCGGGCGTGGCGGGTGCGACCACCTTGAGACCCGGCACATGCACGAACCAGGCCTCCTGGTTCTGGCTGTGAAACGGGCCGGCGCGCAGACCGCCGTCGCTGGGCGCGCGCACCACCATGGGCACTGCGCCGCCCCAACGGTAATGGGCGCTGGCGGCGAACTGCACGATGCTGTCCATGGCGCTGCTGATGAAATCGGCGAACTGGAGCTCGACCACCGGGCGCAGGCCCATCAGCGCCATGCCCGCCGCCATGCCGGTGAAGCCCAGCTCGGCCAGCGGGGTGTTCATCACCCGCCGGGCGCCGAACTCGGCCTCGAAGCCCCGGGTGACCTTGAACGCGCCGCCGAACTCGCCGCCGATGTCCTCGCCCAACAGCAGCACATCCGGATCGCGCCGCATTTCCTCGCGCAGCGCTTCGCTGATCGCCGCAATGTAAGTCAGGGTCCGGCCGTCGTCAGGTTTCTCAGGCATGCGTCCTCAGAATGCTCCTCGCCGCGCCCGGTTATCGGGCAGGTCGCGCAAAGCGTTTGTCACGGGGCGTACACGCCCTCGCCGATCGTCGCCGGATCGGGCCAGGGACTGGCCTCGGCGAAAGCGATGGCGTCCTCGATCTCAGCCGCGCAGCGCCGTTCGATCTCGTCAAGCTCGGCCTGGCCGGCCACGCCGTCCGCCAGCAGGCGGGCCGCGTAGCACAGCACGGGATCGCGCACTTCCCACTCGGCCAGCAGCTCGGGCGGCACGTACTCGGCCCCGTCGTGGATGGCGTGGCCCAACATGCGCATGGTCTTGGCCTCGACCAGGGTCGGGCCACCGCCGGCGCGCGCCCGCTCCACGGCGTCCCGAACCACGGCGTACACCGCTTCGACGTCATTGCCGTCGACGGCGACGCCCGGGATGCCGTAGGCCTCGGCCCGCTGCGCGATGCCGATCACCTTCATCTGTTGGCGGATAGGCGTGGAGTAGGCGTACTGGTTATTCTCGACGATCAACACCCAGGGGGCATTGTAGACCGCGGCCAGGTTGAGCGTTTCGTGGAACAGGCCCGCGCTGCTGCCGCCATCGCCGGTGAACGACATGGCGACCCGCGGCTCGTCGCGGTAGCGGAAGCTCATCGCCGCGCCCAGCCCGGCGGGCAGCGAATGCGGCAAGTGGCTGATAAAGCCGAAGATGCCGAGACTGAGGTCGCCAATGCCGTGCAAATTGGCATCGCGGCCATGGGTGACCCCGGCGGCCCGCCCGAGCAGGTTGGCAAAGATGCGGCGCGGGGTCAGGCCGCGCAGCAGATAGGTGCCCAGGTCGCGGTGCATCGGCGCGACCACATCAGCCGGGCCCAGGGCGTAGCTCGCGCCCACGCTGATCGCCTCGTGCCCGCGCTGGCTGAAAGTGCCCCCCACGCCGCGCCCCTGCTTCCAGAGCGCCACCATGTGCTCGTCGAAGGTGCGCGTCAGGCGCATCCAGTAGTAGAGCGTGAGCTTCTGAGCAGGCGCAAGGGATGGGGTTGGCCCGGGCTTAATCGTCGTCATTCGTGCCTCCTGCCGGCAACCAGCCGATTATACACGGGGCCGGGCGGGATGCCAACCGGGGGAGCAGCGCGATGGAGGAGGCAATCCAGTCATCCAAGCGGGCTTCGGGGGGCCGCAACAGCCTAGGCCGTTGCGGCCCCCCGAAGCCCGCTTTCTCTCCGCGGCGACGGCGCCTACTTGCCGGCGGCCAACGTGCCGCTGATTGGCGCACTGACGCTGGGGACCAGGTTAAGGAACGGGATCGCGCCGCCCGTCGCGCTCGGCAGCCGGCCGTCCCATTTCAGGGCGTACTGGTACTGGACCAGCTCGGTCGTCAGGCTCTTGGCGATCAACAGGTTTGCGTTGGCCTCGGCCTGCGCGCGGATGGTGCGCGATTCCGCCTCGCCCTTGGCCTGTTCCTGGGCGGCCTGCGCCAGCTGGGTGTTCTTTGTCACCGTGGCCTGCGCCTGTTCGGCCAGTTGCTGCTCGGCCACCTTACTGTTGATGGCTGTGATCAGGGTGTCCGGCAGATAGACCTCACGGATCTGGAGCGCGACCACTTCAATGTGCTTGGGCGATAGGTAGGAGCGCAGAGAGTCTTCGGCCTCCTGCTGGATCTTACCCTTCTCGGTCGCGTAGATCTGCAGGTAGTTGCGGGTGGCCGCCGAGTTGGGCAGGATCGAGCGCACTGCCGGGCGCACCAGGCGGTCT
>JADGQF010000265.1 GCA_017882045.1 Anaerolineales bacterium
CGCTCGTTGAGCCGGATCACCCGCTGATCAGTCTGGGCCGGCAATGTGAGTTATTGGGGCTCAACCGCACCAGCTTGTACTACGAGCCGGCAGGCGAGTCTGCGTTCAACTTGTCTCTGATGCGCTTGATTGACGAGCAGTACACCCGCACGCCGTTCTACGGTTGGCCGCGTATGACGGCCTACCTACGGCGCCGGGAACTGCCGGTCAATCACAAACGGGTGCAACGACTGATGCAGATGATGGGCTTGGCGGCCATTTATCCCAAGCCTAAGACGACACAAGTCGCTAAGCAGGCCAAGATTTACCCGTATCTCCTGCGTGGTTTGGCGATCACACGCCCGAATCAGGTGTGGAGTGCCTACATTACCTACGTCCGGATGGCACATGGGTTCATGTGTCTCGTCGCAATCAACGATTGGTTCAGCCGCTACATACTGGCCTGGCAGCTCTCGAATACTCTGGACGGTCGGTTCTGTCTGGATGCTCTACAGCGGGCGTTGCAGCAGAACCAGCCGGAAATCTTCAACACCGATCAGGGGGTGCAGTTTACATCTCACGAATTCACTCACACTCTCGCAACAACGGGCATCCGTATCAGCATGGACGGGCGGGGTCGTGCCTTGGACAACGTTTTCGTCGAGCGGCTCTGGCGGTCAGTCAAGTACGAGGATATCTACTTGAAGGACTATGCCACCGTGCCTGCTCTGGAAACTGGTCTCGGCAGCTACTTCCGGTTCTACAATCACGAGCGTCCGCATCAGAGTCTGGACTACCGCACACCCGTCGAGGTCCATTTCGCATGATGGCTGTGGTTGTTTCTCACCTTATTTTCGCCCATCCGTGGTCTTGACAATGGGGCCAACCATATTCATGCAGCGCTCGTTCTGGGAAGCGAACAGGGCATTCGGGTAGCCTACTCGAACGAAGCATTTGAACTGTGGTACCTTCTTCACTTTAACTACTATGACACCGCTATGTCGCGTAAGGACTATAGCGCGCGTTTGTCTGAATTGCTCGGCCATCCTTATCATAAGAACAGCGATACGATGTATGAGGAACTGGAGCAGCGACAGTCGGCAGCTATACGCAACGCCCGACGACTTCTGAGCAAGTACAATCCACCCAGCCCTGTGAGCGATAATCCTTCCATGACTGTGCATCTGCTCGTGGAGGAATTAAACCGGTTTCTGGCCTCGCAGCGACCGTTGCGGGATCGGCATGCCGGCGAAGGGTGATCATACCCTCCGTTAGCGCGGTCGGTAGACTTCGCAACCGCACCTGCCATTCGCCCGTTCACTTCAGGATGTAGTACGTCCCCTTCTTATCCCCGATCTTCATGATCAGCCCCTTATCCGTCAGATCGTTGAGATCCAGGCGCAGGGTCTCGGGGGAGACGTCGGGGCAAAGCTCGTGGTACTCACGATTTGTGATGCGCGCGTGCTGCTGGAGGTATTGCAGGGCCCGTAGCTGGCGCTCGTTCATGCCGCGTTCCCATTCGGGCACCGCGCGCCGCTGCGCACCCCCGGTCCCCCGCTTGAGGATGACTGTGAATGAGTGAGGCGTGGCGATGAACTCCGGCTGCGGGTGGCCGTTTTGCACCATCTCTTCGATCATCCGGTCCACGCCCAGCCCAAGTTCTTCGATATATTGCCAGTAGAACAAACCGTTGACGATGCGAGGGTTGCGCGAGAAATGCTCGTCGACAATATTGTCGAGCGTGATGTAGCCGGGCAGGCCACCGGGACTGGATAGCTCCAGCCGGTCGTCGAACTGGCGAACTTCCACGCGCCTTCCCGAAGGGCGGTAGTCGCGGTGGCACACCGCGTTGACCAACGCCTCGCGCACCGCGCTTTTCGGGTAGATCAGGCGGTCCTCGCGCTGCAGCCCGCGCACCACCGCCTCGCCCCGGATCTCCTGCAGCAGCAGCGTCCAGGTGCTTTCGATTACGCGTGCCAGCGCGCCGTTAAGGTCCTCGCGCCGGATGTAGCCTGCCTGTCCGCCCGGGCCGTGCGGCTCGGTGCCCGAGAAGCGCACGTAGGTCAGCCCACTTTGCGGCAGGTAAAACTGGGGCTCTTTGCCGAATAGCAGCACGCCCGCCACGGTTGGTTCACCGCGCGCGCTCAGCGCGCCGATGGACCTCAGCAGTTCCTCTTCGCTGCGCCCCAGGTCGCGTCCCAGGCGTTCCGTCCGATGTTTGATGTAGTCGTGGATGACGTCCTCGTCCAGGTCGGCGCGTGTCGCGCCGGCCACTATTTCGCCCTCGAGGTCGCCGCTGGTCTTGGTGGCAGCCAGTTGCCCGATCTTGCCGCCGTCCAGCGGCTGGTTGCCCGTGCTGGTGCGAATGAGCACCCGGCCGTCGGACAAAGAATGCAACTCGCTGCTGCGCGGCACGCGGATGGCAACGGCGATCCCCGCCCGGTCCTCGAACTTCTCCCAGTCGGTCTGCACCGGCGGCCGGCACTCGTTCTGCGCCGCGCGCAGCAGGCTGTCGACGTCTTCCAGCAGCAGGCTGCCGGTCACCTCTCCCTGCTGGGTCACGCCAATCAGCACCGTCCCGCCTTCGCTGTTGGCGAACGCGACCAGCGTCTCGGCCAGCTCGCGCGCAGCCGGTTCGGACATGATTTCCAGCACGGCAGTCGTGCCGTGGCGCAGCACACTACTTAGCGGCATGGCTGCAAAAGCCTCGCTCTCAAGTTACACGGAACGGGCCTTAGCCGATAACGCAAATTACCCACCTTATGGTGGCGAGCGGCTGAGTTATTCTTCGCCTTCGCTCGCGTCGCCCGCGACGCCCTCGTCGCCGACGCTGTCGTCTGCGATGCTGTCATCGGCGACGCCGTCGTCGGAGTCGCTTGCCGGCACATCGTCCCCGGAAGGCGCGTCCGCCTCTTCGTCCCCTGGCGTCTCGTGCGCCGAGCGAGCAGTCGCCGTCCCGCGCTCGTCCACGGGGCCACTTGCGCCCGCGCCAACCGCTTCCTGTACTTTGACCTTCCCGTTTGCCGGGCGCTGCGCCGGCGCCGCAGCCGGAGCGCTGGTCTCGACCTGCGTTTCAACCTCGGCCGAGAGGCGGGCCATCGCGGCCACCGTGTCGCCTTCGTCAATGTTGACAATGTGCACACCCTGCGTGGCCCGGCCCACCTGGCTGATGTTGGCGACCGGCGTGCGCAGCGCCACGCCGCCGCTGGTGATGATCGTCACCTGGTCATCGGCCTGGACCACGCGTGCCGCCACTACCTTGCCGAGTTTATCCAGCTTGGTGTGGTCCAGCGCCCACAACCCCTGGCCGTTCCGGCTGTGGACCGTGAACTCCTCGAGCGGCGTGCGCTTGCCGTAGCCGCGTTGGGTCAAGAGCAGCAGATCGCCGCCGGGCTCGACCACGTCGAAAGAGGCAACCATATCGTCGCTTGCCAGGCGCATACCCATTACCCCGGCTGCAGTGCGCCCCATGGCCCGCACCTCGTCTTCGGCAAAACGTAGCGCCCGTCCGCCCGCGGTGATGAGGATGAAGTCCTGGCGCCCACTGGTCGCGCAGGCCCAGCTCAATTCGTCGCCCGGCTCCAGGTTCATGGCGATGATGCCGCTGGGGCGCACCGCCTCGAACTCGTCCAGTTTGATGCGCTTGATGCGCGCCTTGCGGGTCAACAGAGTCACGTACTTGGCCTGGCTGAAATCGGGCACCACCAGCATCGCCGTCACCCGCTCGTCGGCCGACAGATTGAGGAAGTTCACCAGGGGCAGGCCGCGCCCGTCGCGCGCCGTGTCGGGCAGGGCAAACACACGCTGCCCGTAAACCCGGCCGCGGTTGGTGAAGAAGAGCATGTGGTCCAACGTGCGCGCGAACAGCAGGTCTACCACCTCGTCTTCCGCGCGCGTGCGCATCCCCTGCACCCCACGCCCGCCCCGGCGCTGCGAACGGTAGAGGGCCGCCGGCGTACGCTTGATGTAGCTGCTCTGCGTGACCGAGATGAGCACGCTCTCCTGGCGGATCAGGTCCTCTTCGGAGAAGTCGCCGGCCGCTTCAGGCACAATCTGGGTGCGCCGCGCGTCGCCGAAGCGCTCCTTCAGAGCCAGCAATTCCTGCTTCACCAGCGCCAGCACGCGCGCCGGGTCGGCCAACAGGGTTTCGTACTCGGCGATCTGCTTGAGCAGCGACTGGTACTCGTCCTCGATCTTCTGGCGCTCCAGGGCAGCCAGGCGGCGTAGCTGCATGTCCAGGATGGCCTGGGCCTGGCGGTCGCTCAATGCGAAACGTGTGATGAGGGAGGCCTTGGCTACTTCCGCGCTCGCTGCCCCCCGGATGATGCGGATCACCTCGTCCAGGCGCTCGAGGGCGACGCGCAGCCCTTCCAGAATGTGCGCCCGATCGCGCGCCTGGCGCAACAGGAACGCCGTCCGGCGCGTAATCACGCTCATCCGGTGTTCGACGTAATGCTGAATGGCGCGTTTCAGACTGAGCAAGCGTGGCTCGCCGTCGACCAGCGCCAGCATATTGACGCCGAAGGTCGTCTGCAGCGGCGTGTATTTGAATAGCTGGTTGAGCACTTTTCGCGGCGCGGCGCCGCGCTTCAGCTCAATCACGATGCGCATGCCCTTGCGGTCGGACTCGTCGCGCAGGTCGCTGATATCGGACAGCCGGCCGTCACGTACCACCTCGGCAATGCGCTCCAGGATGGTCGTCTTGTTGATCTGGAAGGGGATCTCGGTGATGACGATGCGATGGCGCCCGCCGGCCATCTCATCGATGCGCGAGACCGCGCGCACGATCAACCGGCCCTTGCCGGTGCCGTAGGCCAGCTTGATCTCTTCCCGCCCCATCACCATGCCACCGGTCGGAAAGTCCGGACCCTGCACGAACTCCATCAGCTCTTCGACGGTGATCTCGTCCAGGTGCTGCCAGCGGTCGATGACGAAGGCGATGGCGTCGGCAAGCTCGTTCAGGTTGTGCGAGGGGATGTTGGTGGCCATGCCGACCGCGATGCCGTTGCTGCCGTTGAGCAGCAAATTGGGCGGCAAAGCGGGTAGCACCGAGGGTTCCTGGAGACTGCCGTCGAAGTTGTCGGTCCAGTCGACCGTCTCTTTTTCGATGTCCAGCAGCAGCGACTCGGCAATGCGCGAAAGCCGGGCTTCGGTGTAACGCATGGCCGCCGGCGAATCACCGTCGACCGAGCCGAAGTTGCCCTGGCCGTCGACCATCGGGTAGCGCAGGCTGAAATCCTGCGCCATGCGGGCCATCGCATCATAAACCGCACTATCACCGTGCGGATGGTATTTACCGAGCACTTCGCCGACGATACGGGCCGATTTCTTGTAGGGAGTGCCGGCCCGCACGCCCATGTCGTGCATGGCGTACAAAATACGGCGTTGCACGGGCTTGAGCCCATCGCGCGCGTCCGGCAGCGCACGCGAAATGATCACGCTCATCGCGTAATCGAGATATGACCCGCGCATCTCCTCATCGATATTGATCGGGCGTATCGACCCAATGCCATCCCGGCTGATCAAGCTATCTTCGTTCATGCACTCTCCTGCAGCTACCCTCGCAACTCAGCCAGTATAGCACAAAAGGGCGGGTTTGACCATTTTGGGGCAGGCAAACGGCGCGTAGCGCTTAGCGGTATTCTTAAATAAAGCAAGGTGGGGCGCCGTTCGGCGGCCTCACCTTCCAGAGGGTATTCCTTACTTCATCCTGGCTCGAGAGGTAGCCTCACCCGCCGCCCCTCGGCTGCCGAGCGATAGGCTGCCAGGACCATTTCAACTGACTTGCGCCCTTCTTCCGCGCTGATGGTCTTCTGGGTCAGCCCGCGGCGGTTCCCCGAGCACCCAGTAGAACCAATCGGCGGCGTGCATGGCGTCGTCGAAGAACATGCCCACGTTCGCGACCGGGTCGACGTGCCAGTGGGTGGGACCGTTGACAAACTCGGGGCTGAGGAGGGCGCCGATCGCGTGGCGCCGGCGCGCCACGGCCACGCGCCCGACCGCCCCGGCATCCAGCAGTTCCTTGATTTTCTGGTTGACCGGGTCATGCCGCATCTGGAAAGCCATGCTGAACTTCACGCCCGCCTGGCGTATCGCGGCGATGATCCGGTCACAATCGGCGAGGGTGGTCGCGAGCGGTTTTTGACACAGCACATGCTTGCCGGCGGCCGCGGCCAGCTCGATCAGGTCCGCGTGGCGGTTCGTCTCGCTGGTCACGAGCACGGCGGTCACGCGCGGGTCGTCGATGACGTCGCC
>JADGQF010000266.1 GCA_017882045.1 Anaerolineales bacterium
CCGTCAAGAAAATAAAGGGAATAAACACCCAGGCCGAGTTGGCAGGCACCGCTTGATAAAACTTGAAGCCATCCATGCGTGGCATCTTCACGTCCGAGATGATGAGGTCGCGACGTGTTTGCGCAAGCGCCATCAGGCCCTCAACGCCGTCGGAGGCGATAGAGACCGCGTGCCCACCCAGTTCCAGCACATCGCGCATTTCCTCGGCCATGACGGGATCGTCTTCAACGAGGAGAATCTGAGCCACGCGTTTATCTCACCTGCTGCGCTAGCCGCTGCCGTAGCACGGGCGCCGGTTGGGCGCCTACGATGCGGTCCACAACCTGGCCCTTTTTGAAGATCATCAACGTCGGGATGCTTTGGATCCCGTAACGGCTTGAGACGGCCGGATTTTCGTCCACATTTAGCTTGGCCATCAGCGCGCGCCCGGCAAATTCGCGGCCGAGCTGTTCCACCACGGGCGCGACCATCTTGCACGGGCCGCACCAGACGGCCCAGAAGTCTACCATGACCGGCACATCGCTGTTGCGGATGACCTGGTCGAACGAGGCGTCTGTCAGCACGACGGGCACGCCCTGTCCCGTCGCGGTGGACGGTCCGGCGCTCTGGGCGGGGCCGCTTGGCCCTCCTGCCGTCCCGTAGGTCTGCCCCGCGGTCCGCGCCGTTGCGCCAGCGGCATAGCTGGGTGCATATGTGGCAGCCGGCGCGCTGGCGGGGATGCTGGGGCCAGACGGCACCGGCGGGCATGCGGCGTTTCCGGTCAGATGATCCAGCCAGGCCGCCAGATCGCGCTCGACCGCCGCTCCCACGGCAGTCGCCAATTCCTTCCCGCCCTTGATGAACACGATGGATGGAAGGCTGCTTATATTATAGCGGCCCAGCAAGGTCGGTTCTTCCGCTGCGTTGACCTTAACGATCAGCGCCCGCCCGGCATAGCTCTTGGCGAGTTTGTCGAGCGTGGGAGCGAGTTGGTCGCAGGGCGAGCAGTCTTTTTGCCAGAATACAAGCAGCACCGGTAAACCGGCGCCTAGCACGCGCGGCAGGTTGTTAGCGTTGCTGTGGATAGGAGCGTCAATCGCCATGAGTACTCCTTTCGATCTGGAACGCAAGCGCAAGTCGAGGTATACGTGGCGGACATGGCTTCAGTGCTTCCACGAATTGCGTTTTCTGTACAAGCCGGCTGTCGTCAATATTACGAGCCCTGCGCCTGTTATTGATGCAATTAGCCATCCAAGACGCCAGCCGGGCGAGGTAAAAACGAACTCAACCTGGTGGGTCCCGGCGCTGACTGGATAGCCCTGAAAAGCATAATCCGCCCGCAATGCAGCGCCTTTCGCCACCCCATCGACGCGCACCTGCCAGCCTGGATACCAGGTCTGGCTCACCACCAGTAGCGCGGGGCCGTCAGCCGTCACCTGCAGTGCTAACCGGCCCGGGCCTGACCGCATGTCGGATACCGAGCCATGCCCACCGCCCGGCAATCCTCCCGACGGGGTTTCAACGAAGGCCACGGTCGCGGGGTCAAAACCCGCGGCGTGGATGCCGTCCCAGGCCGCCTGGTGATCCCCGACCGACTGAACGCCGGAGACTATGAAGGCGCGCGGCAGGACTTGCTGGTTCTCATACACGTTCAGATTCGGGTCACCGTCGAAAACCAGCTTGAATTTTTGCCAGTCCAGGGTGACATCCTTCCTGGCGATCACGTAGCGGCTGTTCAGCAGATCGTACAGGCGGCTGGAGCGCGACCCCAGTCCCTCCCAATAGCGCTGCACGTCGGCCAGGATCAGTGGGTTAACGACCCCTCCGACGTCCTCGAGACCGTAGAACAGGGAAGTGTCCGGTTGCCATAGGCTGTCGATCCCTGTCCGGGCATCGATTCTGAACGGTCCGTTCTGTCCGGCCAGAAAAGAGGCGATCTCGGGGTGTTGAAAGGTGCGGCTCGGGTCCTGGTTGCCCAGGTCCTGGTAGGCCCCGTTGCTCGCAAGGTCAAGCAGGATGAGACCTGCGGCCGCCCAGGCCAGCGTGTCGGGCCTGGCCCAGCGACCGCGTAGCGCTGCCAGCCAGAAAAGGCTCGCGGCCAGCAGCCCTGCAAACACCATGACTGCGATCAACGTGATCGAAACCCGGGTCACGATAGCCGGGTCCTGGTTCTGCACGAGCAGCAGCGCCAGGTACATCAAAGGCACGCCGAAGGCCCATACCGCACCGGTCGCGAAGCCCAGCCCACGCCAGACCTTCTGCAGCCCGGCGTAGCCTGCCACAAGCAGGGGGCTCAGCGCAGCATCCAAACCGATGGCAGCCAGGGCGGCCAGGGCAAAATCGGTCAGCAGCACCAGGCGCGCCGGCGCGCGCAACTGGCTGAAGCCGGGCAACAACGTTAGCCAGCCATGCGGGATGGCGTAGATGCCGAGAGCGAGAATGAAGCTCGCCATCGCCAGGCCGATCCAAGTCCAAGTGCGCCGCTCGCGACGTAGGACCAGCGCCAGCCCGGCGAGGATCAGCGGCAAGATCCCCAGGTAGCCCACCTCCACGCGCGGCCAGGCGCCCCAATGGAACTGTGGGCCCCGACCAAAAAAGCCGGGTATGAACCAGCCGATCCACTGTGCGGGCGAAAGCGAATAGCCCGCCGCTTCGGTGTAGTTCCAGCTTGCGCGCGCGGTGTAACTCGTCAATTGAAGCGCAGGCACGAGGATCGGCGCGGCGAGGAGAACCGTCACCAGGAGCGTGGTCGCCAGGTAGGCCAGGTATGCCAGCGCTCTGCGGCCCGGCGCTGCCTCTTCTCGCTGTTGCCAAAGGTTGAGACCGGAGTAAGTGGCCAGGGCCAGCAGGACGAAGAGGGTGGCCTGAATGTGTCCGGCAAAGCTGGCGATGGCCAGAAGGACTCCGGCCAGGGCGGCCCATCTCAGCTTCACCGATTCATTGATTCCGGCCCTAAACGCCCAGAACACCCAAGGTAGCCAACTGGCCACGGCGTTGAAGTTCAGGTTTCCAAAATGCACGACGAATGCGTCGGAAAACATGAAAGCCAGCGCCCCTGCCAGGGCCGCCAACCGGCGCGTGCGCAGCCCGCGCGCCAGGAACAGGTACATCCCCGCTCCGGCAAACCAGATATGCCCGATGCTCAGCCACTGGAGCGATTGATAAGGGAATGCCGGCTGTATAAGGAAGAGCAGGAGATTGGGCGGGTAGAGGAACCCGGCCTGGATGTCGGCTATATGCGGCGCGCCCAGGTATAAGAAGGGGTCCCACAACGGCCACACGCCGCTGTGAAGGGCGCCGGCAGCAAAGCGATAGGTAGGGTAGAGGAACGAGACCAGGTCGCCGCCGTCGGCCGGCATCCAGTTCTGGCCCGTCACAACGCGCCAGAAGAAACCTAAAGTGACCAGGGCCAGCAGTGCCACGGCGCCCACATCCGGCAATAACCCGGTCGCAAGGCCTACGGCAATGCCCGTTTTTGCCCGCAACAGGTTGCGCGCGGCACTGACCGGGGCCTGCGGTACCGTGACGAAAGGCGCGGCCTGGGGCGTGTCAGCTTCCTTCATAACGCCCACGATCATACCACGAAAGCGGGCAAAGGGTAAAGCTTCCGAGCTTTCGAGCTTCCGCTTGCTCCCCCTCTCGATTTCGAGTATTATGGGCGCGCGTCTCTGCGGGCATATTCTGAGTACCTGGAGTTCTCATTGGTGATCACTCGATCTCGACGCCTGATCTGGTGGCTGCTGGCTGTATGCGTGGCCCTGGCTGCCTTGATTCTTGCCTTGCTACCTGCCGAGAAAACCATCGGCCCGGTGGTCAAAATTGTCTATCTGCACGGCGCTCTGAGCAGGGCGGGCATGATCGGCTTCATGGCCGGCGGTGCAGCCGGGTTGGGGTACCTGGCATTGCGCCGGCTTGCGCTGGTTCGCTGGAGCGCCGCTCTGACGCTCAGCGGTTGGGGCTTCTGGGTGGCACATTTCATAGTCAGCATGCCGGCGACGCACTTTACCTGGGGGCCGTGGATCGCCTGGGGTGAACCGAGGGTGACCATGACGCTGCAGGTGATCGCCGCCGGTCTGGCGGTGCTGGCAGTCGGGTGGCTGCTTGCGAATGCGTACTTCACGGCCGGAGCCGATGCCCTGCTGGGCGCAGCCGTGCTGTTTCTGGCGGAGCGAACCGGCGTCCTACGCCATCCTCTGGACCCGATCGCCAATTCGCCCGCGTTAGTATTCCGCCTGGCTTACCTGGCGTTGTTGGTCCCGGTGATCGCCGCGATGGCTTTGGCGGCCTGGCGCTTGACCGGAGCTTCGTTGTTGCAGCCTGCGCCAGCCGACGACCAAACGGCAGGCCATGAAGCGGAGGTTTGATATGAAGATAGTCAACGTCGAACAGATGCACCTCATCGAACAGGCGGCCGACGCGGGAGGCCATTCCTACGCCGCGATGATGGATATGGCCGGGCGCTCGGTGGCTGAGACCGCGCACCAATTGATTCTCGGCGAGCCGGACCAGAATGTGCTGGTGCTGATCGGGCCGGGCAACAACGGCGGCGACGGCCTCGTCGCAGTCCGCTACCTGCTGGATGCCGGACAGAACGTGACGGTTTACGTTTGGAAGCGCAAGACCAAGGGCGACGAAAACTTCGGACGCCTCAAGCGACGCCGGCGCGGCGTATCGATCCTGTGGTCTGACAACGATGCCGATTACAAGAACCTGCGCGAGGAAATCGGCCGTGCGGATCTCGTGGTCGATGCCTTGCTGGGCACGGGCGTGGCGCGGCCGATCGAGGGCCCGTTGGCCGAACTGCTGGACGTGGTCAAGGAAGAGGTTGCACGGGCGCGCTATGCCCGACAAGACGATGAGCCGGCCGGTGAGCTGATGATCCTGCCCCGTTTTCCAATTGCCGAGGCGCAGGCCTGGGGCATGAAGCCGGACGAGGACAAGGGCGGCGGCGCCGACGAAGACGATGAGTGGGATGAGGACTGGGACGACGATGAATTCGAGGCTGACGGCGCCGACGCGCAGCCCGGCGAAGGCGAAGCGGAGGGCCAGGAAGGCGCAGCCCCGAGCACAGATTGGGATGATGACCTGGACGACGATGATGATTTGGAATCTGACGAGGGGATGACCAGGCCACGCTGGCCGGTGCCCGCCATTCTGGCCGTCGACTGCCCCAGTGGTCTCAATTGCGATACAGGCGCCCTGGACACGGCGGCTCTGGCTGCCGATGTTACGGTCACTTTTGCCTACCCCAAATGGGGGCAACTGGAGTATCCCGGCGCTGGTGCGTGCGGGCTGCTGGCCGTCGCCGGCATTGGCGTCAGACCGGAATTTGCTGCGGATGTCAAGACGGAATTGGTAGATCCGCAATACGTACAGAGCTGCCTGCCTCGCCGTCCGCAGGATGCGAACAAGGGCACCTTCGGCAGGGCCATGGTTGTGGCCGGATCGTTGAATTACACCGGTGCGCCATTCCTGAGCGGAGCCTCGGCGACGCGCGCGGGCGCCGGCCTGGTCACGCTGGCGATCCCTGCTCCTCTGCACGTCGCCCTGGCCGGCGTGCTGCCCAACGCCACCTGGCTATTGTCGCCTGGCAATGATGCTACGCATACTCCGGACGCCGTCCCGCAATTGCTGGCGGGATTAGGCGGCTATAATGCCCTTCTGGTCGGCCCTGGACTGACGACGCGCCCACCTGCCGTAGCTTTCATCGAGCGATTGTTTGGCCCGGACGGTGGACTGCCGCATGCGGAATGGCGCGGCAGAGTCGTCGTCGACGCGGATGCTCTGAATATCTTGTCTACATTGCCCGATTGGCCGGCGCGCTTGCCCGAGGGCAGTGTTCTGACGCCTCATCCCGGCGAGATGGGCCGTCTGACCCACTTGACCGCCGGGGAGATCAACAGCCAGCGCATTGCGAATGCCCTGCATTGGGCTGCTCAATGGGGCCATATCGTGCTGTTGAAAGGGGCCTTTACCGTAAGATGAAGATTATGGACGTCCTGGTGTTTTTAGGCGAATTGAAGGGTTTGAAAGCAAATATGATCCGTGAACGCAGCCGCCGGCTGCTGCAGCAATTTGATCTGGATCAATACGAGCAGAAAAAAGTCGAGGAACTTTCCAAGGGCATGGCCCAGAAATTGCAGATTATCGCCACCATCCTGCATGAACCGGAACTGCTGATTTTGGACGAACCTTTTTCAGGCCTT
>JADGQF010000065.1 GCA_017882045.1 Anaerolineales bacterium
GGCTCAACCCGACCGCGAGGATCATGAGGACCAACAGACCATCTACGGCACGATGCTCGCGCTGGCTGCCACGCCAGGCATGCCGCAGCAGGTAGCCGAGCATGCCATAGCCGATGATGGAGGCCATGGCATGTCCGCTCGGGAAGCTGAATGACGCTCCATGAAGATACGCAGCGCCGTACACGGGACGAGTGCGGTGCACGGCCATCTTGATCATCTGGCACAGCAACAGTCCCACACCGCCGCCGGCTGCGTGTACCAGGCAGCGGTCGCCCGGCTTGACGGGATAGGTGGCGCGGCTGAGAACATGCGCGGTCGTGCCCTGGAGTATGACGGCCGCGGCTTGTTCCAGGCTCACGCCCTCTGGTACCGGCACCAGCTTTTCGACGGGTACGACGACGTCCGTTGCGTAAGAGCCCGAGCCCTGGAACCAGGCGACGCGATCCCCGGCTTTCACCTCGTTGACGCCCGGCCCCACCGCCTGGACCGTGCCGGCGCCTTCGCCGCCAATCGTCGCGGGCAGGGGGACCTTGTACATTCCCGAGCGCTGGTAGATCTCGACAAAGTTGACGCCGGCCGCGGCTATTTTGATCAGCGCCTGGCCCGGCCCCGGCTCTGGCGTGGGCGCTTCCGCCAGTTTCAATACTTCCGGGCCACCGTATTCATGAAACATGATGTGCTGCATAAGTCGGGCTCCTTCATTCACCGATCGTCCCAAACATCATAGCCGGTTTCACTGCAAGCATAAGTAATACAGCCGCAAGATGCGTAACTCCTCGAACGGGATCGATCCCTCCACGGCATCGTATATTGACCGCAACGAATCCGTGTCCAGCTCTGCCATGCTCGACAGGGCGCGCCGACGGTCCGCTTCCGAGGCAGTAGAGATTTCCAGGATCCGCTCGGCGGGGAAGCACCGTCCGGCGCGCACGCATTGATAGAGATGGTGCACGATTGTGCTCTGGGTCACGCCGTACATCGCCTGCAGGTCCGCGATCGAATGGCCGGCCGCGAACAGATCCCCTACCTCGGCCGACCGGCCCTGCCCGCCCCGGGCCGCGGGCAGAGCCGCGGGCGGGCCCGCGTTCGACGAGCGGGGGCGCTCAGAGAGACCATGTTCGGCTGCGTAAGCGCCGATCGCCGCCAGGAAGCGTTGGCCGTACTGCGCCAATTTGCGCTCGCCGGCGCCGTGGATGGCCAGGAAACTGCTTTCGGAAGCGGGGAAATAGGTGGCCATTTCGACCAGCGAGCGATCGGAGAAGATAATGTACGGCGGCAGATTGTTCGCTTCGGCGATCTCGCGCCGTAGCGCGCGCAGGCGTTCAAACAGCCCTGCGTCGTAGGCCATTTCTGGTCCGGGCGCAGCAGCAGGCTGTGTGCGTTTGGCGGCCGTCACAAAGATCTGGCTGCCGGCCAGCACTGCCCGCCCTTTCTCGGTCAGCTGCAGGCCCCCGTGTTCCATGTCCTGCTTGAGCAGGCCCTGGCGGATGAATTGCTCGCCCAGGCGCTTCCATTCGGCGCCGGAAAGGTCCCGCCCTGTGCCGTATACGCTCAGCCGCTCATCGTGACGGCGGAGGATGCGCGCCGCCTGCGAGCCGCGCAGCACGTCGATGATGTAACCGGAACCGAACACCTGGCCGGTGAGCTTGACGCAAGTCAGGAACCGGCGGGCGGCATCCCCCACCTCGACCTTCTCCTCTTGCGCCTCGGTCACCGCAAGGCAATTGTCGCAAAAGCCGCAACTCAGCGCCGCCGGTTCTTCCCCGAAGTACGGCAACAAGACGGCCCTGCGGCAGCCATCGGCCTCGGCATAGCGCGTCATCGCCTCCAGGCGGGCATGGCGCCCGGCGCGTTCGCGCTCGGCCCCTTCTTCGATGAAGCCGTAGATGGTCTGGCGGTCGGCCAGGCTGTAGAGCAGCAGGCAGTCGGCGCGCAAGCCATCCCGACCGGCCCGGCCGATCTCCTGATAGTAGTTTTCGATGCTCTGCGGCAGGTTATAGTGCAGCACGAAGCGCACGTTCGACTTGTTGATGCCCATACCGAAGGCGATGGTGGCGACGATGATAGGCGCCTTATCGCGCGAGAACGCTTCCTGGTTGCGCCGGCGATCCTCGTCGCTCAGGCCCGCATGGTACGGTAGAACGCCCCAGCCCTTGGCCGCCAGCCTGGCCGTCAGCCTATCGACGCCGCTGCGCGTGCTGCAGTAGATGATACCCGATGCATCACGATGCGCCCCCAGAAAGGCCAGGGTCTGGGCCAGGCCATTGGTGCGAGGCTGGACGGCCAGGTAAAGGTTCTCGCGGTCGAAGCTCGCGACGAACTCGTTCTCGTGGCGAAAGTCCAGCATCTCTGAGATGTCGCGTCGCACGCGCGCCGTCGCCGTGGCGGTGAAAGCGACGCATACGGCGCCCGGATAGCGCTGGCGTACGGGCAACAGTTGCCGGTATTCGGGACGGAAGTCGTGTCCCCAGGCGGAAATGCAGTGCGCCTCGTCGATCGCAAGGCAGTCGACCCGGCAATTGTCCAGCATCAGCAGTGTTTCGGGGCGCAAGAGCGTCTCAGGCGAGGTGTAGAGCAATTTTACCTCGCCGCGCTTGACGCGTTCGGCGGTGGCCCGGTAAGCGCCATAGTCCAGGGTGCTGTTCAAAAAGACCGCCGGCGCCCCCAGCTCGAGCAACTGGTTCACCTGGTCCTGCATTAGAGAGATCAGCGGGGACACAACCACCGTCAGGCCGTCGAATAGCAGCGCCGGCAGTTGGTAGCAAAGAGATTTCCCGCTGCCGGTGGGCATGATGGCCAACGTGTCCCGTTTTGCCAGCAGGTTCGCCACGATCTCGGCCTGGAGCGAGCGAAAGGCGTCGTAGCCGAAAACTGTCTTGAGGAGGCGCTGGGCCTCGGCCATACCCGGGCGCCCTGGCTGCAACTGCGGCCGGGGCGCGCTGCCTGACACCTCTCGTGCGTCCGGTTGCTGCTCCATCTGCTTGGTGTCGCCTGAGGTTCGAGACGGCACGGCGGGGACGGCGGCCGCCGGGCTGACGCCGGCAGCCGGGGTTGCCACCGCTTGGCGGCTCGCACCGGCCGGGGGAAGGAACCAGCCGGACAACTGTACGTAACAGCGCAACTCGCCGTCCTCGTCCTCGGCGGGGCGCCACCAGTGCGCCAGCGAGACGCGCAGTAGTGTACCCGCCGGGATGGTCTCAATCGGCTCCTGAAACCCCACGAAAACCAGGGTCCGCCCGCCGCCTGCCGCCGCGTAGCGATAGCGGATGCGCTTGCCGTCGTCGCTGCGTTGCAATGCCTGGTCCGGCCGCCAGAACATGGTGCTGTACGGCGGGACGCCTCCGCGTTCGGTGATGTAGAGCGCGCCGCTGCTCCAGGCCAGGGCCAACCCCGAGAAGAGGGCTTCGATGCCCCCGCTGACCGGCGGCATGCGCTGCTCGATGGAGGAGATGGGGTCGGCCGCTGCTCCCAGCCTGCGCTTGGACCACACGACGACGTTTTCCACGTGTGGCGGCACGAGATTCTCGGTGGGCCGGATATCAACTTCCCACACCTCGCCCACAGCGTAATCCATGCCCGCGTGCTCGTTAACTGCCGCATCGGCAGCCACCAGGCGCACACTCTGACCTTCGAAGGTAATGCCACCGATGCAAGCATGGGTGCCCTGGCGCGTCTTCGCGACAATGAGCACTTTGGTCATCATATTATGTTCTCAACCTTGTCGGAGTCACGGGGTGATATGCTTCACCCGGGCGCCTAAATCCCTGGCCAGGCGCTCAGTCACCAGGGAGCGGTGGCAGGCTTGCGGCTCTCGCTCCACGCAGAACAATGCAATTACCTTTGCATCCAGACTCAGCGCGGCGACAAACTGGGCACTGTCGAACGCAGCCAGGCGCTCGCGTCGGTAGGCTTCGGCGAACGCCGGGCTGAGGGCCGTTCGCTGCCGCTTCGTTGTTCCCTCGTCCTCGTCGGCGGAATACTGCTGTTCGCGCGTCGTCCGGCTTGGGGCCAGTTCCTTGAGGTGCAGGTAACGTATGCCCAGTTCCGCCAGCCGCGCCTGCAGGCGGCGGCTGTTGGCAAAGGCGTATTCCGCGCCGCGCACGCCACGGCGCTGCCGGATATCGCAAAAGGTGTCTACCCGCGCGCTAACCAGCGCCGCGAAGAAGCGCTCGGCATCCCAGCCGTAGGCGCCGATCGTTACAAGCTCAGGTGTTGCCATCGTTGTCGTCGTCGCCCTCGCCTTCGTCATACGATTTGCCTGCTGTCCGTTCGGCTTCCGTTTCGGCGCCTACCTGCCTGGGCTGGTAGCGCTTGCGTGACGTGAAGCTGCGCTGGTCCTCGCCAAACAGGCTGAGCTGGCCGTCATCCAGCTTGAGCAGGACTTCATCTTGCGTGAGCAAGCCGCCGTTTTCGTCGATATGCCGCACCACGACCCCCAGCTCGTTCAGCTTCTTGCCGATCAGCTTGCTACGATGGCAAGCCTCCGGCCTGCCTTCGCTGCACATCAGGGCGACGCGCAGACGTTTGTCGTAGGCGGTCCGGATGCGCCCGATGCCCTCTTTGAAGAACGCTTTCTGGCTCAGCAGGTCGTAACTCACCTTGTCGTCGACGTAACAGGAACGGTCGGCAGGCTGCCCGCCCAGCTGCTCTCCCATGTACAGGTAGCGGATGCCCTGCGCAGTCAGGGCGGCCTCCAGCGCCTCGCGAGAGAACTCCGGTTTGTAACGCGAGTACGGCACGGAGCGGATGTCGATCAGAAAGCCAACCGCGTTGCTCTTCAAGAGCGCGATGAACTCGTCTATGGTGCGGCTGCCATAGCCGACCGTGAAGATGGGGATTTGCTCAGATAGGTCGTTCGCTGGCGTGTCGTGCAATTACCTGTCTCCGTTGCTCAGTCACCGCTCAACAGGGCTACGAACTCGCACAGTACCATGGCCGTCGCGCCCCAGACCTTGTGTGCGCCGATGCGATAGAAGAGAACGCGCACTTCCTGTCCGCGCAGTTGCCGGACCTCTTCGGCGCAGGTATCGCCGTCCAGCAGGTGATCGAGAGGCTCCTCGATCACCTCGGCAACCTCGATGTCTGACGGCACGAAGGCCGGGCGCCGGGCGGCATAAGCCACCACCGGGTAAATGCAGAAGCCGCTGAGGGGAATGTAGAGCGGCGACAGTTGCCCCAGGATCGTTAGCGCAGAGGGGTCTACGGACAGTTCCTCGTTGGCTTCACGCACTGCCGCTTCGACCGCCGTCTCGCCCGGTTCCAGGCTGCCGCCCGGCAGGGAGATCTGCCCCTGGTGGCTTCGCACCGATTCGGTGCGCCGCGTGAGCACCAGGCACAGGCCCTCATCGCCGGGATACAGCAACAGCAGCACGCCGGCGCGCCGGCAATCCAGGAAAGGGTCCAGGATGCGCTCGCTGCCGAGGCGCGGCTGCGGCGACATGCGCAGCTGCGCGGTCAGCCCCGGCAATGGCCTCTGCAGCGCCGCGCTCACCTGATGGAGCGTCATCGGAAGGGTTTTTGGCGGCATGTGCAGAATTTTAGCACAGCCCGCCAAGCGCCGCAATCGAGGAAAACGGCAAAACGGCAACGGCGCAGAATGCGAAATTGACAGGCCCCATTCTCTCGGCTATACTCGCAGCATGTTGGTCATTCGTCACCAGTGTTCCACGCTTTTCCTGCCCCGCATCGCTTCTTGGGACGCGACGCTCTAGTTCAGCGCGCCCATCGTTCGGTATTTTACGTCAACTAGCCGGCCGTGGGCGCATGTTCCACGGCTTTTTTGCGTTCCAGCTCAATGGTGTTTACCCATGTCGACCATACTGACCAATCTCGTGGACGTTTCTTACAGCTATATCACGCGTCCGATTCTACAGGGCTTGAACTGGGAGATCCAGGCGGGGCAGAAGATCGGCCTGGTGGGAGCGAACGGCAGTGGCAAGTCGACTCTGCTCAAGCTTATCCTGGCCCGGCTGGCTCCCGAAACGGGGACCGTCTTCCGCGCCAAGGACCTGACCATCGGTTACCTGCCCCAGGACCCAGAGCTCGATTTGGGAGAGAGCGTGCTGGAGGCCGGCCTTTCGGGCTCACCCGAGATCGTGCGTTTGCGCCGAGAGCTGGCCGAGCGCGAGGCCCAGATGGGCGATCCGGTCGTCTACAGCGACGCCGCGCGCCTGACTCGGGTCATGGATGCGCACGAGCAGCTCTTGCAGGCGTATGAGGCGGCCGGCAGCCTGACCTACGAGGGCCGGGTGATGGCCACTTTGCGCGAGCTGGGCTTGACCGACGACACGTTCGAACAGCCGTTGAGCGTTCTGAGCGGTGGGCAGGTCAAACTGGTGGGGCTGGCGCGTCTCCTGGTGTGGGGGCCGGATGTGCTCTTGCTCGACGAGCCAGATAATCATCTGGACCTGGCCGGCAAAGAGACGGTGGAGAGGCTGGTCAACCATTACGCCGGGACGGTGGTCATCGTCTCCCACGACCGCTATCTGCTCGATCAGGTGGTGGACCGCATCGCGGAGCTCGAGCGCGGTCAAATAAAGGTCTGGCTGGGGACGTACTCGGAATTCGCCGTCAACAAACAACTGGCCATGCTGCGCCAGGAACAGCTCTACCGGGCGCAACAGAAGCGTATCACGCAGATCGAGGCGGCGATCAAACGCTTTGAGTTGTGGGCCAGCATCGTCGTAGACGAGCGCCATGCGCGGCAGGCGCGCGCCCGCTACAAAATGCTGGAGCGTATGGACCGTATCGAGCGGCCAGGCGAGCAGCGGCGCATGCGGCTGGAGCTGGGCGGCTGGCGGGGCAGCAACAAAGTGTTGGAGATCCGCCGGCTCAGGAAAAGCTTCGCGGATCCCCCAACGAGCAGCCAGCGGACTGTGCTGGCGGGCGTGGACCTGTTGATCTGGCATGGCGAGCGGGTTGGCCTGGTAGGCCCCAATGGCGCGGGCAAATCTGTGCTGTTCCGCTGCATTCTGGCCGCGGCCGGCATCGGCACGGAGCAGCCGGACGGCGGGGAGATCCGCCTGGGTCCTAGCGTGAGCGTCGGCTACTACGCCCAGCAGCACGAGACGTTGCATCCGGAATGGACGGTGGTGCAAGAGATCCGCGACCTGAAGCCCATGTACGAGTCGGACGCTTATGGCTTCTTGGGGCGCTTCTTGTTTGACTACGAGGCGGCGCAGAAAAAGGTGGGGCAGTTGAGTGGCGGGGAGCGGAGCCGGCTGCAATTAGCCAAGCTCATGCTCTCAGACGCCAACTTCTTGTTGCTCGACGAACCGACGAACAACCTGGACATCCCATCGTCGGAGGTGCTGGAGGCGGCGCTCGAAGAGTTCAACGGCGCCGTGCTGGTCATCTCTCACGACCGCTACTTCCTGGATCGCATAGTAGATCGAGTGGCCGGCCTGGAGGACGGCGCCATAACCGAGGTGGAGGGCGGGTACAGTGACTACCTGCTGGAACGTCAATAGGCCGTGGTCAGCGTGCGATGGTAGGGTTGCCTGAGCGAGCTCTGTTGCTGGCCGGCGTTCCACAGCCAGTAGTCAAGCTGCATGGCCGTGATATTTGGCAGACGCGGCGACAAAGCGCGGCGCATCAGTTCGCCTGCCCAGACTGTCGCCACGCGAATCTCGACCTCGCGCGGGTCGCCGGCGCGGATCGGCGCTTCGCCGTCCACGCTGGCGGCCAGCCCGGGGGAGTAAATCAGGATGCCCAGGCTGCGCAACACCTGCGGCAGCTTGTAGTCGGCAAAGACGGTCAGGCGCTCGGTACGTGACAACTCACCCCACTGTCTGCCCTCGAACGCCTCGTACAGCATGGCAGCGGCCAGTTGTGCACGCTTGTAGAAGCGCACGCGCCGCCCATACAGCGGCCAGGCATCGTCGAAAGCCGGGAAATAGTCGACCAGGGTTTCGACTAACAGCAGGGCATCGCCTCGCCCGGCAGCGATCAGGTCGGTGAACCTGCCGTTGAAGCGGTCGGACAGGACCGTGCCCACCTGCCGCCAGTTGGCGAGCCGGTCGGGCAGCAGGTGCAGCCGGCCCGGACCGCGCAGGATATGGTCGAACTCGTCTTCCGTCAGTTGAGAAAGCTGAGCCGCATCCAGCAGCGGGACATTTTCACTGAAGGCGCGGTTGATAGCGGCCAGCATTGCCAACGAGCCATGCCATAACTCCCCGCCGAACTGGACCTGCCATTTTGGGAAGCCCCAATAACAAAAGTTGACGGCATTGAACAGGAGGATCTGAGCAGCCAAGGCGTCTGGCGAAGATCGGGAGAAAACCGGCATCTCCCAGGTGGGTAATCTCAGATCGTCGGCGCCAATGCCTGTGCACACGTCTGCCAGCCGCACCTCGTCGATCGTCACATGCTGGCAAGCAGGCAGCGCTGCCTCAACCGATTCGAGTACTCCCAGGCTTTCAAGGATTTGCGCTCTATACATAGTGAGTGATTATCGACCCTCTCGGGGTGTCCCGTCCGTGAGCCTTCGTCCTTCTCAGTCATTTCCTCGCAGTAAGGCCCGGCTGATCGCGTTGTGTCGCCGGACCAGCGGCGGCAGGTCGAGGCCCAGGATTTGCCCGTCGCGCACGCGCACCTGATCATTGATGACGCTGAGGTCGACTTCTGGGATTAGCCGCGCCTAGATCGGATACAGGGTAGTCGGCCAGTCGAAGAGGACGGCGTTCTGCGCGATACAACGCGTCAGCGTCTGGTAAAGATGATGGTGATCAGCACATCCGCGTGCTTGACCAGAAGTGTGCTCACGTCAGCTTCCTTCTAGGCCTCGTTGGCTCCCACCGGCTCTACATGGATGGTGATGCGTGCGAGCTCGGGCAAACGGCTGCGCAGAGCCTGCTCGATCTGTTCGGTCTGCGAATGCGCATCGTTGATCGACTCGCTGGGATCGAAGCGCACGTGGAAAGACACCATCAGTTGCCCGGCCAGCCGGTCGACCCGAACATCGTGCGGGCTGAAGTCGATGCCTGTTTCTTCAGGCAGAGCCTTCAGGACCGCGATCACCCGTGTCGCGTCGGCCTGCGTCGCGGCACGAACACCCGGCGTCTCACCGGCAGGCTCGATGTGCGTGGTGACACGGATAATGCCGGGCAGGGCCTGCCGCAGCGCGCGCTCGAATTCGCTGGCAACGGTATGCGCTTCCTGCACACTCAGCTTGTTGTTAACCTCCAGGTGCAGGTCCATCGAGTGATTGCCCATCACATCGTACAGGCGTATGCCGTGCACGCCGACTCCGTGGCGCGCCGCCAGCACTCGCACCGTCGCTAAGACGTCCTCGTTGGACGCGCGCACCGGCACCACGTGTACCATCACATCCGCCCCGGGTAGCACCGCGCGCACGGCTTCCTCGGCCGAGCCGGCAATCTCATCCGCCTCTTCGAACGTGGTGTCGCGGCTGACCGTCAGTTCCACATCGGCGAAGGCTTCGGGACCGCTGCGTCGCACGCGCACTTTCTTCACGTCCAACACACCCGGCACATGCACCGCGTGGGCCACGTCATCGCGCAGCCGTGGCGGCACCGCGTCGAGCAGCCCCGCGATGGTCCGGCTGCCCAGTTGGATGCTGATGTACATGACAATGCCCGCCACACCCATGGCCGCTACGGCATCCGCCTTCGCCATCCACCCGATGCCCAATCTTTCGGCCAGAGCCACCAGGGCCAGGCCGGCGATGACAACCGACGATGACCAGATATCGGTCGAAAAGTGAATGGCATCGGCCTCCAAAGCCTGGCTGTGGTATTTCTTAGCCGCCTTGAGCAGCACGCGCGAGCGGGAGAAATCCACGACGATCGAGATGGCCATGATGACGAAGGACCAGGCGGTCGCCTTAACCTCGCCCCCGGCGCCAAAGAAGAGTCGTCGGGTAGCCTCGTAGATAATCCAGATACAGGTGACCAGCAGCAGCAGCGTTTCGAAGAGCGCGGACAGGTTCTCTATCTTGCCGTGTCCATAGGTGTGTTCGCGGTCCGGCGGACGACCGGAGACGCGCACGGCGAAAAATGTGACTGCTGCTGCCACCAGGTCCAACCCGGAATGGGCTGCCTCGGAGAGAATGCCCAGGCTGCCGGTGGCAAGTCCAACCACAAGTTTCATGCTGGTCAGGAAAACGGCAGCCAGCACGGAACTGAGGGTCACCAGACGCTTTTCGCGATCGCCGTGCAGTTTCAGGACGGATCCGTCAGTACTCAAGTGCTCAATCCTTCCGTGACGCGGCGGTTATGCGGGCAGCAGTTTGTCTCCCACCAGGCTTGCCGCGAAGGTGCGCTCACCGGCCTCGACGAACAGCACGGTCACCTTGGTGTCGTTCCCGTCCGGAGCTACCGCCGTGACGCGGCCCGGGCCGAAGCGGATATGCTCCACTTCCATGCCGACCTTGTACTTGCGCACCGGAGCGGCGGGTTTCCCGGCGGGCGCCTTGGCCGTCAGCGCTGCCTGGCGGTCCCACCACATTTCGGCATACAGGTTGAGTTTTTCGGGTGTGGTGAGCCGCCCGCTGAATTCGCCGGCCACGCGGCGTGCCTGGCCCAGCAACGGCATATACTTCTGCTTGTAGTTCTGAGGCGCGGGACTGAGGGCCAGTTGTGAGGCAGCACGCGCCAGCCCCATCTCCAGGCTGCGCAGCGCCTCGCGCGGTTCGCCGTCCGGGTCAATGCTGATCAAGATCACCCCGTGCCCTCGGCAGACTGCCGCGCGGGCGTCTTCGCGTGCCGCCTCGTCGGTCACCTCTTCGTCGCTCTTGCGCCGCTTGCGGGCTGTCCCCTCCAGGCCGACGAAACGTACGGCGACTCCCACCTCGGGATATAGGTAATCCAGCTTGAGTCGCCGTCCGGTGTCGGGGTTCACCAGCCAGTCGGGGATCACGCCGAGGCTCGCGTCCAGTCCAGTAAAGATGCGGGCCAGCACTTCGCGACAGACGTTAACGAGATTAGCGCTCATCACTCCTCGATCGTTGCAGATTGGACAAACGCCATTGATCATAGCACGCGCGATGGCGAGTGTCAAAGGGAGTTCATATGCGGTCGCCCGGCGCCGGCTCTCGAAATTACGGGAAATCCGGCGGCACAGGTATAATCTCTGGCGATATGCCAGACCTTGCCTTTTCGCCTGCCGACCTTGCCTGGGATCGCTTCGTTGCCGCCCATCCGAATGGCCACATCCTCCAGACCGACCGTTGGGCGCGGCTGAAGAGCGCTTTTGGCTGGACGAGCGCGCGCGCCGAATTGCGCGCTGAATTGCGCGCGGATGGCAATCCGGTTTCCCCGCTGGCGGGCGCTAGCCTGCTGTTCCGGCGCTTGCCGTGGGGCCACACCCTGGCGTATGCCCCGAAGGGCCCGCTGGTCGCCTGGGATGATGCCCGGCAAGTCACCGCCTGGCTGGCCGAGGCAAAACGGGTCTGCCGCCGCAGGCGGGCCGCTCTGCTCAAGATCGAGCCCGATCTGCCGGCTTCGCTCGAGTTGGCTGCACGCCTGGTTGGTTTCGGCTTCCATCCCAGCCCGCAGCGAGTCCAGCCGCTGAGCACCATCGAGATCGACCTGGCGCCCGACCCCGAGGCGATCCTCGCCTGCATGAAGCCCAAGTGGCGTTATAACATCCGCCTTGCCGAGCGTAAGGGGGTGACGGTGCGTTCCGGCACGCGCGCCGATCTGCCGGCCATCCAACGCTTGCTGGACGTGACGGGGAAGCGTGACGGCTTCGGCGTGCACAGCCAGGACTATTACGCAGTCGCCACCGATCTCTTCGAGCCTCCCGGCTTGCTCAACTGGCTGGTCGCCGAGCATGAAGGTGAAATGTTGGCGGCCATCGCAGTCTTCGCCTTCGGCCGTGCTGCCTGGTATATGTGGGGCGCCTCCGGCGAGCAGGACCGTAACCTGATGCCCAACCATGCGCTGCAATGGGCGGCGATCCGTTGGGCCCGGGAGCGCGGTTGTCAGGTTTACGATCTGTGGGGCATCCCGGACGAAGTGGGCGCCAACCCAGGCGCGTACGCCGAGCCTGAGAGCTGGGGTGAGGGTGGGCTGTGGGGAGTCTACCGTTTCAAGCAGGGTTTCGGCGGCCGCGTGGTGCGCTTCAGCGGTGCATGGGATTTGCCGCTCTCGCCGGTCGGTTATCAGCTCTATCGCCTGGCTCTGCGCCTGCGCGGTACGGGCATGGCGGGTTAGCGCGATGCTCACCCTGACCGACGTCAGGGACCAGGCGACGTGGGATGGCGCATTGCTGCGGCTGCCACAGCCGCACGTCCTGCAGTCTTGGGCCTGGGGAGAAACGAAAGCTCAAACGGAATGGCGCGCCAGGCGGCTGCTATGGCTGGAGAACGGCCAGCCGGTGGCCGCGGCCGGGCTTCTGGTTCGCAGGCTGCGGGTTGGCGGACCAGGCCTGCCGGCTGCGGTGGCCTATGTGCCCAAGGGCCCGCTCCTGGATTGGACCGACTCCGGCTTGACGGAGGCTGTTTTGCACTCCCTGGAGCGCGAAGCGCGCCGCGCCGGCGCCATTTTTCTGAAGATCGACCCTGACGTCCGCCCGGATGAGCCGCTCGGGGAGGCGACGTTGGCTACCCTGCTCCGGCACGGCTGGCGTTCCTCAGCCGAGCAGATCCAGTTTCGCAATACGGTCATCAACGATCTGTCGCCGGACGAAGAGAGCCTGCTGGCCGCCATGAAACCCAAATGGCGCTACAACATCCGGTTGGCCGAGAAGCGCAGCGTTTGCGTGCGTGGCGGCAGCCCGGCCGATCTGCCGCTCTTTTACGCGATGTACGTCGAGACGGGCAGGCGCGATCACTTCCTGGTGCGCCCGTATTCTTACTATCAGCAGATATGGGAGCCCTTCCTGGCGCAGGGACTTGCTCACTTGCTCCTGGCCCAGGTAGACGGGGCGCCGGTCGCAGGCGTGATCCTTTTCCGGTTTGGCACGACGTCCTGGTATTTCTATGGCGCTTCGACCGCCCAATCGCGTCCGCTCATGCCGAACTACGCCCTACAATGGGCGGCCATGCGCTGGGCGAAGGCGGCAGGCTGTACCCGGTACAACTGGTGGGGCGCTCCCGACGTGTTGGACGAGAGCGATCCCATGTGGGGCGTCTACCGCTTCAAGGCCGGATTTGGCGGCGAGTTCGTACAAAGCATAGGGGCTTACGACTACCCAACTCAGCGGCTGCTATATTGGCTGTATTGCGTGGGCATGCCGCGTTTGCTGGAGGCAGGCCGGCGCCGGCATAGGGTGACTTCGCCGGCGCCCGAGGGCGGGGAAGAACAATCTGAGTAGGCGAGGTACCCTGCTCGTGAGTTGGGCGCGCCGCTGCATTAAATGGGAAGTGCCGCTGTTCGTTGTGCTGGCCCTGGCCACCACGGCCATGGCTGCCTTTTTTCTGATCGCCGAGGATGTCTGGGAGCGGCAAGCCATGCCGCTGGATACCCTTATTCTGAATTTTCTCTTCGGGATCCGTTCTCCAGCCTTGACCGTCCTGGCGAACGTGATTACCGCCGGCGGCTCGGTGCAATTCGTAGCCGTCGCCGTGGTGCTAGCGGTCGTGCTCGGCTGGAGGCAGCACCGGATTGACGTCTACGCGCTGCTGGCAACGGTGATCGGCGCGGCGGTTCTGAACCAGCTTCTGAAGTTGTTCTTTGCGCGCCCGCGCCCGATCTTGCATCCTGCGTTGGTGCATGCTCTTGGCTACAGCTTCCCGAGCGGGCACAGTATGGCTGCGCTGTCCTTTTATGGGATCCTGGGTTACCTGGCCGGCCGTCACCTTCGCCCTCCTCTGCGCTACCTGATCTACTTCAGCACTGCTTTGTGGATCCTCCTCGTCGGCTTGAGCCGCAACTACCTGGGCGTGCATTACCCCAGCGACGTGATAGGCGCGTATGCCGTGACTCTCCCCATTTTGATCGCGGTCATCTACGCCTATCGCTGCGCCACGTCTGATGTTCTTGTCGGCGAGCACAAGCCGGGCACCGTCCCGGTACCGGAGCATATCCCGGACCAGGCGCGCTGAGCAGGAGGCGCGCCGGCAGGCGGCGCTCCGGCAGGAGCGAATATCAAAGACACCAGGTTTCGTTTGGAAACCCGGTGTCCGCCCTATCTATTCACCCAATCCTCTGATCCCGGCCCTCTACCGCCCCAGTTCACGCGCGATGATGACGCGTTGAATCTGGCTCGTGCCTTCGTAAAGCTGGTAGATCTTGGCGTCGCGCATCAGCTTTTCGACCGGGTATTCGCGGCTGTAGCCATAGCCGCCGAAGACTTGCACCGCATCGGTGGTCACCTTCATCGCCGTGTCGGCAGCGAAGGCCTTGGCAAACGCGGAGTTCATCGTGTTCGATTCGCCGCAATCTACCAACCAGGCTGCCTTGTGGGTCAGCAGACGGGCGGCTTCGATCTGGATGGCCATATCGGCCAGCATGAAGCTGACACCCTGGTTCACGATGATCGGCTTGCCGAAGGCCTTGCGCTCTTTGGCATACTTGGTGGCCTCTTCCATCGCCCGCCGGGCGACGCCCACGGCCGCTGCAGCGACCGGGGGCCGGGAGCGATCGAAAACCTGCATGGCAATCAGGAAACCCTCGCCCTCGCGGCCCAGCATATTTTCAGCCGGAACATGCGCATCCTCGAAGACGATCTCGCCGGTCCAACTGGCGTGCTGGCCCATCTTAGGGATCGGCTTGCTTACGCTGACGCCGGGTGTGTTGCGTTCGACGACGAAGACGCTCATCCCTTTGTGGCGTCCCTGTGGATTGGTCTTGGTGAAGACACAGAAGAAGTTCGCGACCGGCGCGTTGGTGATCCAGGTCTTGGAGCCGTTCAGGATGTACTCGTCGCCTTTGCGGACTGCGGTGGTCGCGATGCCCGCCACGTCGGAGCCGGCCCCAGGCTCAGTCAGGGCATAGGCCGCCATCTCATTCTTCTCGGTCAGGCGGGGCAAGTAATACCGCTTCTGTTCCTTGCTGCCCGCCAGGAGGATCGGCCAGGCCGCTAGGCCGTTGAGCATGAGTGCGGTCTGAATTCCCGAGCAGCCCCAGGCCAGCTCCTCATTGATCAGGCATTCCTCCAGCACGTTAAGCCCCGGGCCGCCATACTCTTCGGGGATATTGGCCCCTACCAACCCTGCCTTCTGCGCCTTGCGCACAACGGGCCACGGATACTCGTCCGACTGATCGTAGTGCTCGGCCACCGGCAGAATGTCGTTCACCGCGAAATCCCGGGCCATGTCGCGGATCATTCGCTGCTCATCCGACAGTTCGAAGCTAAGCATGGGGACCTCCCTGTGCTGAATATGGTGCGAGGCTCTGCCATCCCTAAAGCAACAAAAGTATAATAACACACTGCGTCATAAAGCTTCTGTAATCGCGGCGACCAGATCGCGGCGTCCAAATAAAAAGACCTGCCCGGTTCCCAAGACCGGGCAGGCATGCTACGCGAGGTGTGAGACATCTGGCTAGTGCAGTTGCAAATCACATACTCGGCACTGCAGCTTGTCATGCTGAGCGGGTTTACCACTTCAATCAGCGCCGCAGCGATGCACCAGCGAAGCATCTCGGCCTGGTCACACCGAACAGGTGCCCTGTTTCTGCACTAGGTTCTCGATCCCAGCCAGGCTTTCAATTACTAGTTCTTCCTGAAGACCACGTCGAACGAATTGTGCCCTATCGTGTTGCCGTTGTTGCCGTCGCACTTCTCGTCGGGCCAGTAGTTTCCGTTCGGGTCACGTACAGTGCCGATCGGCGGCGTGACATCGGAGTTGTCGGGGTTGGTACCGTCGGCCGTTGGATAGATCATATATTGGCCGTCTTTGTGCAAGTCAAACTCAATCCAACCCGGACCCTTCCGGCCACTCGGCTGAACATCGAAGAGGTCACCGAAGCCCGCCGCCCGGAAGACCAGCATGACGCCATCGACCGGATTCCCGGCGGCATCCACCACATGGATCTTGGCCACATGGTTCCAGCCGTTTTCGCAGCCCGACAGGTGCTCGAACTTGATCAGTTCGTATTTCTTGCTCGACTTCGCCGCCGTTGGGGTCGGTGCGGCTGCCGCGGCTGCGACCGCCGGTGCGGCTGCCGCGGCTGCGACCGCCGGTGCGGCTGCTTTCACAACGGGCCGTGGGGTCGGCGGGACCGGCGTTGCGGTCGGCGGAACTGCCGTAGCCGTCGGCAACGGCGTCGATGTCGGCGGAGGCGTATTGGTCGGCGTGTTGGTGGGCGTGAAAGTCGGCGACGGAATCGCGGTCTCGGTCGGCCACGGGGTATAGGTGGCCGGGACCTCGGTTGGCAGGTCGGCCGCATAAGCTACCAGGGCGGACGAATTCAGCAAGTTGCTCTGCACGCTCCTGGCGCTCTGGTGACTGCCACTGCTCAACGCGGCGTACACCACGGCGACCAGCAGCCACAAGGCGAGCAGGAGCACGGCGGCAAAGCGGACCTTGGCGCCCGTGCTGCGTGCGGCGAACCACTCGGTGGCCGCGTTGGCAGCCTTGTTCAGCCCTACCAACGCTCCTGTGAGTACAAGGGCCGCAGCGGGTGCAGCCTCCGGGCGCGCGACGAGCGCGCGTGCCGGTTCTACAATGGCGACAGGCGCAGGCACAACGCGGGAGGCGACGGCAGTCGCCTGCTCGTCGCTATCACGCAGGCGGTGGCTCAGCACCCGGCTGAGGCTGAGCGCGATGCTCGGGTAACGCACTATCAGCGCTTCAAAATCATCGCTTGTCAGCGCCCAGAGGCTGGTCGGGCCGACGGCGAACGCGTCGGCTGAGTGAGGCTCATTGGTTAGCAGGGCCGTTTCGCCGAAAAAGTCGCCGGGTTCCAGCGAAGCGAGAACGTGCACGCCGCTGTCAGGCGTGCGCGTCTGCACAGTGACCTGCCCTTGCTCGATCAGGTACAGCGCAGTCGGCGCCATGCCTCGCCGGTAGACGGCTTCGCCAGGCTTGTACTTCTCCTCGCGCAGGTGCTGCGCCACTTCCCGGATCTGCTCGTTAGTGAGACTGTCGAACAGGGGCATGTGGCGCAGGTAACGTTCGGCGAAGTGTTCCTCGTCAGTGCCCTTCTCTAAGGCCAGCTCGCTCAACAGGCCCGCACGGATGGCCGGGTAGCGCTGAGCCGCCCGTTCCACGTCCTCGAATGTCAGCACCCAGAGGTTGGTGGGGATCCGTGCCTGGGCTGCGATGCTGTACTGGGCGCCTGCCAGCAGGCCCTCTTCGCCGAAGTAGCCGCCGGCCGGGATGTGAATCATCGGCTGGTTGCGCTGGTTCAGCAGTTCGACCTGACCGCTTTCGACCAGGTACATGGCGTTGGCGGGAGTGTTCGCCTCGAAGATGCGTTTGCCGGCCGGGATAACTTCCCAGTTCAGCCGCCTGGCCAACTCATTCAGGGCGATCGCCGGCAGCGACTGGAATATAGGGGTTGCCTGGAGCAAAGCGGCGGCACGCAATTGGTCGGCCGTGCTGAGGCCCGCGCGCAGCGCGCTGCCGAGCAGCGTACGCAGGTCGGGATATAGTGCGCACAGCTTCTCCATATCGCCGACTGACAGTTCCCACAGCCAGCACGCGGCGAGGGAAGTAGCGCTCATCGAATGGGCGCGCCCGGCGAACACGTTGGGCTCACCGACCAGGTCGCCTGGCTCGAATTCAAGGACTGCCCTGTTCCCATCGCGTAAGGCGACACGGCCCTGTTCGAGGATGTACAGGCTAACA
>JADGQF010000267.1 GCA_017882045.1 Anaerolineales bacterium
ATACTATTCCGACACTTTTCGCAACTATCGCAACTGTCAGGCCGAACGCTGTTAGGGCGAAAGTACTTGCCGAGGGTCGGCGTACGGATGCGGCTAAGCAGCATGCAAATAATGTGGCTCCAAAGAGAAATAAGGCCTCTGCCAGAATCTCGCCGGCGAAGTACGAGAAAACCTCTACATACGAGCAGAACAGAACCAGGAGGCCAGCGCGCGTCAGGGTGTAGCGCGCCGGGCGCAGACCGTTGCGATCCAGGGTGGCGCCCACGGTCACGCCATCGGTGAAGACGATGGCGGCCGGGCCGTCCCAGGGCTCCATCAGGCAGCTATGGTACTCGTAGAAGGCGCGCTTCTCCCGGCTCATGCTCTCGTGGTGGGACCAGGGCTCGGGGATCATCATCATCATCGCGTGCGGCAGCGAGCGCCCGTTGAGCACCAGGAACTCCAGCACGTTATCGAACATGGCCGTGTCGCTGCCGTCCGGGTTGATGACCGGCAGCATGCGCGCCAGGTCCATGCCGAACTGCTCGGATTCGAGCAAGGGCTCGCGCGCCCGCATCCAGTTGATGTTGCCGCGCAGGGTGTTGATCTCGCCGTTGTGGCACATGTAGCGGAAGGGTTGCGCCCGGTCCCAGGTGGGGAAGGTGTTGGTGCTGAAACGCGAGTGCACCACCGCCAGGGAGGTCTCGATGGCCGGGTCGGCCAGGTCCGGGTAGAACTCCTCCAACTGCGGCGCGGTGAGCATGCCCTTGTAGACGATGGTCCGGCAGGAGAGGCTGGCGGCATAGAACCAGTCGCTGCCCGGCAGGTCGCCGTAGCGGAGGGCCTTCTCGGCCCGACGGCGGATGACGTACAGCTTGCGCTCGAAGGCCAGGTCGTCGTCCAGGCGGGCGCTGCGGCCGATGAACACCTGGCGGACCACCGGCTGGCGTGAGGCGGCCGTCGCGCCGAGCGACTTGCCGTCGACCGGCACGGTGCGCCAGCCGAGCACGCGCTGGCCCTCGACGCCGACGATCTCCTCGAAACGGGCCTCCAGCGCGCGCCGTTGGTACGGGTCTGGGGGCATAAAAAGCATGCCCACGCCGTACTGGCCGGGCGTGGGCTTGCTGTAACGGTCGCGCGCATGCCGCTGTTGGAAGAATTGCTCCTGGAAGAACGCGTGCGGGATCTGCAGCAGGATGCCGGCCCCGTCACCGGTGTTTGGCTCGTTGCCCGACGCGCCGCGATGGCGCAAATTCATCAGCACGGTCAGCGCCTGGCGCATTATCGTGTTCGATTTTCGCCCGTGCACGTCGGCCACGAAGCCAATTCCGCAGGCATCGTGTTCGGTACGCGGGTCGTAAAGGGTGTCTTTCAGCAAAGACGGGTCAGGAATATACATATGAGACCTCGACAAACCACGAGCTAAGCGCGACGCGCATGGGCGCAATGAAAAACGCGTGTCTACATAAGAGCAAACGGCCAATCAGTTTGTGCGGACGTGCAGACCTACCGACGTGGGAACCTGCAAACTAGCCACTATGCGGACGTCCAGGGGCGCCAGGTGCGACTCTGCAAACTTGCCAACGCTTCCCGTCACAAACAAAAAAGCTGCTCAAACCCAAGCCTAGCTCGAGTCTGGCAGCCTCTTCGTCGAATCGGCGTCTCCTCGCGGAGACGTGCCGGGCGGCGCTCTAACGGGCAAGTCCAGCTTAAGGCCGGGCCACCCTTTGAGCGGGAACGATAACAGACTTTGCGTAGCCTGTCAAGCACGGATTTTTCGGGGGGCGCATTTCGGATTTGGGGCAGAAAGATCATGCCATGGTGGAGCTGGCACGCTGCAAGCGTGCCCTACGTCCGCCCGTAGTCCGCCCGTGGTTCGCCCGTGGCCCGCCCGTAGGTCCGGCTTGCAGCCGGACGGCCCTTGCCCCCAGAATGAAATGCTCCCTTTTTCGGGACGGGCATTTGACAAAAGATCATAACCGTTAGTGTGAATTACGCTGTTTCTCCCAGGCCGGATACGCTTCCTCGCTTCCGAACTCGTCCTTTCACCCGGCGGCCGCGCCAGCCGGCGGGGTTCCCGTCTGCCCCAATGCCTTGCAGATCTCCTCGATCCCGGCGTTGATCGCCGGCTCGCCCACCGTCTTGACGACGATCGTGGCCAGGATCCCGGCGACTGCCAGCGTGATGCCCAGCGGGCCGGCCAAGAAAACGGTCACCGCTTCCACGAGGGCCATTTCGCCCAGCCCCGTTGCGTTAATCAGTTTGTTGCGCAGATCCACGTAGTTGGGATCCGCGCTGCACAGGACCTTTTCCAACTCCTCGGCCGCGCGATTGACCAATGCCTCGACCGCGGCGGGCACCCACGGCGGCAGCGTGATGGGCGCCATGGCCGCCATGGCTTGCGGGTGAGGAGCAGGCTGCAGGCTCCGGGCCGGGTCGGTGTACATGGCGCTCAGTTGCAGGCCAAGCTGTTGCCTCAGTGCCGCGTCGTCCAGCGCGAGCAGCGCACGGGCCTGTTCCTCGGGAAGGATCGATTTGGAAGTCATCGGTCACCTCTTGATGAGTGGATCGGATGGGGAACACTCCTCACAGTCAAACGCGCCGGCTGCGTAAGTATGTGGCGCCGATTCCAATTGGATGCCAGCTTCCATTACTCTCCCTGGCCTACCGATTTGGGTACTGGCATCCCCCCTCTCGGGTGGGCGCAGTGCCCCTTTGGGCGTCCGAGCGCCGGCCAAAAGGACCCAGATGGGGCGTAGCAATCACCGGCTAGGTTTGTTAGGATAGAAACAGTCAGGCAAGTGTGTCGTTGGCTTACCGGTGACCGATGGTTGTTGACTGATCTTTATGGAGATACGGAGTGGCTACTCCCACGCAAACGGGTCCTGTCATGAAGAAGACCCTTGGCCTGACCGGCGTGACGGTCAACGCCATGGCGCTGATTGCGCCGGGCGCCTTTCTCTGGATGACCTACCAGCTCCAGTCTGCCAGCACGGATGCGAGCCGCGCCAGCACCGCGGCCGACATGTGGACGGGCATTGTCGCGGCGTTGGTGGTGGCGTTCCTGACGGCCTTTGCCTTCGCCGAGCTGGCCCGTCGCTACCCGGAGGCCGGGACGGGCAGCGCCTATTACTTCGCCGAGAAGGCTTTTCTCGACCGGCCCAATCCGGGGCATCGCCGCTGGGCACGCATCGCCAAGTTCATCACCGGCTGGGCGGCGCACTTGTTTTACTGGGTCTATCCCGGCATCATGGTGGCCTTTATGGCCGTGCTCGTCAGCTACATCGCCGGCCAGCTCGGCTTTAACATCCCGATCCTGGGCCAGATCCTGATCGCCTGGGGCTTTGCCGGCCTGGTCGGTCTGATCGCGATGCGCGGCATCAGCGGCTCGACCAACGCCAGCATCGTCGTCAACGTCATCCAGTTGACCGCCCTGGTGGTTTTCAGCATCCTCGCCATCCTGTTCCGGGTGCAGAATCCCCTGCACGTGGCGCCCACCGGCTGGTATCACGCCACCGGCGCTTCCATCGTCGTGCCGCACCGCCTGGCCGGGCTGCTGTTCCAATCCACCATCGCCATCCTGATCTTGGTCGGCTTTGAGTCCTCCACCGCCCTGGGCTCCGAAACGATCAACCCGAAGCGCGATATCCCGCGCGGCGTCCTGCTCTCGCTGGCCATCCAGAGCTTGTTTGCCTATCTCATCGAGTACTTTGCCGCCAACTACGCGCTCAGCGACAAGTTGGTGTCGGCTGACGGCAAGCTGACCGCATCGCGGCGGCCGGCGCCTCCAGCGCGCCGATCGGCGACATGGCCATCCAGTTAGGCAATACCTTCCTGCACGGCAACGGCTTTGCCTTCATGCTCGTCATCGCCTTCACCGTGGCCATCGCGCTGCTGGGCACGACCCTGGCGGCCATGAACACCGGCGTCCGCATCAGCTTCGCCATGGCCCAGGACGAAGCCATGGATCATCCCGAGACTGTCGATCTGTCTGTGCTGGCGCAGCCCGCCGCCCCGCCCGCGAACGCCTGGTGGCGCTCATCCGCCCTGCGGGCCGTGGGCCTGGGCATTCTGCTCCTGGGCGCGCTGGTCGTGTTGGCCGTCCTGCTCCAATCGCTCCGCCCGTGAGGGAACATGTACTCTGCCAGTGATCCGATTGCCGACGTGTTGGCCCGTGTCCAGGTCACGGATTGGGAACTTGGTAAGTACCTGCCGAACTACTGATTTAGCGCAGGTTTTCCGCCACGAAGTCCCAGTTGATCAGGTGGTCGATGAACGCCTGCACGAAATCTGGGCGCCGGTTCTGGTAGTCCAGGTAGTAGGCGTGCTCCCAAACGTCGCAGGTCAGCAGCGCTTTCTGGCCCTTGGCCAGCGGGTTCTCGGCGTTGGGCGTGCTGATGATCTTGAGCGCGGCGCCTTCGATGATCAGCCAGGCCCAGCCGCTGCCGAAACGCCCTGTGGCGGCGGCCTTAAACTGCTCGACGAACTTCTCGTAGCCACCCAGCCCCTCATCGATCGCCCGCAGCACGTCTCCTGCCGGTTTGCCGCCGCCACCCGGTTTCATGCAGTGCCAGAAAAAGGTGTGGTTCCACACCTGGGCCGCGTTGTTGAAGATGGCGGCTCTGGACGGATCAGCGGCCGCAAAGCGGATGATTTCCTCGAGCGACCGGTTGTCCTGGGGGGTGCCGGCAATCAGCTTGTTGAGGTTATCGACATAAGCCTTGTGGTGCTTGCCATAGTGAAAACTGATGGTGCGGGCCGAAGTGTAGGGTTCGAACGCGTTCTCAGGCCAGGGGAGTGCGGGTAAGCTGACAGGCATGGTGGACCTTCCTTTCTCTTCTTCGTTAGGGATCGTGATTCGGTGTCCATTTTCGTTACACTATAAATAGACCATTTTTGGCCTATTGTCAAGAAAGGAACACTCCATTCGGCTGCGGACGCATTTGCCTTTAGGCAATTTTGATATAGAATATAAATGGCGTTGCGTTCTGCTCCTCGCTTATCGTTCACGAAGGAGAATCCCTCCATGAAGGCTCACCGTTTCATCCCTGCCCTCGTGCTTGTCGTTTTGCTGCTGGCAGCTTGCAGCCAGAAGGTGGTCTTTCCTGAACCTACGGCCGTGCCTCCTGCGCCGGCGCCCAACCTTTCGCCCCTCGAACCCGGCGCGACCGCGGCGCCCGCTCCGGCCACCGGCGCAGACTTCGACGCGCTGTTGACGAGGCTGGCGGCCAGCGGTGTGGCGGTGCAATCCGGCGGCCTGACGCCGGGCTCGCTCTTCAACGGCGCCGGGCACATCGTGCGCGTGAACGATGCCGAAGTGCAGGTCTTCGAGTACAAGGACGGGGCCGCCCTCAGCGCCGACACGGCCAACGTCTCGGCCGACGGCGGCAAGCTGGGCGCAGCCATCGTCGACTGGGCGGGCACGCCGCACCTCTACCGGCGCGGCACTCTGCTGGCCGTCTACGTGGGCACCGACCCGCTGATTGAATACATCCTGGCAACGTCCCTGGGGCCGCAGTTCGCCGGCGGCGCGCTGGCTGCCCTCCCCGCCGCGACCGGCACGGCGATTGCCGCCAGCAGCACGGCGAGCGCCATCGCCGCCGCGGCCACCGCGGCCGTACTGGCGTCGCAAATCACGGCCACTCCGACGTCCCAGGCAGTCGCCTGCACCGACAGGGCCGTGCTGGCGGCTGACGTGACATACCCGGACGGCGCGGTGGCGCCGGGCGGCGAGTCTTTCCTCAAGACCTGGCGACTGCGTAATACGGGCACGTGCACCTGGAGCACCGGCTACGCGCTGGTGTACGTCCGGGGAGAGCAGATGGGTGGAGCAGCGGCGGTGCCTTTCACCGCCGAGCTGAAACCGGGTGGCAGCGCCGATCTGTCGGTGAACCTGACCGCGCCGGACAATCGGGGCACCTACCGCGGCTACTGGCAGTTGCGCAACGCGGCCGGCAAGAACTTCGGCATCGGCGGGCGGGGCGACGGGAGCTTCTGGGTGGAGATCGCCGTGACCAGCCCCGCCCGCGTGGCCCTGCCTCCGGCGACTGCCACCGCGACACCCGCCCCGACGCAGGTTCCGACGCCAACCCGAGTGCCGACCGCAGCGCCGCCGACGCTCGAAACGCCGCCCGGGCCAACGCCCA
>JADGQF010000268.1 GCA_017882045.1 Anaerolineales bacterium
CGGCAGACCGTCAGCCCCCGTGACCTGGTGGAGGCGATCACGACTGCGAGGGAGGATACGCAATGACCGGATATCTACGCACCCTGGCCTGGGGCGGCCTGGGCGCGTTGGTCGGGCTCTTGCTGTTCGGATTTCGCCCGGTGGCCTACGCTTTGCCCGAATATGCGACACGCACCGGCGAATCGTGCGCCACCTGCCACGTCAACCCGGCGGGCGGCGGCGCGCGCACCGTGCGCGGGTCGCTGTGGGTCGCGGCCGGCAAGCCCGACAAGGTGCCGCCCCTGCCCGGCGCCGAAGCGGCGGCGAACGGGAGCGCGCCCGGCGCGGCGAGTGCAGCGGCGTCCGCCGAGCCGGCCCTCTACTCCCAGTTCGGCTGCGCCGGCTGTCACGGCGGCAGCGGCGAGGGCGGCGCCGGTCCTGCGCTGAACGGCCATGAGTTGCCGGCCGCGACGGTGAGCGACGTCATCCGCAACGGGAGGGGCAACATGCTCGCCTTCAAGGCCGCTACGCTGTCCGATGCCGACCTGGCCGCGCTCGTCGCGTACGTGCAGGCCATCGGGCGCGGTGAGATACCGGCCGGGGCGCAAGAGGGATCACGTCCCACCGCCCCGGCGCAGGCGGTGTGCAGCGCGGCGGGCGCCGCGCCGGTCGTGGGAAGCTGCGGCGGAAACTGAGGGACAGCCGATGCGTAAGATATCGCGACGTGACCTTCTGAAAGGCGCCGGCGGGCTGGCGGTCGGCGCCGCCTTGACGACCGCCATGAGCCGGCCTGGCCAGAGCCTGGAGCAGGTGCACGCGCCGGCCAGCCGGCGCCGCAGCGCCGCCGGCGCGGCCCCGGCCCAGGAGAGCATCGTCCCCACGGTTTGCCTGATGTGCCCCGCCGGCTGCGGCATGAACGGCCGAGTGGTCGACGGCAAACTGGTGAAGCTGGAAGGCAACCCGATGCACCCGGTCAACCAGGGCGTGTTGTGTCCCAAAGGGCAGGCGGCCACCGAGCTGCTCTACAACCCGGACCGTGTGCCGGGACCGCTGCGCCGCAGTGGGGCGCGCGGCGCGGGCGACTGGGAGCCTATCCCTTGGGAGAGCGCGCTGTCGCTGGTCGCGCAGCGGCTGGCCCGCCTGCGCCAGGACGGTCACCCCGAGCGCTTTGCCTTCCTGTACGGAGAGACGCGCGGCCAGATGCGTGACCTAGTCACGCGCTTTACGCATGCGCTCGGCTCGCCCAATGCGGTGTCCCACGACAGCCTGAACGTCGAGGCCGGCAAGCTGGCGAACCTGCTCACGCAGGGCATCTACGACTGCCTGTCCTACGACCTGGAGAACACGGCCTACCTGCTCTCGTTCGGCCCCGGCCTGCTCGAAGCCGGCCGCGCGGTCCAGCGCTTCATCACCGGCTACGCGTACATGCGGCGCGGCCGGCCGCAGCGCGGGAAAGTGGTCGTCGCGGACTCGCGCCAGGGCATCGGCGGCGCCAAGGCCGACGAATGGCTGCCAATCGTGCCGGGCACCGAGGGCGCGCTGGCCCTGGGCATGGCCAACGTCATCATCTCCTCCGGGCTGGCCGACGCCGACTTCGTCCAAAACTATGCCTTCGGCTACGAGGACTGGCAGGACCAGACCGGCGCCAAACACAAAGGCTTCAAGTCGCTGGTGCTCGAGAAATATGATTTGAAGACCGTCGCGGCGCTCACCGGCCTGAGCACCGGCACCATTGCCCGCCTGGCCGGCGAGTTCGCCGCCAACCGGCCGGCGCTGGCAGTGATCCCCGCCGAGAACGCGCTGCTGACGGGCGGCGCCGGCGGCCTGTACACCGCGATGGCGGTCCACTGCCTCAACGCGCTGGTCGGCAGCATCGAGACGCCCGGCGGCGTGCAGGTGCAGCGCTACCCGGCTTGCCCCGGCTGGCCCGCCCTGCCCCCCGATCCGCTGGCCGAAGGCGGGCGCCGGGCCGAGCGGGTGGACGGCGCCGGGACGCTCTTCCCACTGGCCCGTCACGCGTACCAGGCCGTCCCCGACCGCATCCGCGCTGGCTACCCTGTCGACGTGCTCTTCCTGTACGACGCCGACCCTATGTTCGAGTCGCCCAGCGGCCCGGCGCGCTGGGCACAGGCCTTCGACAAGGTGGACATGATCGTCTCCTTCAGCTCGTTCCTGGACGACACGGCTCAGTACGCAGACCTGATCCTGCCCGACCACACCTTCCTCGAACGCTGGCAGGATGACTTCGTGGAAGGGGTGGGCTTCTCCGGCGTGGCCCTCCGCCAACCGGTTGTCGCTCCCGTGCACGACACGCGCAACGCCGGCGACGTGCTCATCGAGCTGGCCCATCGCGTCGGCGGCTGGATGGGGACGGCCTTCCCCTGGACGGATTTTCCCACGCTCCTCAAGGAACAATTGAAGGACGTGGGCGCCAGTTGGGAGACGCTGACCAAGCTCGGGGTGTGGGCCGTGCCACCGTACACCTTCGCCCCGCGCGGCAGCGCGACCTGGGTCAAGGAGGTGGTCGGGCGCGACCGCCAGGGCGCCCCGCGCGACGGCTATTTCGACTTTTTCAGTCGCGAGCTGCAGTGCCTGCTGGGGGACGCCAGCGAGGCCACCTTGCAGCGCCTGGGCATCCAGGCGCGCGGCGACGAGGTTTTCCTGCCACACTATGAGCCGGCGCACTATCACGGCGAAGAGGCGGACTACCCCTTCCATCTGAACGTGGTGACGCTGATGAGCCTTGGGTCATACGGCGCCAACGCCAACCTGCCTTCGCTGCAGGAGATCAGCGGCATGGTGGTCGGCGAAACCTGGGACAGCTGGCTGGAGATGAACCCGACTTCCGCCCGCCGGCTGGGTCTCGCCGATCGCGCCCCGGTCTGGGTGGAGAGCCCGTTCGGCAAGGTGAAAACCAAAGTGCGCCTGGTGGCGGGGACCCGCCCGGATGTGGTGAGCCTGCCCTACAACCAGGGACACCGGGCGCTGGGCCGCTGGGCCAGGGGGCGCGGCGTGAACGGGCTGACGCTGATGGGTCCGGATTCGGAGCCGCTAGCCGGCCTGCCGGCGTTCGCCAATACGCGGGTGCGCGTCTACGCGGCGTAGCACCTTGGAGAGGGACGATAACGATGCCACGATGGGCCATGGTGATTGACCTGGACAAATGCGTCGCCTGCCAGGCTTGCAGCATCGCCTGCCGGCAGGAGAACAACACCCCGGCGGTCTCACCGGAGCGGGCGGCCGAGGGCCGGGCCATCCGCTGGAACGACGTCATCCGGGCCGACCTGAACAACCCGGAGGCGGAAGGCGCATATCCCAACGTCAAGCCGCGCTACGTGCCCCGCCCGTGCATGCACTGCTCGAATCCGGCCTGCGTCAAAGTTTGCCCGGTGCAGGCCACCTACCGGGACGAGGACGGGTTGGTGCGGGTGAACTACAATCGCTGCATCGGCTGCCGGTTCTGCACGGTGGCCTGCCCGTACGGCGTGCGCTACTTCAATTGGGAGGCGCCCTCCTGGGATCCGGAGATGGCGCAGCACCTCAACCCCGACTTCGTCTCCGAAGGCGGCAGTCTGGAAGGGCCGGCGGTGCGGCCCAAGGGCGTGGTGGAGAAGTGCACCTTCTGCATCCACCGCCTGCGCAAGGCGCAGGCCCGGGCCAGCCTTGAGAACCGCCCGTTCCGCGCCGACGAGTACGTGCCCGCCTGCGTCGAGACTTGCACGGCCCGGGCGCGCTTCTTCGGCGACCTTTCCGACCCGGAAAGCACGGTGAGCAAGCTGGCCAGCAGCGGGCGGGCCTTCCGCCTGCAGGAAGAGGCCGGCACTCACCCCAATGTGATCTATCTGCGCGAGGGGTGAGAGAATGCTGAAAGTCGATCCACAGGACAAAGCTCGCCTGATCGATCCGCTGTTCAAAGCGGGACCCTCCTTCTGGCTGACGGCCGCCGCGCTGGGCGGGGTCCTGGCCTGGGGCGTCAAGATGTACCTACGCCAGATGGACCTGGGCCTGGTCACCACCGGCATGGGCCGCCCGGCCTACTGGGGCATCTACATCGTCAACTTCATCTTCCTCATCGGCGTCAGCATGGCCGGCACCGTGGTCACCGCCGTCCTTCAACTGACGGGCGTCAACTGGCGCCGGCCGATCACGCGCATCGCCGAAGCGACGACTGTCGCCGGCCTGCTGGTCGCCGGGGTGCAGATCATGGTCGATATGGGGCGCCCCGACCGCCTGCTGTCGCTGCTCGTCTACGGCCGCCTCCAGTCACCCCTGCTGTGGGACGTGGCTTCGCTGACACTCTATCTGCTGGTGAGCATGTTCGCGCTCTACATCTCGCTGATACCCGACCTGGGCATCGTGCGCGACAACCTGCCCCAGCATGTGCCGGGGTGGCGCCGGCTGCTCTACACCAGCCTGGCGCTGGGCTGGCGTGGCAACCGCGAGCAGTGGCTCAGGCTCCAGCGCCTGGTCCGCATCGTCTCGATCCTGGCCATCCCCACCGGGGTCTCGCTGCACACCGTCACCTCCTGGATCCTGTCCACCACGCTCCAGCCCGGCTGGCATTCCACGATCCTGGCTCCGTATTTCGTGGTCGGCGCCATCTTCTCCGGCATCGCGCTGCTCTTTATCCTGGTGACGATCGTGCGCCAGATCTCGGGGGTGCGCTTCTACATCGACGAGCGCCACTACCGCAAGCTGGGTTGGCTCTTCATCACGATGAGCCTGGTCTGGCTCTACTTCACCTACACCGAACACCTTACCATGCTGGCAGGGCAGGACGCGGTGGAGTGGCCGGTGCTCGCCAGCAAGCTGTGGGGGGCCGATGCGCCGCTCTTCTGGGCCATGCTGGCGCTGATGCTGCTGGCCATCCTCGTCCTGACGCTCCCGGTGCTGCTGCCGGCCCGCCTCGAACGCGCGCGCTTCTTCCGTCCGCGCGTGACGGCAGCCAGCGCCACCTCGGCCGGCGTCGCCTTCACGCTGGTCGGTCTACCGCAGGTGCTGCCGGTCGCCGCGGGCCTGGGCATCACGAACCTGCGCCCGGGCCTGTTGCTTGCCGCCCTCGCGCTGACGGTCACCGCCGCGATCAGCGCGCTGGCCTGGCTCAAGGCCCACGTCGAGGCCCATATCGTGATCGCCTCGGTGGCCGTCGTGGCCGGCATGTGGCTCGAACGCTGGAACATCATCATCCCGACGCTGACGCACCCACGGATGATCGCCTGGGCCAGTTACACGCCCACTGCCACCGAATGGTCGCTGACCGCGGCTTCGTTCGCCCTCTTCATGCTCCTGATGCTGATCTTTTTCAAGCTCTTTCCGGCGGTCTCTTTGTGGGAAGTGGAGGAGGGCCGGGTCGTGGACACGGCGCAGTCCCGGCTCGAGATCCCGCTGCCGCCCCAATCCTCGACGTCCATAGGGTCCTACCCGGCCATGCCCAGGAGATAACCATGAACTTCCCGCAGGACAATCCCATCTTCCAGTTTCTGTACTGGCTGGTCAACACACCCGGTCTGGGCGGCGTGGCCGTGGTGGCCATCGTCGCCACGGCCCTGGGCAGCTTTGCCGCGGCCCTGCGCTGGGTCGTGCGCGGCGGGCAGGCCGACGAACCCATCACTTACGCCTATCCGACGTCGGCCCTGCACGATCACAAGTAGAGGAGAGGAAGCTCCTACAAACTGCTAAGAACAAAGGATATCGAGGAATGCCATCATCTACTCACCGCACTTTGCTGCTCGCTCCCGCCTTGATCCTGCTCGCCGCGCTGGCCCTCTTCGTCGCGGCTTGCGCCGGCCCCGGCACGGCGGTGCCCGCCGCCGGACCCCCGGGCGCGCCGGGCCAGCTGGGCCCGCAAGGTGTGCCGGGCCCGCAAGGTCCCGCCGGCAAGCCGGGCGAGGCCTTCGCGGTCCCCGGCGACGGACTGAAGGTGACGATCACCGGCGTTGACCTGCCCGCCGGTGGCAAGCCCGTCGTCACGCTGACGCTGAGCGATGCGGCCGGGCGCCCGCTCACCAACAAGATGCTGGAAGGCTACGGCTTCACCATCGCCCAGGTGGTGGACCAGGCCACCAACCTGACCCGGTACCAGAACCTGCTGGTGCATCCGGTGAAGGGCCAGCCCTACACCCTGG
>JADGQF010000066.1 GCA_017882045.1 Anaerolineales bacterium
CGCCCGGTCTCCATGTCGCGCAGCGCCACACCGGCGACCCGTCCCCGGCTGAGCAGTAGATCGTCCGCCGAGACGTAATTGAGCGCCGTTCCGCCCGCCGCGACCGCCTCCTGGAGCACACGCAGCACCAGGCGCGCGTCGTCCGTCTGCGCGTCGCCATAGCGATAGCCGCCGGTCAGCCCGTCCTGCGAGAGGTGTGGGGCCAGCATCTGGAAGTCCTCCGACTTGTAATGCTGGTGGCTCCACTGCAGCGCGAGCAGGTCATAGACCGACAGGCCGGCCTTGTAGGTCCAGCGCCCGGGGTGGTCGCCCCGGTAGGTGGCGATCAGGAAACCCAGTGGCTCGATCAGCCCGGCGCCCTCGTCGAGCAGCCGTTTCCGCTCGCGCACGGAGGCGCGCGTCAGCCGCCACTGGCCCTCTTTCAAGTAGCGCAGCCCGCCGTGTACCAGTTTCGATGACCGGCTGGACGTGCCCCAGGCGAAGTCGCGCTGCTCCACCAGCAGGGTCCGCAGCCCCAGCCGCGTCGCCTCGCGCAAGATCCCCGCCCCCGTTATCCCGCCGCCGATCACGACGATATCCCAGGCCTGGTTCAGCTGCTCCCAGGCCCGGTCGCGCCAATCACCTGTCCACATAGATCGCTCCCTAAGTCAGAGGAACAACTTCCCCGGATTCATGATCCCTGCCGGGTCCAGCTCCTTCGCGATCGCGCGCATAACCTGCATCCCCAGCGCGCCTTTCTCGGCGGGCAGGTAAGGGAGGTGGTCGATGCCGACGCCGTGCTGATGAGTGATCGTCGCGCCGTGGGACTGGATCGCCTGGCTCGCGGCGGCTTTCAGCACTTGCCAGCGGCGCAGGGTCTCGTCCGGTTCGGCGGCGAGGCGGTAGAGATAGGTGGTGTAGATGCTGGAACCGTACGGGTACAGGTGGGAGAGGTGGGTGAAGACGTGCACGCGCTCGCCGCCGGTCTCCAACCCCGCGCACAGGGCGTGTCCGATGGCCGCGACCAACGCCGGCACGTCCGCCCAATCGGTGGCAGTCTCCAGCGTATCGATGGCGTAGCCCATCTCCCAGAGGGTGTTGCGCAGGTAGGGCGTGCGGAAGCGGCTCTTGCGCCACTGGCTGCCGAAGACCCGTCCGGCGTGCACGCCGCCGTGACGGCGGGCGATCCCCAGCGCGGCTTTGCGCGCCGCCTTGACCAGGTCATTGCGCCCGCTGAAGGCCAGCAACAGCATCACCTTGCCGGCGCCGACGCCGCGCACGCTGAGCAACTGCTTCAAGGCGGCGATCAGCCGCTCGTGCCCGGCCAGGGCCAGGGTCGTTTCGGTCTCGGGCGCCGTGCTGAGACGCAGCATCGACAGGGGCAGCCCCGCCTGGATGATCTCGCGTGCGCCCGCCTGCCCGTCCTCCCAACTGTGGAAAAAGACCGCGTGGAAGTCCTCGCGCTCCGGCAAGCGTGAGGCGCGCACCGTTGCCTCGGTCAGGATGCCCAGCCGCCCCTCCGATCCCAGCACCAGGTCGCGCAGGTCGGGTCCGGCGGCCGAGGCGGGGAAGGGCGGCATGACCAGCGTGCCGGCCGGCGTTTCCAGCCGCCCACCGGCGAACAGCCGCTCGATGCGCCCGTAGCCCAGCGACTGCTGCCCGCTGGAGCGCGTCGCGATCCAGCCGCCCAGGGTGGAATACTCAAAGGATTGCGGATAGTGGCCCAGCGTGCAGCCCCGCGCGCGCAGTTGGGCCTCCAGGTCCGGTCCCGCGATCCCCGCGCCAAAGGTCGCCAGGTGGCTGCTCTCGTTGAAGCGCAGCAGGCGGTTGAGGCGCGCCAGGTCCACGGTGAGCACCGGCGAGTCGCCGGGCAGCGGCTGGATGTGGCCGACCACGCTGGTGCCGCCGCCGTAGGGGATCAGGCGCACGCCTGCCTCGACGGCATAGCGTAGCAGCGCCCGCACCTCGCCCTCGCCGGCCGGGTAGGCCACGCCATCCGGGAAAAGGCCCACCCGCCCCGCGCGTAAGGCGAGCCAATCGGGGAGGCTCTGGCCGCGCGCATGGCGCAGCCTCTCGGCAGGATCGATCGAGACCAGGCGATGGGCAGGGAGGCGGGAAGGTGGCACTGAGGCGAGCACGTCCGGCCAGGCGGCGTCTTTGGGCGGCGTGCCCGGGCCTACCCGCTCCTTCAGGAAACGGATCGCCGTCGCGTGCAAGGGATAGTAGGTGTCACTGTCGCCCCAGCCGTTCCAACGTCGCATGGAGCACCTCCGGCTAAGCGTTGTTTTTGTCGTCTTTCGTCCCGTCCCACAACTCAATGCTCTGTCTCATCGCTCGCTCGCAGATCTCCCCGGCCCGGGTCGCGTCACCCGCCTGGGCCGCGGACAGCAGCCCGGCGTAGAAGGCGCGCGAGGCGGTGCGCGCTTCCGGCCGGTCGAAGTAGAGGCGCGCCATCTGCTCGTAAAAACCGGCGAAGCCGTTCAGGATCAGGGTGTAAACGGGGTTGCCCGAGGCGATGCTCAGCGCGCGATGGAGCGTCCAATCGAAGGCCGCGTAGGCTTCGGGAGTGTCGTACAGGGACGCAGCGCGTGCCAGGAGGGCCGCGACCTGCGGGGCGGCGCGCTGCACCGCCGCCCGAGTGTAGGCCGGCGCTATATCCAGCCGCACCTGGAGCAAATTGGGCACGAAGTCGGGCGGTAACTTCTCGGCGTAGCACGCCAGCGCGTCCAGCACCTTCAGTCCGCCCTCGCGCCAGTAGTCGTTGACCAGGGTGGGCTTCCCCTGGTGGATAGTCAGCCAACCGTCCCGCGCCAGCCTTTGCAGCGCCTCGCGCAGCGTCGGGCGCGTCACGCCTAGTCGTCCTGCCAGGTCGCGCTCGGCGGGCAGAACTGAGCCGGGCGGGTAGCTGCCGTCGAGAATGTTGGTGAGCAGAGCCTGCTCGGCATGGGCGGCGGGTCTCTGTGGCGCCGGCCAACGGGGCATCGCGACCTCCCTCGACTGGTAAGTGGTCTGACCAGTATATAATATCATAGCACGTTGACGGCGATTGTCAAGAGGGATTTGAGTTCAGCGGTAGATGATCCAGCCCATCAGGCCCGCCAGCCCGAGGATGGCCACCACCGGCACGTGCTTGCTGATGGCGAGGGCCAGCGCGCCGAGGGCGATGGCCAGCCCGCGCCAGTCGGCGATCGACGAGCGTGCCAACGCGTAGGCGATCGCCAGCGTCAGGCCGACAACTCCCAGCGAGAGCCCGCGCACGAAGTCCTGTACGCCCTGCCAACGCTCGACGCGGTTGTAGACGGCGGCTACCCCGAGCGCCAACAGGGGCGGCAGGCTCAGGGCGAGCATGGCCAGGGCCGCGCCCAGCCAGCCCAGGGTCAGGTAGCCGAGGCTGATGCTCCACACGCCGTTGGGGCCGGGGCTCAGTTGTCCTACCGCGATGGCGGTGAGGAAGTCTGCCTCCGTGGCGCGGCCCAGGCCGATCAGGTCCTGGTGCAGGTACGGCAGGTTGCCGAACCCGCCGGTCGACAGCAGCGATGCCTTGAGGAAGAGCCAGAAGAAGGTGATGGGGTTCATGGCTCACGCCGCAGCGCGCTCGGGAGAACGGCCAGCAGCGCGGCGGTGACGGCGCCGGCCGCCAGCAGCACGAGGGCCGGCGAGAGGCCGGCGACGGCCAGCAGCAGCGCCGCGCCAACCAACACCAGGACATGCGCCGCCAGCCGGCGGTTGCTCTCGCGCCGCGCCAACCGCAGCACGGGCAGCCCCATTTGCGCGGCGATCGCCACGCTTATGCCAATCGTGGCCGGCAGCACCCCACGCATGGCCGCCCGCGCCGCCGGCACATCGCGCACCGCCGAGAAACCGGCGGTCATCAGCGCCGTCACGCAGCCGCTCGGCAGCACCAGCCCGGCGACGGCCGCCACCACCCCCGGCCAGCCACGTAGCTCGTAGCCGACCAGCGCGGTTATTTTGATCAGGTTGATGCCCGGCGCGATCTGGATCAGCGCCCAGGCCCGCGTGAACTCGACCTCATCTAGCCAGCCGCGCGTGATGCAGGCCTGGCGGATCAGGAAGAGTGTCGCCGAGCCGCCGCCGAACGACTGGATGCCGATCCAGAAGTAGGCAGCAAAGAGCTCCAACAGCCCCGCGTGAGGCCGGATCCGTTCGGTGATGCTTGTCAGGGGTGCGCTCCGATCAGAGAGATGCTGCATGCTACAGCAGACCGGCGGGCTTTGGCAAACGCCGCAGGTCTGACGGTCAGCGCTTATGAACGCTTATAGACGGTCACTTAAGCCCTTCTTTAGCTTGCGCGAAGGTTCACTTAAAGGCAGGCGCCCGCGCGCGGCGCGATAAAGAGGGACTAAGATAACCAACTGGAGGTTCTGTGATGAGTGGTCGAAAGGTCCTGTCTTTGGTAGTGGCTTGTGTGCTGGGGGCGATCGTCCTGGCGGCGTGTGGTCCAACCGGCACATCCTCGGGCGGGTCCGGCTCGCCCTCGCAGGCGATTACGGTCAAGGGCAATGAGTTCAAGTTCGAGCCGAATCAACTGACGTTCAAGGCCCAAGCGCCGGTCAGCCTCACGTTCCAGAACACCGGCACGGTGGATCACGAGCTTGATCTGACGGCCATGCCGGCCAAGAGCGTGACGGTGGATCTGAGCAAGGCGGGCAACATTCCGGCGGACATGAAGAACACCGTCCAGAGTGACGCCCAGGCCGGCAAGGTGTTCGCCTACGCCGCGGCGGGTGGCCAGACGACGGTCACCTTCACGCCCACGCAGGCCGGCAGCTACTCGTTCGCCTGCAACCTGCCCGGCCACAAGGAAGCCGGCATGGTCGGGACGGCGGTCGTGCAATAGGCGTCTGAACGCTGCGTGTTTTCTGGGGCCGGAAAGGCTCCAACACGCGAGTTCTTTCCGCGTTCTTCTAGCGCTTGACCGGCCGCACCATCAGCACGGGCATGCCCGCGCCGCGCACCACCCGGTCGGCGACGCTGCCCAGGAACCAGCGCGCCGGGCCGGTCCGACCATGGGTCGACATGGCGATCAACTCGGCATGCTTTTCCTTAGCAAAGTCGATGATCGCGTCGGCCACCGGTCCGCTCACGGTGATCACCTCTGCGCTGACCTTCAGACCGTCCGCCTGCAGCCGGGCCGCGACCGCGGACAGGTAGGCGCACGCATCCGTTTCCAGGCTCGCACGCAGCGAGGCCGCCATTTCGGGATCGGTGATCAGGTAATCGTAGTGGGGATAGCCCAGGACGCTGAGCAGCACGATCTCGCTGCCCATGCAGGCGGCCAGCGCACGCACGTGATCGAGGACGGCTTCGGCCAGACTTGAGCCATCGAGCGGGACGACGATTTTTGCGTACATGGGAAGTCACCTCCTACTCTGCAGGCACGACCCTTCTGCTCTGGCGCGGGCCAGTGTTGGGAATGAACAACGAACTCAGGGCCCCCAGGAGAACGAAAACGCTGGCGACGGTCGCCGAGGCGCGCGCGCCGTCAACGAAAGACTGCCGGATGACGTGCGTGATCGCCTGGCCGCTGGGCGTATCCTGGACGCCGGCGGGCACGCCCGGCGCGTTCGATAGGCCTTCGCCGCCCCCGCTCTGCTCCAGTGCTTGCACGATGGCGGTCTTAACCGGCGCCGGCACCGTGCTGATGGCGTCCAACTGCGTCCGGGCTGACGCCGCCAGTTGTGTGGCCAGCACCGCGCCGATCACCGCGATGCCCATGGCCGCGCCCACCTGGCGGATGGTGTTGTTAGCGCCCGAGCCGGCGCCCATGCGGGCGGGCGGGATCTCGCTGAGCACCACGTTGGTGAGCTGGGCAATCGCCAGCCCGACCCCCACCCCATAGATCACCAGCACCAGGATCAGGGTGCCGCGCGCCGTGTCCAGCCGGATGATGCGACTGAGCAGGAAAATGGCCGTTGCCTCCAGCAGCATGCCTGCCGTCACCACCCATTTGGGACCGAAGCGTGCGGACAGGAAACCGGCTGAGGGCGCCACGATCAGGGTCGCCAGCGCAAACGGCAGCAAGGTCAGGCCGGTGTCGAACGCGCTCAGCCCCAGCACTCCCTGCAAGTATAACGACAGTACGAACACAACCGCAAACTCGCCGAGAGCGACAATGGCGACCGTCGTCAGCCCGAAACGAAAGCTGCGGAAGCGCAGCAGGCTGAAGTCAAACAGTGGTTCCTGCCCGCGCTGCAGCATGTGTCGCTCCCAGGTGACGAACGCCACCAGCCCGATCACCCCAATCGCGAAGCTGACCGGCGTGATCGAGAGGTCCGCCAGCGGCCAGGTCCAATTGCCCAGGGTGAACGGCTGCCTGGGCTGCCACCAGCCGTAGCTCTGGCCCTCGATCAACCCGAAGACGATGCCGCCGATGCCCAGGGCAACCAGGAGGATGCCCGGTACGTCAAAGGTCAGGCGCGTGTCTTCCTGGCGTGACTCGCGCACGACAAACAACGCGCCCAGGATCGCGACCACACCGATTGGTAGGTTGATGTAGAATGCCCAGCGCCAGCTGGCGCTGGTGATCAGCCAGCCGCCGAGCAACGGGCCCAAGGCGGCCGCCGCGCCGGCCACCGCGCCCCACACGCCGAAGGCGACGCCGCGCATCCGCCCGGTGAAAGTGGCCGAGATGATGGACAGGGTAGACGGCGAGGTCATGGCTGCGCCCAGGCCCTGGATGGTGCGTGCCCCGATCAGGAAGCCGATGTTCTGCGCCGCGCCGGCCAGCGCCGAGCCGAGCACGAAAGTGAGGATGCCGGCGATGAAAATGCGCTTGCGCCCGATCTGGTCGCCGATCCGTCCCCAGGTCACGATCAGCGCCGCATAGACCAGCGAGTAAATGGAGTTCACCCACTCCAGGTCCTTCAGGCTGGCGTTGAACTCTTTTTGGATGGAAGGGATGGCCACGTTGACGATCGTGCTGTCGATGATGACGATGGCCAACCCCAGGCTCAACACCAGCAAGCTCAGCCATTGCCGCCGAGTCGCCCCACGTGCCGTCCCACGCGCCCCCCCACTGGGGGCCTCCTGCCCTTGCGGTTTTGCAGTCCAATCGGGCATCAATACCTCCTAAAGGTCTTTCCCCACGCTTTAGCTTCCGGCCCTCCCCCTCCCCTCATGCCAGGCGCTGCTACAGTAGCAGTTGCTCCTCGTAGATCCTTGATCCTTCTCACCGTCGCTTCGATCTCCGGCTCGCGCACCGACAGGTCGACCAGGCGATAGCATTCCGAGAGGCGGCGGATCAGCTCGGAGGCGCTCAGGGCGTCACGCGAGAAGCGGTAGGTGGCGCGCTGCCCCTCGCGCTGCACCACCTGCGCACCGTCTATCGAAACGTCGGCATAGTCCTCGGCGAAGTCCACCACCAGCTCGCGCTCGCCGCCAAAGCGCCGCCGCAGCTCTTCCAGTTGCCCACCGAACAACAGCCGGCCATGGTCGATCATCATCACCCGCTCGCACAACTTCTCCACATCCGACAGGTCGTGCGTGGTCAGGATCACGGTCGTGCCGCGCTCCTGGTTGATCTTGCGGATGAACTGGCGAATGCGCTCCTTGGCCACTACGTCCAGCCCGATGGTTGGCTCGTGCAGGAACAACACCTCGGGATCGTGTATTAGCGCCGTCGCCAGGTTGGCGCGCATCAACTGGCCCAGCGAGAGCGAGCGCACGGGCGTCTCGAGGAAGTCGTCCATCTCCAGCAACGTCCGAAAGCGAGCCAGGTTGGCCGCGAAACGTCCGGGCGGAATGTTGTAAATGTGGCGCAGCAGGTCCAGCGATTCGCGCACCGGCAGGTCCCACCAGAGCGTGTTGCGCTGCCCGAAGACCGCGCCGATGTGCGCCACGTGCGCCCGGCGCTCGCGCCAGGGCACGCGCCCGTTCACCCGCATCTCACCGGCGCTGGGCACGAGGATTCCCGTCAGCATCTTGATGGTCGTGGACTTGCCGGCGCCGTTCGGTCCCAGGTAGCCCACCAACTCGCCGCGTGCGATGTCGAAGCTGATGCCGTCCACCGCCTTCACCAGCCGGTACTCGCGTGAGACCAGGCCGCGCAGCGCGCAGAGCGCCCCGCGCCGGGGACGGGCTACCCTGAACTCTTTGCGCAATTCCGCGACCTGGATGATGGGCGGCAATTATCCCTCGCCATTGATCGCCTCATAGATCGAGTGCGTGCGCCGGTCCAACAGCCTGGCCAGCGGCTTCAGCGTGATGATATACAGGCCCGCACCGTACAGCGCGGCCAATGGCAGGGTGATCGCCAGGCCGGGGCGCCACAAGAAGTAGGGCAGGATGAACAGGATACAAACCGGCGGCGCGGCGACCATCCACGACAGCAGGAGCCAGAGGTTGCCCTGGTTGTTATTCCCCAGGCTGAACTTCGCCCGGTGGGGGGCCAGGACGCTGGTCAGGTTTGCGGCCGGGATGGTCGAAAGGAACAGGCACAGGGCGAAGAAAAGGCCCCACGGCAGGGTCAGCCAGGAGCGCGTGACGATGGCCACTACGAGGAGCAGGAACAGGGTCTGCGCCAGGGTGAAGATCAGGGACATCAGGTTGCCGGAAAGCCACACCCAGCGCCGGTCGACTCCGGAGAGCATGAGGCCGCCGAAGCCCTCGCGATCGATCGCGCCAAAGTAGTTGGCGCTGAGATTGCACATCGACAGGCTGACCGATATTGCCGCCAGGCAGGCGCCGAGGACGGGCAGGGCCTGGCGCAGGGAGTTCGGTAACCCGCCGCTGACCGCCTGGGTGACGTTATTCATCTGCCAGAAGGCAAAGCCGAAGGCGACGGCGACGATCGGCGTGCTGAGGAGGATGCGCCGGGTCATCGGGCTGCGCCGCAAGTAGGCCCAATCCTTCTCGAACAGTGACCACAACTCCGGCGGCCCGGGCAGACGCAGGTCGAGGCTCTGGCTGCGTACCCGCTGCGAGCTCATGTGCAGGGCCACGCCTTGCATCATGCGGCGTACGATGGCCGCGTGTACGGCATAGAGCCCAGCCGCCGCGGCTGACGAGAGGGCCAGGAAGGCCAGCCCGGCGCCCCACTGTCCGGCCACGGGCAGCGCCATGCTCGCCGTGGCCCAACCGGCCGGCAGGAAGATGAGGTAGCGCGAGGGCCTGAGGTTGACCAGCAGCAGGTCCAGTACCTGCATGAAGCTCAGCCCGCGCAGCGAGCCCACATTGCCCACCAAAGGCCGCAGGAAGGCTTCCATGCCCTGGAAGTTGTGCGTCGCATACTGCAGGTAATAGTTGCCTAGGAAAAGCAACAGGAACGGCAGGCTCAGCAGGCCGAGCAGCAGCCCGCGCAAACGCCGGTCATTGGCGACCAGGTCCAGCACGTCGTCCATGAGACGCCCGACGAGCATCAGGATCGCAAAGGCCGGCAGCGCGCCCAGTAGCACCAGCGGGGCGCTCGCGAGGCCGTGCGCGGCCAGCCCGATGACCTCGCCCAGCAGCACCAGGAAGCTCCACAGGCCGATGAAACTCAGGGTCGAGACGAGAGTGCTGCCGGCCGCCAGGCTGTTAATGGCGATCGGCTGCGTGAACAAGCGCGTCATCTCAAAACGCTCGATGAACTCGCTGTTATAAGTGGCGGGCATCATCAACCAGAAGAAGAGCAGGGCGGTGTTGACCATGATCAACAGCTCGTAGGCGCCGCGCGGCGAGAGGCGGGCCGCCGCCAGGGCCAGCAGCACCCCGATGGCGATGAAGAAAGGCAGGCTCAAGGTCAGCAGCAATATCCCCATTAACAGGCGTCCCAGGCGCGCCCAGGAATCGGCGCGCCGGCTGCGGAACATCGCGCTCGTCAGCCGCCACTGCAGCCAGAACAACGTGCGCAGGTCAGCCCGCATGATTGGTCTCCACCCTTTCTGCGCCGGCGCCGCTGCCCGTCAGCCAGCCCAGCAGTTCCTCATCCTGTTCCACCGCCACATCCGCCTTGACGACACGTAAGAACACGTCTTCCAGGGCGGCTTCTTCTCCCAGCCCCGTCCGCGCGCGCAGCTCGTCAATGCTGCCTGTCGCCACCAGTTGCCCCCGGTTGATGATGCCCACCTGGTCGCAGAAGCGCTCGGCCAGCTCCATCACGTGGGTGGAGAAGAAAACCGTCGTGCCGCGCTGCGCGACCATGTCGCGAAGCACGTTCTTGATCGCCCGCGTCGAGACGGGGTCCACGCTCTCGAAGGGCTCGTCGAGGAACAGCACTTCCGGTACGTGGACCAGCGCGCAGGCGAGGGCGGTCTTCTTGCGCATGCCCGCCGAATAGTCCAGGATCATCTTGTTAGCGCTATCCTTCAGGTCCAGCAGCTCCAGCAGCGAGGGCAGGCGTTGGCGGAGCTCCGCGCGGCTTAGCCCGTGCAGGCGGCCCACCAGTTCCACCTGCTCGCTGACGGTCAGCCGCTCGTAGAGGTTCAGGCCCTCGGGCACCACTCCGATGCGCTGCTTGACCTCCAGCGCCGCGTCGAGGATCGAGAAGCCGGCGACCTGCGCCGTCCCGGCGCTGGGCGGCAGCAACCCCACCAGCATGTTGATGGTCGTGGATTTTCCGGCGCCGTTCGGACCCAGGAAGCCGAAGATCGTCCCGCGCGGCACCGCCAGGTTCAGGCGGTCGACCGCGACCAGCTTGCCAAACTGGCGGGTCAGGTTCTCGGTCCGGATCGTCAGATTATCGTCGCTCATTGGGCCTTCCTCTGTAATCCAACCTGTAGTCGAAACTGTAGTCAGAACTGTACATCGTCTGCGCCGGCGCGCAGCGCTCTACGTCCCCGTGCTCTGATAGTGTGCCACGCCAACCCGCCAGAAGGCAAACGCCGCTGCCAACATGCCGAAGCCGGCGACCGGCGAGAGAAATGACATAACGTGGGGCAGCCCGAAAGGGTCCGGTTTCTCCAGGAAATGGAGCCGGAGCGCCGATATCATGGCAGCCATCATCGCAGACATCAGCCTCCCTGTATCACCAGTTTGCGCAGCGCAACCGCCAGCGCCGCCCGGCAGGTCAGTTCGCGTTGGAATGACAGGCGGATGATGACCCAACACATCGCCCGCCAGTTTACACCAGGGCCGCGCAAGGGGCCACTCGTGCCGCTCATTATTGACGTTTCTTGACAGGACGCACAACTTCCATTAACCTGTGCTTAGTAATGGCTTAATCGGCAACGAGTATTCTGACGATAACGTCATTGTCGGAGCCAGCGCGAGGTTGCGATCATATGCCGGATATTAGCCCGAGCTTTCCCCAAGCTGAACGTCCCGCGGCCGCCCGGCCTGCCTGGTTAACGGCCGCCAACCGGCAAGAGCTGAAAAAGCTGCTTCAGGCCGCGCTTTACCTCTCGCCGTCGCTGATCCTGTTTGTGGCCTTCGTTTTTGTCCCATTGGTGCGCACCTTCTGGCTGAGCGCGCGCTTTACCGACCCGCTGGGCCGGCCGGCCGCCTTCGCCGGCCTCGAGCTGTATCAGCGCATCTTCGAGACCCCGGATTTTCTCAACAGCTTCCAGCGCTCGCTCCTCTTCGTGGTCCTGACGGTGCCGGCCGAACTGCTGTGCGCGCTGGGCCTGGCCCTGCTGGGCAACCTGCGCCTGCGCCGGATCGACATCTACCGCATGATCTTCTCGTGTACGATTGCCGTCTCGGGCGCGACCGCCTCGCTGATCTTCGCCTACCTGTATCACCCAGCTCTCGGCTGGCTCAACTATCTCCTGGGAGTGGTCGGCCTGCCGGCGGTCCCCTGGTTGACCAGCCCGAACACGGCCCTGCCCGCCATTGCCATCACCACGATCTGGCTGGCCCTGGGGCTCAACACGATCATCCTGCTGGCGGGGATGCAGGGCATCCCTGAAGAGCTGTACGAGAGCGCAATGATCGACGGCGCGCGTGGCGCGGCCCAGTTCCGCCACATCACGCTGCCGTTGTTGTCGCCCACGATTTTCTTCCTCTTGGTCGTGGATGTCCTGGCCGCCTTCCAGGTGTTCACCCAGGTCCAGGTGATGACCAAGGGCGGCCCGATGGACTCCACCAACGTCATCGTCTTCTCCATCTACCGCCAGTTTTACTTCAACGGCCAGTACGGCCTGGCCGCGGCCCAGTCCGTCCTGCTGTTTCTGATCATGCTGGTGCTGACCGTTTTCCAGTTCGGCGTGCTGGAGAGGAGGGTATTCTACGAATGAGCACCCTGGTGAAGGTTTCCCGTCGCACCCCTCCTGCCCGCATCCTGCGCGGCGCCGGCCTCTATCTGTTGCTGACGGTGATGGCCGCCGTGGTGCTCTTTCCGCTCTGGTCCGCTTTCACCATCAGTATGCTCAGCGAGACGGAGATCTCCGCCTACCCACCGTTCCTGGCGCCGACGCACTTGAGCCTGGCTAATTTCGTCCACGCCATGCAGCAGGCGCCGCTCTTGCGCTACCTGCTCAACAGTGTGGTCCAATCCAGCCTGGTGATGGCCGGCCAGTTGATCACTGCCAGCCTCGCCGCCTACGCCTTTGCTTTCATCGATTTCAAGGGCCGCAACGTGGCTTTCCTGCTGTTCCTGTCCACGATGATGATCCCCTGGGAAGCCACCATCATCCCCAACTACCTGACGATCAAGAGCCTCGGCTGGACCGATAGCTTCCTGGGGCTCAGCGTGCCCTTTCTGGCCACCGCTTTCGGCACCTTTCTGTTGCGGCAGTTTTTCCGCTCGATCCCACACGAGCTACACGATGCGGCGACGATGGACGGCTGCGGCAGCCTGCGCTTTCTGACCACCATCGTGTTACCCTTGGCCCGGCCGGCGCTCGGCACCCTGGCCATCTACAGCTTTCTGCAAACCTACAACCAGTACCTGTGGCCGCTGCTCATCACCAACAACCAGAGCATGCGCACGGTGCAGATCGGCATCACCCTGTTGCAGGACGAAGAGCGGTTCATGTTCAACACCGTCATGGCCGGGGTGGTGATCGTTCTCCTGCCGACTTTCTTGCTCTTCATCGCCGGCAACCGCCAGTTGATCCGCGGCCTCACCGCAGGGGCCGTCAAGGGATAAGTGTTCTTCAAATAGCGAAAGGAAGAGAATCCATGAAGCGCTCCCTGTTCATCGTACTGAGCCTGCTCGTCACCCTGAGCCTGCTCCTCACTGCCTGTGGCGCCCCGGCTGCCCCGGCCGCTCCTGCGGCCCCGGCTGCTCCTGCGGCCACCACTGCCCCCGCGGCTCCTGCCGCCCCGGCCGCCACCACGGCTGCCCCAACACAGGTGCCGCCGACCAAAGTTGCCCCTGCCGGCGCGCAACGCATCGCCTTCTGGCACAGCATGGCCGGTGACATCGGCGGCAAGTCGATCCCCAAGCTGGCCGACGACTTCAACGCCTCGCAGCAAAAGTGCTTCGTCGACCCGACCTACCAAGGCTCCTACGATGACTCGCTCAACAAGCTGAAGGCCGGGCTGCAGAGCAACGCCACCCCGGCTCTGGTGCAACTCTACGACATCGGCACCCGCCTGATAGTCGACCTGAAGGTCGCCTCCCCGGTCCAGGATTTCATGGACAAGGACAAGTACGACGTTTCTGACCTCGAGCCCAACGTTCTTGGCTACTACACGGTCGAAGGCAAGCTGTGGTCGATGCCCTTCAACAGCTCCAACCCGATCCTGTACTACAACAAGGACATGTTCAAGGCCGCAGGATTGGACCCTGACAAGCCGCCGCGCACCTGGGATGAGGTAAGCGCTGCCGCCAAGAAGCTGACGATCAAGGACGGCTCTGGCAAGGTGACGACTTACGGCGTCGCCTTCGCGATCTACGGCTGGTTCGTGGAACAACTCCTGGCCGTCTCCGGCGGACAGTTTGTGGACAACGGCAACGGCCGCGACGGCACCGCCACCAAGGCCACCTTTAACAGCCCGGAAGGCGTCAAGGTCCTCGAATGGTGGAAGAGCATGTTCGATGACGGCAGCATGGCTAACTTCGGCCGCACCACCGTCGACACGCGTAATGCCTTCCTCGCCGGCAAGACCGCCATGATCATCGAATCGACGGCCACGCTGCGCGGCCTGATCGACGGCTCGGCCGGCAAGTTCCAGCTCGGCACCGGCGTTCTGCCCCGCCCGAATGAAGATGCCTTCAAGACCGGCGGCACGATCATCGGCGGCGCCTCGCTGTGGATCATCAACGACCGCCCGCCCGTGGAACAGAACTGTGCCTGGGAGTTCGTCAAGTTCCTGGTCGCTGCGCCGCAGATGGCCTACTGGCACACCGTCTCGGGCTACTTCCCGATCCGTAAGGCGGCCTACGACGAGCAGATGGACAAGGACTGGCGGGCGAAATACCCGCAGTTCCAGACGGCCATCGATCAACTGCACATGGCCCCCAACAACCGTGTCACGCAAGGCGCCCTGATCGGCGTCTTCCCCACCGCGCGCGCGACGGTGGAGACTGCCGTTGAGGAAGTGCTGGCCGGCAAGTCCACGCCGCAAGAGGCGATGGATAAGGCCGCCGCTTCCGTCACCACGGCGATCGGGGACTACAACAAGAGCATGGGTAAGTAATCCGCCCCCGCCGGCTGTCCGGCGCCGGCCCTCCTTAAGCAGACTGGCCCCCGCACATCGTGCGGGGGCCAGTCTGCTTAAGGAGGGCCTTGTCTTGAGGCTTACAGCCATTCCTGCCATCTGGGGGATATCTTGCGTTTTGTGAGAAGGCGGTGAAGGATGACGGAAATGCCGCAATCCGAGAGGGAAGATATGCCTGCCGGCCTGATATCGGACGCTGTAATATTGGACGAGGGGCGCCAGGCGGCGGCCAGGCAGCTGGCGCGCCAGCACCGTCGCCTGATGGTGCTTGAAATGGCCCTCTCGGCCGTCCTGGTGATCGGCTTCCTCTTGAGCGGTGTCTCGCAGTGGCTGAAGGACGCGCTGCTGCGTGCCCACTTGGTCGCTCCCGGCGCACTGGTGGCGGCCTACGTGGCCATCGCCTACCTCGGCTACAGCCTCATCACGGCGCCGCTTTCCTGGTGGGGCGGGTTCATCTTGCCGCATCGCTACGGACTCAGCACGCAATCGGCCGCCGGCTGGGTGGAAGACGAGATGAAGTCATTGGTGCTCGGGCTGCTGCTGGGACTGCCCGTGGCCGAGGTGATCTACTGGCTGTTGCGCACCTACCCTGCTACCTGGTGGCTGTGGGCCGCCGTCTTCCTGATCTTTTTCGCCGTCCTGCTGGGCCACCTGGCCCCCGTGCTGATCACGCCGCTGTTTTACAAGCTCACGCCGCTGAATGACTCTGATCTGATCGAACGCATCAAACGCTTAGCCGAGCAGGCTCACACGCGCATCGTAGGGGTCTACACGATCAACCTGAGCGCGCGCACCACCGCCGGCAACGCGATGGTCATGGGGCTGGGGTCGAGCAAGCGCATCGCCCTGGGCGACACGCTCTATGCCGATTACAGCCCGCAAGAGATCGAGACCATCATCGCTCACGAGCTTGGGCACCAGGTCCACCACGACCTGGAACTCGGCATCATCGTGCAGAGCCTGCTCTTCCTGGGCGGGATGTACCTGGCGCACCTCTTCCTGCGCGCCGGTATCGGCTATTTCGGCTTCAGCGGTCTGGGCGACGTCGCCGGCATGCCCTTGCTGGTGCTGGTGGTGGGCCTTTTCTCACTGATCACCATGCCGCTCATCAACGGCTATTCCCGCTGGCGCGAGAGCCTGGCCGATCGTTACGCCGTGCAAACCACGCGCAACCCGTTGGCCTTCGCGCGCGCCATGATCCGCCTGGCCAACCAGAACCTCTCGGAAGCCGACCCGCCGCGGTGGGTGGTCTGGCTTCTCTACTCGCACCCGCCCGTCAAGGAACGCGTTAAGGTCCTCTGACGGAGTGATTGTCGATCCAGCCAAAACACAGCGCCTGGTCCACGGCTTGCGGCCAGGTGATGCTAGGCCGGCCCGAGCCGACCTTGTAGAACCCGACCCATAGCTCCCCGGCCCCTTCGTGGTTGTCCTCGAACCAGGCCCGGAAGTCGACCGGCGTGGCGAAGAACGTTGGGGTTGGCGGCTCGTCACCGGCTGCTCCCTGGATCGCCGCAGGCCATAATCCTCTCCTTCCCACGCTCTGTCGGTCACGAGCAGGCAGCAGGTTCGCCGTAGCCGGCTAGCTTGTAGAACAAATGAACTAATGCCCTTTGGATAGCGGACGGGCGGCCGGCTGACTGTAATGGTGCTTAAGAAGTTCACCACCGCGTGGCGCCGGCCATAAGCACAGCTCTCTTATTGTCAACCCTCCGAACTCATGTCCGACCCTCAGCGCATGCGGATTGCGAATTACCTTCGCTTGTGGTAGAGTCCACATAAGTCAAACGCCCCGCGGTGCTTGCAACATCCGGAGCGGTGGCCAGCGACGACGTACACGTACTGCCAATGAGCACCCCAACGCCTGTAGCTATCTGCATCGTTGTTGATGCCGGCGGTTCTTGTTTTCCTATTTCGTACCTCTCTAATAGTTTTCCACTTACACTAACGGAGCACTATGCCAAACAGCAACGGGGCTAATCTCGGCTTTGAAGCGACCCTCTGGGCAGCTGCCGACGCCCTGCGCAGCAACATGGACGCGGCCGAGTACAAGCACGTCGTCCTCGGGCTGATCTTCCTCAAATACATCTCCGACGCGTTCGAGGAACGGCACGCCCTGCTGGAAGCTGAAGTGGCGCAAGGCGCCGATCCTGAAGACCCGGATGAATACCGGGCCGAGAACATCTTCTGGGTGCCGAAGGATGCCCGCTGGGCCTACCTCCTGGCCAACGCCAGGCAGCCGGCCATCGGCAAGACCGTGGATGACGCGATGCTGGCGATTGAGCGTGACAACCCCTCGCTCAAGGGCGTGCTGCCCAAGGACTATGCCCACCCGCGGCTCGACAAGCAGCGCCTGGGCCAGCTCATCGACCTGATCGGCAACATCGGCCTGGGCGACAAGGCGAATCGCTCGAAAGACATCCTGGGCCGCGTCTACGAGTATTTCCTGTCGCAGTTTGCCAGCGCCGAGGGCAAGAAGGGCGGCCAGTTTTATACCCCTCGTTGCATCGTGGGACTGCTGGTCGAGATGCTGGCCCCCTACAAGGGGCGCGTCTACGATCCGTGCTGCGGCTCGGGCGGCATGTTCGTGCAGTCGGAGAAGTTCGTGGAGGCCCATGGCGGCCGCGTCGGCGACATTCACGTCTTCGGCCAGGAGTCGAACCACACCACCTGGCGGCTGGCGAAGATGAACCTGGCCATCCGCGGCATTGACGCCAACCTGGGGGCGGAGTACGCGGACAGCTTCCACCGCGACCTGCACCCCGACCTCAAGGCTGACTACGTGCTGGCCAACCCACCCTTCAACGACAGCGACTGGCGTGGGGAGCTGTTGCGCGACGATAAGCGCTGGCAGTACGGCACGCCGTCCACGTCGAACGCCAACTTCGCCTGGGTGCAGCACTTCATCCATCACCTGGCGCCCACGGGCCTGGCCGGCTTCGTGTTGGCCAACGGCTCGCTGTCCTCCAACCAGTCCGGCGAAGGGGAGATCCGCAAGAGCATCATCGAGGCCGGCCTGGTGGATTGCATG